>NZ_LIYC01000022.1:0-74852 GCF_001418765.1 Gordonia sp. HS-NH1
ACGCCCGCACCTTCGAATACGACAACCGACCTTCGCCAAAAGCCTTGCGGATCACCGGCAACTCTCGTATCGCCTTTGCGACTCTCAGGTACTCATGCGCCGTTCGCGGTGCAATGCCGGCCTTCCACGACAACCAATGCGCGAGTGAATGAATCCCCGGCCCCCGCCACGACTCCCGCTCATCCAATTCCCCCACCAGTTCAAGGAAACCCGCTGTCAGCACCGTGATCTGCGCGGCATACCCCAACACCCTCGCCTCGAGAACCTCATCAGACAACGACCCGGGATCCGCACCGTCGAACATCGACGCAACGTCCCCAAGAGAACGAAAGCACTGACCCCCAACGCAACCCCCAGATCCGACCGACAGGAACAGGAGAAATGTATCGTCCAGCACCGACAATGCTCAGGCCTCAACCCGAGGTCACGAGTGTTCCGCGGAACACTACAGCGCCGGCGCCAAGCTCCCCTGCCGAGCGACTTTCGGTTCGATGACCTCGGTCGCGTAGTTCTTCCCCCACTCGTTGAGTGCCGACACGAACGGGCCCAGCGCCTGCCCCTGTTCGGTGAGCGAGTACTCGACCCTGGGCGGGACCTCCGGGAAGGCGGTGCGCTGCACGATGCCGTCGCTCTCGAGTTCACGAAGCTGGCGGGTGAGCACTCGGGGCGTCACCGGACCGACCGCACGCCCCAGAGCGCCGTACCTCATCGGCCCCTCGAGGAGGTTCTTGACGATGGTCATCTTCCAGGAGCCGCCGAGAACGGCGACGCTCACTTCGACCGGACACACCTCGTAGGCACGTCGAACCGGGTCCCGCAGGGTGGGCTCGCCCTCACTGTCCATCGTCGACCTCCCGAAGGCTTTCTCGTGGACATTCTCGTCCATATGGACAATATTGTGCATACTACCGCCGATGCACGTAGTGCGTTAGACAGAAGTCATGCACAGTTCCGTCGATCGACGCGAGAGCGCTTCTGCAAACCGCGACTTCGCACGTTTCACGTCCCCGACAATCCGGGCGTGGCTGGGCTCGATCGCGGTCCTGGCGACGCCGGCGACCGCCTCCCTGTACGGCCTCGGCACTGTGCCCGGGTGGGTCGGGACGGGCTGCGCCGGAGCGGTCCTGACGCTCACCCATCTCGGGCTGCAGTGCCAGGCCGCGATACTCGTCTTGCGGGACGGTCGATGGCTCCCGGCCGTGCTGGCCGCGGCACTCTGCGCCACGACGCTGACCGCGCTCTATCTGTTGGCGTTCCAGCACGCCGCGGGGTGGTATCTGCTGCTCATCGGTGTGGTGGCGGTGGCCGCGTACTCCGCCACCGTCGGCCCGCGCGCATGAGGCTTCCCCGTGGCAATCCGTATCGCCTACCGCGCCGAACGTCATACCGAGAGACACACCGAAGGCACCGGCGAAGCCAACTGCCGTAGCCGCACAGGCGAATCTCGATGCGCTGCCATCTCACCGATGGGCGATGTCGAGCGGACAGGGAGCGCTACATGAAGGCAGACAGGTTCGAACCGGTGGTCGTCGACGATGACCACGACGCCTCCTCAGCAGGTCGCGCACTGGCGGTGATCTCCACGAAGCGCGATCAGCTCGTCATCCTGACCTCTCACGGCAGCATCGATCTGCTCACCGTTCCGCGGTTGGGCGCAGCCGTTCTGGAAGCGGTGAGCGAGCAACCCCGCGGACTGATCATCGATCTCACCGCCACCGACTTCCTCGCATCCTCCGGCATCGCTGCGCTCCTCGCCGCGCGCGCGGCCGTCACCCCGAGCGGCCGGTTCGGCGTCGTTGCCGAACATCCCGCGGTCACGCGGCCATTGCGGCTGTCCGGGCTCGATCAGACACTCGGCCTCTACCCCTCGATGGCGGACGCCTTCACGGCGATGACCCAGGACTGACAAGGCGTCGCGCTCACTCCTCACTCAAGAACTGCACGATCACCGCATTCACCGCCTGAGGCGCCTCGATCGGGATGAGGTGCGTCCCGGGGATCACGGCCAACCGGGCTCCCGGTATGGCGGCGGCGACGTCGCGGCTGTGCTCGAGAGTCACCTCGTCTCGATCGCCCTGCATCACCAGCGTCGGTGCGGTGATCGCCGCCAGATCGCCGAGATCGATCTCGGGCTCGGAGTTGATCATCGCCATCGTCTTGTCGAACACGACCTGGAAATGGTCCGCCCCGTCCGGGGATTCGGACGCGTACTCCGCCGCGAAGAAACCCATCAGCTCGTCGTCGGCGGTGTCGAGTGCATCGAGAATGCCACCGACGGCACGCCCTGAACTGTTGTAGTACTGACCGATCAGGACCAGATGACGGACCAGATCGGGCCGGCGCAGCGCCACCAGCACGCCGACGACCGCACCATCACTCCACCCGACGATCTCGGCGGGGCCGTCGACGACCTCGTCGAGATACGCGATCGTCTCCTCGGCCATGTCCGCATAGTGGAACTCGTCCATCACGTCCGGGCTGTGGCCATGGCCGTGCCGCTCCGGAGAGAACACCTTCCACCCCGCCTCGACGAGGGCAGGTACCTGCCCGCCCCACGACGACGCGCCGGAGAAGGCGCCGTGCAGCAGGACGACGGGTCGACCGTCCCCCTGGATCTCATGCCAGACACGGGTTTTCGGCTGTGGATGACTGATGGTCGTGTACTCGCGAATCGGAGAGGTCACCCGGTCAGAGTACGGGCACATCCGGTGCGCCACCGATGAGAAACCGGCGTCGGGCGGGTCAGCCCCGATGAGTGCTCACACCACGAGAGGGAGTCCCATGCCCACCGACACCACCCAGTCGCGATCGATATCGGCGGCCGCCGATCACATGCTTGCAATGACCGCCACGATCGCCGACACCGATCTGGACCGCCCGACACCATGTCTCGGCATGGACCTCGCCGCGCTGCTGGCCCATGTCGACGGCCTGTCGCAGGCGTTCGCGGCCGCGGCGCGCAAGGACTTCGGCCCGTTGACCTCCACGCCGCCGGATCCGGCCCAGAACCGGAGCCACCTGCCGGCGGAGTGGCGAGACGACCTGCGCCATCACGTGCACGACCTCGCGAAGTCATGGGACGACCCGGACGCCTGGGAGGGCATGACCCAGGCCGGCGGCGTCGAATTGCCCGCCGAGATCATGGGACGGGTCGCCCTGTCGGAACTGGTGCTACACGGCTGGGACGTCGCACACGCCGCGGGCGTCCGGTTCGACGTCCCCGATGAGATCCTCCAGGTCGTCTTCGACCTCCACCACCCGCCCCAGCCGCAGGACGAGCGCGAGGGCATGTTCGGACCGGTGGTCGAGGTGCCCGACGACGCACCGCTCGTCGACCGGCTCGCCGGCCTGACCGGCCGGGATCCGCGGTGGCCGCAGGAAACTCCGCAGCGCTAGCGGTTGAACGGCCAGCCGGTGATCTTCTTCTCCCGCGGCGGGGCGTAGGTCCGGACCTTCGACGTCGAGAGTCCCATCCGGACAAGCCCTTCGGCGATGGTGACGGCCGACCGGACGCCGTCGACGATCGGGACCCCGGTTGCCTCGCGGACCTGCTCCTCGAGCCCTGCCATCCCGCCACACCCGAGGCAGATCACCTCGGCGTGGTCGTCGACGACGGCACGGGTGGACTGTTCCACGATCGCCTTGACCGCCCTGTCGGGGTCCGACTCGAGTTCCAGCACACCGAGTCCCGACGCCCGGACCGAGGCGCAGCGCTGGTCGAGGCCGGCGAGCTTGAGCCGGTCCTCGATGAGTGGGACCGTCCGGTCCAGCGTCGTCACGACCGAGAACCGGTGTCCCAGGTACATCGCCGTCGACGCCGCGGCTTCGGTGATGTCGACGACGGGGACCTCGAGGAGTTCCTGTAGTCCTTCCCGGCCGTGTTCGCCGTAGCCCGCCTGGATCACGGCGTCATACGGGTCGGGATAGGCGAGGACCGCGTCCATCACGGCGAGGGCGGCGAGGTAGGACTCGAAGTTGCCCTCGCACGAGTCGGCACCGAAACGCGGTGTGATGCCGACGATCTCGGTCCCCGGCGAGGCGACCGAACGCGCCGAGTCGGCAATGGCCTCGGTCATCGACACGGTCGTGTTGACGTTGGCGACGAGGATGCGCACGGTGATGTCCTCCTTCAGCGATCAGTGGGTGCTGGCGACGGAGATCGGCTCCCCCGACACCTCGGCGAACGGTCCACGACGGTCGGCGACCGCCAGGTAGACGACCGCGCCGAGACCGGCGCCGATGAACCAGGAGAACTCCGAGACCACCTCGAAGGCCGGAACAAAGGCCATCACCAGGGCGATGGCGGCGGTCGGTACCAGTGCGGCGATCGCCCGCGGATTCACACCGTTGCGGTAATGGTAGGCGCCGTCCGGCGCTTCGGTGAACAACGCGGGCACGTCGATCCGCGAGCGGCGGACGAGCCAGTAGTCGGCCATCACGATGCCGAACAGCGGGCCGAGCAGTGCCCCGAGTCCGCCGAGGAAGTAGTTGATCACCGCGGGTGAGTTGTAGAGGTTCCACGGCAGGATGACCAGTCCGATGATCGCGGCGACGAGCGCTGCGCGCCGGAAGTCGAGATGACGCGGGAACAGATTGGACAGCGCGTAGATCGGCGCGACGAAGTTGGCCATGAGGTTCACCGCGACGGTGAGGATCAGCAGGGCCAGGCAGGCCAGCACCAACAGGAAGGTGTTGGGGACGGTCTGGACGATGTCCGACGGCGACTCGATGACCGTGCCGTTGATCCGGAACTGCGCACCGGCCAGGACGATCACGATGCCGCCGAAGAGCAGCATGTTGAGCGGGATACCCCAGAAGTTGCCGCGCACGATGGCTTTTCGCGATTCCGCGTTGCGCGTGAAATCGCAGAAGTTGAGGACGAAGGTGCCGTAGATCGCGACCCAGAGGCTGGCTCCGCCGATGATCTGGAGCCACATGTCCACACCGGTCAGTGAGTCGGGCGTCGACCACGCGATGGTCCAGTCGGCGTTGCCGAGCATCCAGATGGCCAGCGCCACCATCGTGATCAGGATGACCGGGCCGGCGAAGGCCTCGTAGCGACGGATCATCTCCATGCCGTAGCTGACGATGATCACCTGGATCACCCACAGCGACACGAAGGAGATCCAGCCCAGGGTCGAGAGCCCGAGGAAGCGGTTGGTGTCCAGGTCGGCGGCCCCTGGGAACAGTGCGACGAGCATGATCCGGAGCACGACGGACGCGAGGTAGGTCTGGATGCCGAACCATGCGATCGCCACACCGCCACGGATGAGGGCGGGGATCTGGGCTCCGCGGATGCCGAACGAGATGCGGCTCATGACCGGGAAGGGCACGCCGGTCTTCTCGCCCATGAACCCGGAGAGATTCAGCAGCAGGAAGAGGAAGACGCCGCCCAGTACGAGCGCCGTCAGGATCTGCCACCCGCCGAGCCCGAGCGCGAAGAGTCCGATGGCGAAGGCGTAGTTGCCGAGGCTGTGGACGTCGTTGGCCCACAGGGTGAAGATGTTGTAGCTGCTCCAGCGACGGCCGACGCGGCTCGTGGGCGCCAGGTCGTCGTTGTAGAGCTTCGGGCTCAACCCGTCCGGGACGGCTCCGGTGGCACCGGAGGCGTTCTCACCGACGGGAATTGTGTGCTGCTCAGTGCTCATCTCTGCACTTTCGGTCGGACGGTCGACGATGACCGCGCTCCTACACTCGCGGAGTTCCGTGATGTGGAATGAAGATTCCGCGTTCGAGACAGTTAGCCTGACGATCGAGGGCGTTGTCAATAGCACGACACTGCGCTACTCGCGAGTTGAGTTCCGAAATGACAGCAGTTCATTCCATGATGAGGAATAACCTGGGTTAGTCTCTGGATCGACCCAGGATACGGCGACCAGCAAGGAGTCCCGCCCCATGACCGCAGCACCCGATGCCCCGGCCCCCTTCCCAGACACACCGTTCGACCTGGTCGTGCGGGGTGAGCAGACGCTGACCACGGCCGGCATCGTGGCCCGCGAGATCGGGATCCGCGACGGTCGGGTCGTCGCCATCGAGCCGCTCGGAAGCGGACTCGTGGGCACCGAGATCGTCGAGCTGGCCGACGATCAGGTGATGATCCCTGGGCTGGTGGACACACACGTGCACGTCAACGAGCCCGGCCGCACCGAGTGGGAGGGTTTCGACTCGGCCACCCGCGCGGCCGCCGCCGGCGGCGTCACCACCCTCATCGACATGCCGCTCAACTCGATCCCGCCGACGGTCAACGTCGACGCCCTGGCCGAGAAGCGCGCTGCCGCGCAGGGGAAGACCCACATCGACGTAGGCTTCTGGGGTGGGGCCATCCCCGGCAACGAGAAAGACCTGCGCGGCCTGCACGACGCGGGTGTGTTCGGGTTCAAGTGCTTCCTCCTGCACTCCGGAGTGGACGAGTTCCCGCACCTGACGGCCGACGAGATGGAAGCCGACATGGCCACGCTCGCCGAGTTCGACTCGCTGATGATCGTCCACGCCGAGGATTCCCGGGCCATCGACAAGGCACCGTCACCCGAAGGTGACGAGTACCAGCGATTCCTCGCATCGCGGCCGCGCGGCGCCGAGAATCTCGCGATCGCCGAAGTGATCGAGCGCGCACGCTGGACCGGGGTCCGCGCCCACGTGCTCCACCTGTCGTCCTCGGATGCCCTGCCGATGCTCGCCAGCGCGAAGCGCGACGGTGTGAAGATCACCGTCGAGACCTGCCCGCACTACCTGACCCTGCTCGCCGAGGAGGTGCCCAACGGCGCGACGGCCTTCAAGTGCTGCCCGCCGATCCGCGAGGCCGGCAACCGCGAACTGCTGTGGGAGGGACTGCTCGACGGCACGATCGACTGCATCGTCTCCGACCACTCGCCGTCGACCGTCGATCTCAAGGATCCCGAGAACGGCGACTTCGGGGTTGCGTGGGGTGGAGTGGCGTCGTTGCAGCTCGGACTGTCGCTCATCTGGTCGGAGGCCAAGAAGCGCGGCATCGACCTGCCGCAGGTGATCGAGTGGATGGCGTCGCGGCCGGCGGATCTCGCCGGTTTGCCGACCAAGGGTCGCATCGCTCTCGGGTGCGACGCCGACTTCGCGATCTTCGAGCCGGAATCCGCGCAGATCGTCGACGTCAACCGGCTCCACCACAAGAACCCGGTCAGCCCGTACGACGGTCGGGCACTCGCCGGCGTGGTCAAGGGAACCTGGGTGCGCGGTCAGCAGGTGGACTTCGAGACCGCCCGCGGGCGGATGCTCCGCCGCGGCGACGTCTGACCTCCCCCCTGCTGCCTGAGCCCCGTCGAAGGCCGCCGGTAAGCTCGATCGAATGAGTTCGGATGACCAGCACACCGGCCTGGCCGATGAGTTGGCCGCGCGTTCCGACGACGCGCTGACCGAGCTCCTCCTCGAACGCCCCGACCTCGCCTCGCCGACGCCGTCGGGCACCCGCGTGCTCGCCCAGCGGGCGTTGTCGGCGGCGTCGCTGTCCCTGGCGGGCGAGGACCTCGACGTTCTCGCGGTCGCGGTGCTCGAGGAGATCATCGCCCGCCACAGCCGCAGTATCGGGAAGGCCAGACGCCCGTCGGTCGCGACGGTGGTCAAGGCCCTGTCCGGGCGTGCCGATGCCGACGCCGTCCGCGCCCGCATCGATCTCCTCCGGCGCCGCGCGATTCTCTGGGGTGAGGACGCCGCCCTGCACTCGGGCGAGCACGTCGCATCCGCGATGCCCTGGAAAGGCAGGCATCTCACCGGACCTCTCGTCGGCCGTTCCGGCGAGGAGATCGCCGAGATGATCGCCGGTCTCGACGAGCGTCCGCTCGGCCTGCTGCAGACCCTCGCACGCGGACCGGCCCTCGGCCGGAGTCGCGACGCGGCACCCGACGCCGACCCGGAGTCCCCGGTCGCGCGCCTCATCTCGTCGGGACTGCTGGCCCGCGTCGACGACCAGACGGTCGAGCTTCCGCCGATGGTGGGCGCCGTCCTCCGTGACGAACCCGCTTGGCGCACCGATGTTCTCACGCCACCGCCGCTGCACGATCCCGGTGCGAAGCCGCGTTTCGGGGCCAAGGCGGTCGACGCTGCGGCCGGCGGCGAGGCACTCGAGCTCATCCGTCACCTCACCCAGTTGATCACGATCCTCGGGGCGACGCCGGCGGCGGTGCTGCGTTCCGGCGCTCTCGGCGTCCGCGAATTGCGACGCCTGGCAAAGCTGACCGGTCTCGAGACGCAGCGGGTCGCGTTCCTGATCGAACTCGCCGCCTACCTGCGGCTCATCGACGCAGGCTTCCCGGAACCCGCGCCGCCCAACGATTCCGGTGAGCAGTCGTTCGCGCCCACCTCCACCGCCGACACCTGGCTGCACCAGCCGCGGGAGCGTCAGTGGCTCGCACTGGCCGATGCGTGGATGCACATGCCGCGCCGAGCCTGGCAGGTCGGCGAACCCGACCGGGACGGCAACGCGCTGCCCACCCTGGCCGCCGACCTGCACGACGCCTACGCGCCGGTGCAGCGGCAGCTGATCCTGTCCACACTCGCCCACGCGGGTACCGCGGTGGGCGTGCCGGCCGACACCGTCCTCGCCAACCTCCACTGGCACCGCCCCCGCCAGATCCGCCGTTTCAGTCGCCGCGTCGTCGGTGAGACACTGCGTGAGGCAAGGGAGTTGGGCCTTGTCGCGCACGATGCCCTGACCACGGTCGGCCGCGCGTACACCGTCGAGGAATCGCCGGACTCCGACCCCGCCGACGTCGATGCCGCGGTGCTCGCCGCGATGCGCAAGGCTCTGCCCGAGCCGGTGGACCACTTCCTGACGCAGGCCGATCTGACGTTGACCGTCCCCGGCCCGATGACGTCGGAACTCGCCGAACAGGTCGAGCTCGTCGCCGACCTCGAGTCCGGCGGTGCGGCGTCGGTCTACCGGGTCTCGCCGGAGAGCGTGCGCCGGGCCCTGGACGCGGGCCGCAGCAGCAACGAACTGCTGTCGATGTTCACGACGCACTCGAGAACCCCGGTGCCACAGTCGCTCACGTATCTCATCGAGGACGTCGCCCGCAGACACGGCCAGTTGCGCGTGGGCGTGGCGTCGGCGTTCATCCGTTGCGAGGATCCGACGGTGCTGGCCGCGGTGTTGCGCAGTGCGGCCGCCGAGCCACTCGCTCTACGCGCACTGGCGCCGACGGTGGCGGTCTCGCCGTCGGAGGTCCGTGACGTCATCGACCAGTTGCGGGCGGCGGGATTCGCTCCGGCAGGCGAGGATTCGTCGGGCGCCCTGGTCGATCTGCGCGAGCGGGGCAGCCGGGTCACGGTGTCGCGGGCGCGGCGTCAGAGCCAACCGCGACGCAACGCGCCGTCGGAGGCGCAGCTGCGGTCGGTGGTCACCCGCATCCGCTCGACCGACCGCGCGGCGGCGGCGACCCCGGTTCGCGGCGCGGCCTCGACGACCCCGGTCCGGGCCACGGGCGGGGGCGAATCCGCCACCGCGCTCATACAGCTCGCCCTGCGCGCCAACCGCAGGCTGCGCGTGGGGTACGTCGACGCGCAGGGTTCGGCGAGCCGGCACGTGGTGACGCCGAAGATCCTCGGCGCGGGCCAGCTGGTGGCCGTCGAGGAGGGCAGCGACGACGAGCAGCGATTCTCGCTGCACCGGCTCACCAGTGTCGAGCTCCTCGACGCCTGAATCCGGCCGATAGAGACGTCCTGTGACAGACGTCTCATCCTTGGTAAGCTCGGGTATGACCGCGGCACGCGACCTCCCCGCAGGTGACCATCTCGACGGCTCTGTCGCCGACACCTATCAGCACGACCTCGTCACCCGGATGAAACCCTCGCGCAAGCGTCCCCGGGTGACGCGACCGGCCGATCTGGTCACCGCCATCGGGCCATCGCTCGCCGGCGCCAACGTGATCATGCAGCTGGCCAACCCGAAGGTCGGTTACGGCGTCCACGAGAGCCGGGTGCCGTCGGGCAACGCGATCAAGCGGCCCATCAAACGCGGGCGGACCACCGGGACGTTCCTCGCCGTCGCACTGATGGGCACCGACGACGACAAGGCCTACATCCACGACGCCGTCGGTCGCGTCCACGACCAGGTGTACTCGACCGCGACGAGTCCCGTGCGCTACAGCGGGAACGACTCGCGTCTGCAGCTGTGGGTCGCGGTGTGCCTGCTCAAATACTTCATCGACCAGTACGAACTGCTCTACGGCCCCTTGAGTGCCGAGGAGAAGGAGATGGTGCTCACCCAGGCGCACCCGCTGGGCACCGCACTCAACGTGCCCCGCGAGAGATGGCCGGCGACCTACGACGACCTCCTCGTCTACTGGAACGCCGAACTGGCCTCGCTGCGGATCGACGACCCGGTCCGGGACGAGCTGCGCAGCCTCGCCGACCTGTCGTTCCTGGAGTACCGCGTGGGCCCGCTCGGCACGCTCGCTCACATCACGCTCGGATCGTCGCTCGCCTACGCGATCAAGGCCGGTCTCCCGCCGGAGTTCCGCGAGATGATGCGGTGGCGGTGGACCGAACGCGACGAGCGCCGGTACCAGCGGGCGCTCGCCGGATTCCGTCTCGTGGACCCCCTGGTGGCGCCCGTGCTGCGCGGGATCTTCCGGCTCAACCTGGTGGACCTGCGGATTCGACGCAAGCTCGGAATCCCCGTGTTCTGACCCACATCGTGCCCCGTCGCTGACAACCGTCGGTGCTTTCTGGACAATGGACCGGGTGACCGACGGACCCCTGATCGTGCAATCCGACAAGACGCTGCTGCTCGAGGTGGATCACCCCGACGCCGCGGCGGCCCGCGCGGCGATCGCACCCTTTGCCGAACTCGAACGTGCCCCCGAGCACGTCCACACCTACCGGGTCACCCCGCTCGCGCTGTGGAACGCCCGCGCCGCAGGTCACGACGCCGAACAGGTCGTCGACGCCCTCGTGACGTACTCGCGCTACGCGGTGCCCCAGCCGCTGCTGATGGACGTCGTGGACACCATGGGGCGGTTCGGCCGGCTCCAGCTGGTGAAGCACCCGGCGCACGGCCTCACCCTCGTCAGCTTCGACCAGGCTGTCCTGATCGAGGTGATGCGCAACAAGAAGGTGGCACCGATGCTGGGCGCGCGCATCGACGACGACACCGTCATCGTGCATCCGTCGGAGCGTGGTCGCCTCAAGCAGGTGCTGCTGAAGGTGGGGTGGCCCGCCGAGGACCTGGCCGGGTACGTCGACGGCGAGGCGCACGCCATCGAGCTCGCCCAGGACGACTGGCAACTGCGCGATTACCAGGAGATGGCTGCCGACTCGTTCTGGGCCGGCGGCTCCGGCGTGGTGGTTCTCCCCTGCGGGGCGGGCAAGACGATGGTCGGCGCCGCGGCGATGGCCAAGGCCGGCGCGACGACGCTGATCCTGGTGACCAACACGGTCGCCGGGCGGCAGTGGAAACGCGAACTGATCGCGCGGACGACGCTCACCGAGGAAGAGATCGGCGAGTACTCGGGCGAGCGCAAGGAAATCCGACCGGTCACGATCGCGACGTATCAGGTGATGACGCGGAAGTCGAAGGGCGAGTACCGCAATCTCGACCTGTTCGATTCGCGCGACTGGGGCCTGATCATCTACGACGAGGTCCACCTGCTCCCCGCTCCCGTCTTCCGGATGACGGCCGACCTGCAGTCGCGCCGTCGACTCGGTCTCACCGCGACCCTGGTCCGCGAGGACGGCCGTGAGGGCGACGTCTTCAGCCTCATCGGTCCCAAGCGCTACGACGCACCGTGGAAGGACATCGAGGCGCAGGGCTGGATCGCCCCGGCCGACTGCGTCGAGGTGCGCGTGACCCTGACCGACGAGGAGCGTCTGCAGTACGCGGTCGCCGAGCCCGAGGAGAAGTACAAGCTCTGCTCGACGGCCCACACCAAGGTCAACGTGGTCAAGGCGATCCTCGACAAGCACCAGGGCCAGCAGACCCTGATCATCGGTGCCTACATCGATCAGTTGGAAGAGCTCGGTCGCGAGCTCGACTCTCCGGTGATCCAGGGTTCGACCAAGAACAAGGAACGCGAGGTGCTGTTCGACCGGTTCCGTTCCGGCGAGTTGCAGACCCTCGTGGTGTCGAAGGTGGCGAACTTCTCCATCGACCTCCCCGAGGCGTCGGTCGCGGTGCAGGTGTCGGGGACCTTCGGCTCACGTCAGGAAGAGGCACAGCGCCTCGGCCGGCTGCTGCGTCCGAAACGCGATGGCGGACAGGCGCACTTCTACTCCGTGGTCTCCCGCGACACCCTCGACGCCGACTACGCGGCCCACCGCCAGCGGTTCCTCGCCGAGCAGGGTTACGCCTACCGCATCACCGACGCCGACGACCTCCTCGGCCCGACGATCGGTGACACGACGTCCGCGGACTGAGCCCCCCGCTCCTCACGTCTCGACGAGGCAGTACCCGATCGACTCCGGCTCGTAGAAGACCCATTTGGTCTCGTCGCCGGAGCAGGTCACCGAGGCGTCCGAGCGCGTGGTGACACGGGCGAGGACCGTCTGCGCCGTCGCGGCGCTCGCGCACGGGGCTTCCCGATAGTCGGCGAGGGAACCACCCGAGAGCGGCACCAGATAACAGAGGTCCTCGTAGAAATTCGGTGTGAGACAGAGCTTGTCGGTGCTGTCCGGGAAGGTGAGCGTCGAATTCTGCGGGCTCGCGCATGACGTCGACGAGGCGATCTTCGACGCGGTGTAGAAGTTGAGACCGGCTGAATCGCAGTCGACCTTCGAGGCGTTCACACTCGTCGCCGACCCGGAATCGGTGGCGATGCCGATGCATTCACCGACCTGCACGTCGCCTGGCCCGTTGACCGCCGAGGTCGAGGCGTCGGGCGTGCGGGGCGCCGAGGTGCCCGCAGCGGAGGTGGTGGTCTCCGGCCCGGCGGCCGTGGTGGATCGCGACGTCGAGGTGCCGCCCGCGGACGGCGCGCTCGACACCTGCGTCGCGACGTACACGACCCCGGCGGCGATCGCGAGGACGAGGATCGCCGCGAGCGAGCCCAGGGCGATCAGCAGCCCGGACCGCTTCTTCGGCGGGGGCGGCGCGAAGCCGGCCTGCGAGGGATACCCGCCGGGATACGTACCGGGCGGCGGGAGATGGTTCGAATACGGTTGCGGTCCAGGTGGATGGCTCGCCGGCGGTCCCGGAACCGGCACCGGCGGTGGCACGCGCGCCGGTGCACGCACCGTCGGCTCCTTGGACAGCTGCGGTGCCGTGAGCGCGCGTTCGAGGTCCGCGGCGAACTCGCGGCAGGACCCGTAGCGGCGGTCGGGCTCCTTCGCGAGCGCGCGACCGAACACCGCGTCGACGCTGCCCGAGATGCCCGGGCGCAGGGTCGACGGGCGCGGCGGCATCGACTGCAGGTGATGGGCGATGATCGACGCGGTGCTCGCACCCTGGAATGGCGGCCGGCCGGTCAGCAGTTCGAAGACGGTGGCGGCGAGGGCGTACTGGTCCGCCCGCGGGTCCACCGGATCGCCGAGCAGCTGCTCGGGGGCCGCGTAGGCGACGGTGCCGAGGAAGACGTTGGTCGAGGTGAGGTGACTGACGTCCTGTTCGGATTTGGCGATCCCGAAGTCCGCGAGCAACACTCGCGGCTCCGGGCCACCCACGCCCTGGAGCAGGATGTTGGCCGGCTTGACGTCGCGGTGCAGGAGTCCGGTTGCGTGCGCGCGGTCCAGCGCCGCGCCGACGGCACGCACGATGGCGATCACCGTCGGGGTGTCGAGCCCCTGCGGGTTCTGCCGGAGCAACTTGAGTGCATCGATTCCGTCGATGTACTCCATCGCGATCCACAGGTGGCCGTCGTACTCGCCGGAGTTGAAGATCGTCACGATCGCCGGGTGCACGACACTCGAGGCGTGCTCGGCTTCTTTGACGAAGCGCTGCCGGTACATCGGGTCACGGCTGAGATCGGCGGGCAGGACTTTCAGCGCCTCGTTGCGTGGCAGATGCGGGTGTCTCGCGAGATAGATCTCGCCCATCCCGCCGCGGCCGACGAGTCGGATGATGGTGTAGCCGGCGAAGTGCTCGCCGGGATTGCGCGGCATCGCTCCTCCTCATCCGTCGGCGACTGGGGTCAGTCTGTCACTCCGGCAGCACCCACCGCGACCCCGTCGAACCCGCAGTTCGGGACAGGTCCGGTGTCCTCGCAGAGTGCACCTGTGCCACTGTGGGATCCATGTCATTCGAGGACAGGACAACCCGCCGCCTGCGTCCGTTCGCCACGACGATCTTCGCCGAGATGTCGGCGCTGGCGGTCGCGCACGACGCCGTGAACCTCGGACAGGGCTTCCCGGACACCGACGGGCCGGCGTCGATGCTCGACGCCGCACGGAAGGCCATCACCGACGGGCGCAATCAGTATCCGCCGGGGATCGGGGTGCCGGAGTTGCGTGACGCCGTCGCGCGGCAGCAACACGACCTGTACGGCCTGGACTACGACCCGGACCGCGAGGTGCTGATCGCCGTCGGGGCCACCGAGGCGATCGCGGGCGCCGTCGTCGGGCTGGTGGAACCGGGCGACGAGGTCATCATGATCGAGCCGTACTACGACGCCTACGCCGCCACCGTCGCGATGGCCGGGGGTGTGCGGCGCGTCGTACCGCTGGTCCCCGACGGCGACGGTTTCCGCCTGGATCGGGATCGTCTCGCCGCGGCCTTCGGGCCGAAGACGTCGATGGTGCTGGTGAACAGCCCGCACAACCCGACGGGCACCGTCCTGTCGCCCGACGATCTCGCCGAGATCGCCCGGCTGTGCGTCGAACACGACGTGGTTGCCGTCACCGACGAGGTCTACGAACACCTCGTCTTCGACGGACGGACCCACACCCCGCTGGCGACGCTGCCGGGCATGCGTGAACGCACGCTGCGGATCTCCAGCGCCGCGAAGACCTTCAACTGCACCGGCTGGAAGGTCGGCTGGGTGAGCGGACCGCCCGAGCTCGTCGCCGCGGCACGAACGGCCAAGCAGTACATGTCCTACGTCGGCTCCGGACCGTTCCAGCCCGCGGTGGCGCACGCCCTGGACCACGAAATGGGTTGGGTACGCGAGTCCGCCCTGTCGCTGCAGGCCAAACGCGACCTGATCTCGACCGCCCTGACCGATGCGGGTTTCGCGGTACACCGGAGCGAGGCAACGTATTTCGTCTGCGCCGACCCACGGCCGCTCGGCGTCGACGACGGCATCGAATTCTGCCGATCGCTACCCGAACGCACCGGCGTCGCCGCGGTGCCGGTGAGTGTGTTCACCGACGACCGCGAGCCCTGGCACCATCTGCTCCGATTCGCCTTCGCCAAACGCGACGACGTGATCGCGGAGGCCGCCGAGCGGCTACGCCGACTCTGACTGCCGGCTGAGGTGCGAGACGCTCAGCGCAACGCCGGGATGACCCGCTCCTCGAACAGTTCGAGATCCTCGCGGTCGACGGCGATGTTCGGGAAGTAGCAGATCCCGTATGCCATACCGGCGTCGGCGAGGCCCCGCAGGTTCTCCGCGACCTGTTCGGGTGTGCCGACCGCGGGCATACCCCGGAATGCTCCGAGACTGCCGGCGGCGGCGTCGGGTCCGACGGTCTTGCTCAGCCGGGCTTCGAGGTCGGCGAGTTTGCGCTCCACGTCGGCCTCGGTCTCACCGAGCATGACGTTGTAGTTGGCCGACCGGGTGATCGACTCGAAGTCGCGTCCGAGATCGGCACAGTGCTGTTTCAGCACCTCCGATTTGTGCGAGAACCCTTCCGGGGTGCCGTCGAAGTTGGTGTAGTCGGCGTACTGCGCCGCGATCCGCAGGGTCTTCTTCTCCCCACCGCCGGCGATCCACAGCGGCAACCGTCCGGCCGTGGGCTGCGGGGCGCAGATGGCGTCGTCGACGGTGTAGTGCTTGCCGTCGAGGGTCGCCCGTCCGGTCTCCCAGGCCTGCTTCATGATCTGCACGCCCTCGTCGAGTCGCGCGAGGCGCTCACCCGCCGACGGGAATCCGTAACCGTATGCCCGCCACTCGTGTTCGTACCACCCGCCACCGATGCCCATCTGCACGCGACCGCCGGAGATCAGGTCGGCGGTGGCCGCGACCTTGGCCAGGTACATCGGGTTGCGATAACTCATCGCGGTGCACATCTGCCCGATCTCGACCCGACTGGTGGTGGCGGCGAGCGCCGCCACCAGGGTCCACGCCTCGTGGGTGGCCTCGTCGGTCGGCAGCGGCACGGTGTGGAAATGGTCGTAGACCCACACCGAGTCCCATCCGCCCGACTCGGCGCGGTCGGCAACCGACGACATCACCCCCCACTGGTCCGCGGGTTCCACACCCACGAGATCGAGACGCCAGCCCTGGGGAATGAAGAGTCCGAATCGCATGGCGTCCAACTTACGCGGGGACGTGATTGCGCATCAGATCGCAGTCGAGATGAGGTTGTCGGCAGCCCAGTTCAGATGTGCGACAACAGCGTCCCGCGCTCCGCCCGGGTCCCCGGCGGCAATGGCGTCGATGATGACGGCGTGACGGGCCACGTCCATGTTGCCCACGGCACGATCGGTGCCGGCGTACATGATCGACATGCGGATCGAACCCTCGAGGGAGGTCCACGAGTGCACGAGTGTGTCGTTGCCGGTGAGGCGACACAACGCGCGGTGGAAGTCGAGATCGGCTTCGATGCGATCGTCGAGCCGTTCGGTGCCGGCGCTCTCCATCCGCGACAGGGTGTCCCTCAGCTCGGCGACATGGCCGTCTCGTTCGGGCTGCGCGGCGAGTTCGGATGCGGCGAGGGATTCGAGGGCACCGCGCACGGCGAAGATGTCGCGGACCTCCTTCTGATCGAGGCTGCGCACCGAGAGCCGGCCACGCGCGCCCGACACCACGAGGCCCTCCTGTTGCAGCTGACGCAATGCCTCGCGCAGCGTTCCGCGGCTGATACCCAGACGTTCGGACAACTCGGTTTCGACGAGCGCACTGCGAGGGCGGAGCTCACCGCTGGTGATGGCGGTACGCAGGGCCGCGACGGCCTGCTCACGCAGGTTTGTCCGCTGCAGACCCAGCAGCGCGCCCTTCTGGTCCGCCATGCCCGTCCTCCTGTCGACACCAACGATGTTGACTGCTGTTTGTTGACAAGAGTCTACGTGCACGGCATGTCCAGAAGGGCGCATGGCAGCCGCCGGTCAGAGTTCGGCGAGGACTCGGGACTCGATGCTGTCGGTGGACAGTCCGTACCGATGGTGCAGGGTCGGCAGCGCGCCGGCGGCGAGGAACTCGTCGGGCAGCGCGATGGCACCGACCTGGACACCGAGTCCGCGTTCGACGACGGCCGCGGCCACGGTCTCGAACAGTCCCCCCACCCGCGTGTGGTTCTCCAGGGTGTAGGCGCGTCGCCCCTTCGCCAGTTCCGCGAGGACAGTGGCCGAGTCGAACGGTTTGATGGTCGGCGTGTGGACGACGCTCACGTCCACGTTGTGCCGCTCGAGCCGCTCGGCGGCCTGCAGCGCACGCATGGTCATCAAACCGGAGGAGACGAACACGACGTCGTTGCCGGGGCGCAGCACCTTCGCCTTGCCCAGTTCGAAGGTGTAGTCGTACTCGTCGAGAACGGTGGCCACCTTGCCGCGCAGCAGGCGCAGGTACGACGGCCCGGGCGCCGCCGCGAGTTGCGGTACGGCCTGTTCCAGGTCGACCGAGTCGCAGGGGTCGACGATGGTGAGGTTCGGCATGCCGCGGAAGATCGCCATGTCCTCGGTGGCCTGGTGGCTCGGGCCGTAACCGGTGGTGAGGCCGGGCAACCCGCCGACGATGTTGACGTTCAGGTTCGGCTCGGCGATGTCGAGGCACAGGAAGTCGTAGGCGCGGCGCGCGGCGAAGACCGAGTAGGTCGACGCGAACGGGATCAGGCCGGTCTCGGCCATACCGGCCGCGGCACCGAACAGCAGCTGCTCGGCCATACCCATCTGGAAGAATCGGTCGGGCATCGCCTGCGCGAGGATGTGCATGTCCGTGTACTTCGCGAGGTCGGCGCTGAGGCCGACGATCCGCGGATCGGCCTCCGCGGCACGAACGAGTGCGTGGCCGAACGGCGCTGCCACGGTTCGCTGACCGGGGTCGACGAACGAGGCGATCATCGCCGACGTCTTGAGTTTCGGTGCGGTGGTGGTCATGTCAAGCCTTCGTACTGTTCGATGTGAAACGTTCGGTGAGCTGGTCGCGGCAGATCTGCCACTCGTGGTCCTCGATCCGCATGAAGTGCGCCTTCTCGCGTTCCTCGAGGATCGTCGCGCCGTAGCCGACTCTGGTGTCGCAGATGACGATCGACGGTATCCCCCGCGGGGTGGCCCGGGAGGTCACGTCGTCGAAGGCCTCGAGGAGCGCTGCCGGATCGTTGCCGTCGACCCGCCGCACGTACCAGCCGGCGGCCTCCCACTTCTGCTCGACCGGTTCGATGTTCAGGATCCCGGCCGTCGGGCCGTCGGCCTGCAGTGCGTTCATGTCGACCATCGCGATCAGGTTGCCCAGTTGATGGTGATGCGCCCCCATGGCAGCCTCCCACGTCGAGCCCTCGTCGAGTTCGCCGTCGGACAGGAAGTTGAAGACCCGGGAGCCCGAACCCTGATGGCGCAGTCCGAGGGCCATCCCGACCGCGACGGTCAGTCCGTGGCCCAGTGAGCCGCCGGAGATCTCCATTCCCGGTGTGTACGAGGCCATCCCGGACATGGGAAGCCGGGAGTCGTCGGCCGCGTAGGTGAGCAGTTCCTCGGTCTCGATGATGCCCGCTGCTGCCAGCGCCGCGTAGAGACCGATGGCGTAGTGCCCCGTCGACAGCAGGAAGCGGTCGCGTTCAGGCCATTCCGGGTCGTCGGCACGGTGACGGAGTCGGCCGGCGTAGACGGTGGCGAAGATGTCGGCGGCACCGAGCGCCTGGCCGACATATCCCTGGCCCTGGACCTCGCCCATGTCGATGACATGGTGGCGCATCCGGTAGGCGAAGTCGGTGACGGCGGACAACCGATCGGTGGTGCCGGCCTCGGCGACGGTGGTGGAGGTGAGAGTCACAGCAGTTCCTTGGTGGGATTGGATACGAATGGGCGTTCGGCGACGAGGTCGTGCTCGGCGGCATCACGCTGTGCGTCGGCGACCATGCGACGCTCTGCGGGGCCCCACGTCTCGCGGGTCAACAGTGCGGCGACGAGGCCGATCGCGGCGTAGGCGGCGAACAGCAGGGCCGGTCCGACCCAGCCGAGCCAGATGAACAGCAGGGTCGTGATGAACGGCGTGAAGCCGGAGACCATGGCCGAGATCTGATAAGCGAGAGAGGCCCCCGAAGCGCGGCGCGCGGCGTCGAACAACTCGGGGAACCACGCGCCCTGCGCACCTGCCAAGGCGTTCTGGCAGACGGCATAGGACAGGATGATCGTCGCGGCGATGAACAGGATCATGCCCGTATTGACCAGCAGGAACATGGGGATCGCGAAGAGTACGGCGAAGGCGCACACACCGATGTAGACCGGGCGCCGGCCGACCTTGTCGGTGAGCGTGGCCCATCCGACGGTGGCGGCCACTCCGATCGCGGACGCGATGCAGAGCGCCGTCAGGGTCTCGCTCTTGGTGGCGAGTTCCTCACTGTGCAGGTACGAGATCATGTAGGTGATCGACACGGCGTAACCGGCGGTCTCGGCGATGCGAAGTCCGATGCCGCGCAGGATGTCTCGCCAGTCGTGCTTGATCGACTCCATCACCGGTGACTTCTCGACCCGGCCCGACTCCTTGACCTCGTCGAAGACCGGGGACTCGGGGACCTTCGCGCGGATGATCAGTCCGACCGCGACCAGCACGATGCTGGCCAGGAACGGCACCCGCCACGCCCAGTCGCCGCCGAGGTGGACGCTGCCGAGGAACACCAGGTTGGCCAGCAGCAGCCCTACCGGGAACCCGGCCTGCACGATGCCGGTGTATCTCCCTTTCGACCGCCACGGCGCGTGCTCGTAGCTCATCAAGATCGCGCCACCCCACTCCGCCCCGAAGGCGAGCCCCTGCACGATACGCACGATGACCAGGAGGATCGGCGCGATCACGCCCACCTGGGCGTAGGTCGGGAGCAGGCCGATGACGAAGGTCGCCAGGCCCATCACGATCAGCGAGGCGACCAGGACCGGTTTGCGGCCGACCCGGTCACCGAGGTGTCCGCCGATGATGCCGCCGATCGGCCGGGCGGCGAATCCCACGCCGAGCGTCGCGAACGCGGCGAGAGTGCCGGCCACCGAACTCTGTCCGGGAAAGAACGCGGTGCCGAAGTACAGGGCCGCAGCCGTACCGAAGCCGATGAAGTCGTAGGTCTCGATCACGGCGCCGACCGAGGAGCCGACGGCAACGCGTTTTGCATCCGGCGTGCCCTCGATCGGGCCGCGCATCTGGAGTGCCGCTGTCGTCATCGCACACCCCTCCTTCGAATAGTGGGTCAAGTTTCTCAGTGAGCGTTGGGCCTCAACAACCACGAGTGTGACCCGTCGCACTTTCATTGACAACAGTCAACGGTTGCCGGTTGACTGTTAGTTCGTCGACCCCTAATGTGTGCTGCATCACGACAAGGAGGTGGGCGATGCGCCATCCGCGACTCGGCTGCTCGACGATCACGTTTCGTCGACTCGATCTCGACCGTGCCCTCGGCACCATCGCCGAGCTGGGTTTTCGCGAGGTCGACCTGGGTTCACTACCGGCGGTGTGCGAACACGTCCCGCTCCGGCTCGACGGCCGGTCCCGATGCCGGGTCGTCACCGCGGTTCGGAACAGCGGACTGGCGGTTCGCTCGATCAACGCCGACATCGGCGATCTGAACCGGCCCGCCACCCGCGCCGAACTCGACGCCGCTCGCGTGCACCTGGACAACCTGCTGGCGCTGGCGACCGATGTGCGGGCGACCGCCGTGGTACTCCCGAACGGCGCGCTCTCCCATGACCCGGTCGAGACGCTGGGCGCCGACCTCGATCGGGTCGCCGACCGGCTGGTCGAGGCAGCCGCAGCCGCCTCGACCTACGGCGTCGAACTGTGGACCGAGTCACTCCACGTTCACCGCTTGTGCTGTACCGCCGAACGCGCGCTGGCACTGGCCGCGCGCCTGGAGGGCAGCACGGTTCGGCACGTCATCGACTTCAGCCACGTCGTCGCCGCCGGGGCCGACCTTGCCGAGACGATCGACGCCCTCGGTCGGGGCATCGCCCACGTCCATCTCCGCGACGCCACTCCCGGCGACATCAACCTCAGCATCGGGCGTGGCGTCGTCGACTTCGCCCAGGGCCTGATCGCATTGCAGCGCAATGCCTTCGACGGTCATCTCACCTTGGAGCTCGAGACACACGACGTCGACGACGCCGATCGTGCGTCAGCCGCGGCGGCGGCCGCCGACACCATCGAATCGCTCCTGAACCTCGACTCCGTCAGTACCTGAACGTCTTTCACAGCAAGGAGATCCACCATGAGCACCCAACGCACCGCCATCGTCACCGGCGCCGCATCCGAGACCGGCCTGGGCCGGGCAACAGCCGCGCGCTACGCCGAGGACGGTTGGGCCGTCGTCGTTCTCGACCTCGACGGCGAGGCATCGGCCAAGGTCGCCGCCGAGATCGGGAACGCCTATGACGTTCCCGCGTTCGGCACCGCCATCGATGTCGCCGACGAGTCCTCGGCCACTCGGGCCCACACGGCCATCGCGGCCGAGGTCGCCTCGGGCGCACTGCCCGCGGTCGGCGCACTCGCCAACATCGCCGGCATCACCTCGCCGGTCCCCTTCCTCGAGACCACCCTCGACCTGTGGAACAGGGTGATGGCGGTCAACGCGACCGGCACCTATCTCGTCACGAAGGCGTTCCTGCCGGACATGATCGACAACGGCTGGGGTCGCATCGTCAACATGTCGTCAGTGTCCGCCGAGCGCGGCGGCGGCGTCTTCGGCAAGGTTCCCTACTCGTCGGCCAAGGCCGCCGTCCTCGGCTTCACCAAGAGTCTCGCGCGCGAGCTCGGCGATTGCGGAGTGACCGTCAACGCCGTCGCGCCCGGCGCCGCCGACACCGCGATCCGGGTCGGCAGCACCGCCGAACAGGAGGCGGCGATCGCCGCGAGCATCCCGCTCGGACGCGTGGCCACCACCCGAGAGGTGGCGTCGGTCATCACCTTCCTGAGCTCCCAGGACGCCGCCTATCTCACCGGCACCACCATCGACATCAACGGCGGAAGCCACATGCACTGACGCACCGTTTCTCCCGTTCAGCGATCCGCCCGGCCACCCCGTACCGGGCGGATCGTTCGTCCCCAGGGCGCCGAGTCAACGAAACTTACAAGCAGTCCGGACTGTTTGTGCTATCGTCGCCGATGTGACCGAGCCCACCCGAACCCCGCGTCGACGCACCCAGGCCGAGCGCACCGCGACAACGCGTGCGCTGATCCTCGACGCGACCGTCGACGCCCTCGTCGACGTCGGTTACGCGGCCACCACCACGCAGGAGGTGAACCGGCGGGCCGGCGTCTCCCGCGGGGCCCTGCTGCACCACTTCCCCACCCGGGAATCGCTCGTGGTCGCCGCCGTCGGACACCTCGTCGAACGCCGGCTGGCAGAGATCCTGTCGCGGCCCCGCACCGGTGACGAGGGTCTGGAAATCCTCATCGAGGCGTTCAGCGGGCCACTGTTCGACGCCGCGCTCGAGTTGTGGGTCGCCGCCCGGTGCGACGTCGGCTTGCGGACCGCGATCATCCCGCTCGAACAGCAGGTGTCCGACGCGCTCGCCGTGGGGTGTGCCGAATTGTTCGGTGACCGCTACACCGCCGCCGAACTCGAACTCTCCATCGAACTCGCACGTGGTCTGGCCGTGTCGCGCATCTTGCGCTCCCCTGACGCCGACCGCGCCCTGCTCGACGATCTCCTGCCCGTCTGGAAGGAACTGCTGACCCATGACTGACACCAGTCTCGCTCCCCTGCACGAGAACACGCTGCCCCGACGCGTCGACGTCCTCGTCGTCGGCGTCGGGTTCGGCGGACTCGCGGCCCTGCACAGGCTCCGCACAGATCATCCGCAACTGCAGACCCTGGCCATCGAACGCGCCGACGGCGCAGGCGGCGTCTGGCGGGAGAACGATTACCCGGGAGCGGCGTGCGATGTCCCGACGTCGCTGTACTCCCTGTCCTTCGCGCCGAACCCGGACTGGTCCAACACCTACGGTCGACGCCACGAGATCCACCGCTATCTGCGTTCGGTCGCAGCCGGTTTCGCCGATCAGGTCCGCTACAACTGTGGCCTGACGTCGGCACGGTGGGACGGCGGCGAACAGGAGTGGGTCGTGTCGACGACCGACGGCGAGATCCGGTGCCGCTACCTGGTCGCCGCACCCGGCGCCCTCTCGGAACCGGGACTGCCGGCCGTCGCCGGCGCCGATGAGTTCACCGGCACGATGTTCCACTCCGCGCAATGGGACCACTCCCACGACCTGCGCGGCCGCCGCGTCGCGATCGTCGGCACCGGCGCGTCGGCGATCCAGATCGTGCCCGAGATCGTCGACGAGGTAGGACATCTGACGGTCTTCCAGCGCACTCCCGCCTGGGTGGTGCCGCGTCTGGACCGCAACATCGGCACGCTCGAGCGCGCGCTCTATCGTCGCGTTCCCGGAGTCCACCGGCTCGTCCGGAGGATGGTGTGGACCTATCGCGAGGCCTACGTGCTCATGATGGCCCGCAATCCCAAGCTGCTCCCGATCGCGAAGACCATCGCCCTGGCACAGCTGCGCGTCCAGGTCCGCGACCGCGCCCTACGTCGTCGGCTCACCCCCGACTACACCATCGGTTGCAAGCGGATGCTGTTGACCAACAAGTGGTTTCCCGCGCTCCAGCGCGACAACGCCACCGTGACCGGCGCGATCACCCGCCTCACCGCGCGTGGCGCCGTCGACGACCAGGGCCGCGAACACGAGGTCGACACAGTCGTGTTCGCAACCGGGTTCACCCCCACCGAACCGCCGATCGCGTCGGCGATCACCGGACGCGACGGCCGCACCCTCGCCCAGGCGTGGGCCGGTTCGCCCCGCGCCTACCGCGGGGTCGAGATCCACGGCTTCCCCAACCTGTTCTTCCTGTACGGCCCCAACACCAACCTGGGCCACAGCTCGATCGTGCTGATGCTGGAACCGCAGGCGTACTACATGAGCAAGGCACTCGCCGAACTGTCCCGCAGCGGCCGTTCGGCGGTCGAGGTCACCGAAGCCGCCCAGGATCGCTACAACTCCGACCTCGACCCCGAACTCGAACGCACGGTGTGGAATTCGGGCGGATGCTCGAGCTGGTACCTCGACTCCACCGGACGCAACTCGGTGATGTGGCCGAAGTTCACGAGCGACTTCCGTCGGATGATGTCGTCGTTCGACCCCGCCGACCACCGGTTCGACGATGCAATCCCCGCCGCCGCATCCGTGCACAGCGCCACCGAGACCGACACCGAGAGGACCGTCGCACCGTGAGTTCCACCCCTGACCACTACGACGCGATCGTCATCGGCTCCGGTTTCGGCGGTTCGGTTGCGGCCCTGCGACTCACCGAGAAGGGTTACCGGGTCGCCGTCGTCGAGTCCGGACGCCGTTTCACCGACGGCGATCTGCCCAAGACGAGTTGGCGCCTCAAGGACTATGTGTGGGCGCCCGCGCTCGGACTGTTCGGTGTGCAGCGCATGCATCTGCTGCGCGACGTCCTCGTCATGGCCGGCGCCGGCGTCGGCGGCGGATCGCTGAACTACGCGAACACCCTGTACCGGCCGCTGCCCGCCTTCTTCGACGACCCGCACTGGGGGTCGATCACCGACTGGGCGTCCGAGCTAGACCCGTACTACGACCAGGCCTCGCGCATGCTCGGCGTGACCACCTATCCGAAGGTGACGCCCGCCGACCGCGTGATCCGCAAGGTCGCCGAGGAGATGGGTGTCGGCGACACCTTCGTCCACACCCCGGTCGGCGTGTTCTTCGGCGAGGCGGGCAAGACCGTCGACGACCCGTTCTTCGGCGGCGCCGGCCCCGCGCGCACCGGGTGCACCGATTGCGGTGCATGCATGACGGGATGTCCGGTGGGAGCGAAGAACACCCTCGTCAAGAACTATCTCTACCTGGCCGAACAGGCCGGCGCCGAGATCATCCCGATGACGACCGTCGACACCGTCCGGCCGCGTTCGCGCGGTGGTTACGTCGTGGAGTCGCACCGGTCGGGCCGTCGCTGGTCACGCCGCGGACGCCGCACGTTCACCGCCGATCACGTGGTGTTCGCCGCAGGCACCTACGGCACCAACAAGCTGCTGCTGAACATGCAGCAGGGCGGCCACCTGCCCGGGCTGTCGTCTCGCCTGGGCAAGGTGGTCCGCACCAACTCCGAGGCGGTCCTGGCCGCCACCGCCCGCGACCTCGAGACCGACTACACCGAGGGTGTGGCGATCACGTCGTCGTTCCATCCCAATGCGCACACCCACATCGAGCCGGTGCGATACGGCAAGGGCAGCAACCTGATCGGCCTGCTGCAGGCCATCCTCGTCGACGGCGACGGACGCCTGCCGCGCCCGTTGCAGGCACTCGTCGAGATGGTCCGCCATCCGCTGATCACACTTCGTGGCCTCTCCGTCCACCGCTGGTCGGAGCGCACGATCATCGCGCTCGTCATGCAGACGGCCGACAACTCCCTCGAACTGTTCTCCCGCCGAGGCCGATTCGGCCCGATGCTGCGCAGTAGGCAGGGTGCGGGCGATCCGCCGCCGACATGGATTCCGGAAGGGCACGACGCGGTGCGCGCCGTCGCGCGCGAGATCGACGGCGACGCGGGCGGTTCCATCGTCGACCTGCTGAACATCCCGATGACCGCGCACTTCCTGGGCGGTTGTTCGATCGGGCGGTCGGCGCAGGACGGTGTGGTGGATCCGTACCACCGAGTGTTCAACCACCCGGGCCTGCACGTCGTCGACGGTGCGACCGTCTCCGCCAACCTCGGTGTCAACCCGTCACTGACGATCACCGCGCAGGCCGAACGCGCGCTGGCGATGTGGCCGAATGCCGGCGAGGCCGACCCACGACCCGAACTCGGCGCGTCGTACCGGCCGGTCGAGCCGGTCGAGCCCCATCACCCGACCGTGCCGGCGCACGCACCCGGCGCGCTCCGCCTCCCGATCACGCCGGTGTCCAACACTTCACGCGCTGGTTGAGCCGGTTCCCCTCCGCTGGTTGAGCTGGCAGCCAGCCCCCCCGCTGGTTGAGCTGGCAGCCAGCCCCCCGCTGGTTGAGCCGGCAGCCAGCCCCCCCCGCTGGTTGAGCCGGCACCGAGCGCAGCGAGGCGCCGAGTCGAAACCACCTGGTGACACCCACTGGTTGAGCTCGCCGCCACCCACTGCTGGTTGAGCCGGCACCGAGCGAAGCGAGGCGCCGAGTCGAAGCCACCTGGTGACCCAAACGCCGGAACTCACCCCACACGGCACCTGTGGAAACTCTCGCCGCTCACCGTCGGCTGTGGAAACCTTGGCTGATTCGTCGCAGCCATCCTCGACAGTCGTCCCATGCCCGGATTCCTCTACATCCTCGAATGCTCAGACGGCACTCTCTACGTCGGCAGCACCCGCAACGTCGAGCACCGCGTCGACCAGCATCAGACCGGGAATGGATCGCGGTACACGCGGCCTCGTCGGCCGGTTCGGCTTGTGTACCAGCAGGAGTTCCCGCACATCGGCGAGGCCTACACAGCGGAACGCCGGGTTCACGGATGGTCTCGCGCGAAACGCATCGCGCTCGTCGAAGGGAAGTTCGACCTGCTTCCTAAACTGTCGCGGTCGGACACAGGATAGAGATCAGTCGAACACATGTGCGAAAACGGTGTAGACTGCGCTCATGTCTGTCGGCACTCAGGGCTCGTTGTTCTCGGAACAGTCTGCGGAGCCAATACTCGGCGATCTGTCGGCCTCGCTCTCGCGTCGTCCACTGACCGAGGGGGCATGGGTTGATCTTTGCCCCGGTTGGATCGGCGGGGCCGACGTACTCTTCGACCGGCTCCGCGAGTCCGTCCCCTGGCGCGCCGAGCGTCGTCGTATGTACGAACGGGTCGTCGAGGTACCGCGGCTCGTCTCGATATACCAGGCCGATCACCGATTCCCCGACCCGATCATCGCCGAGGCTCGCACCGCCCTGACCGAGCACTACCGCGATGAACTGCCAGAGGGATTCGCGACAGCCGGGATAAGCCTCTATCGCGACGGCGAGGACTCAGTCGCGTGGCACGGCGACCGCATCGGTCGAGCATCCACACACGACACCATGGTTGCCATCATCTCTCTCGGTGCCCCTCGGCCCCTGATGCTCAGACCCCGCGGTGGCGGGCGGTCGCTGAAGTTCACCCTCTCCTCGGGCGATCTACTCGTGATGGGCGGAAGTTGTCAACGCACCTGGGAACACGCAGTGCCCAAGGTTCGCGGCGTCGGCGCGCGGATCAGCATTCAATTGAGGCCGCCCGGGGTGTGGTGATCACCAACCACGCACACGAGGGAGGTCGTGCTTTAATCATTTCGTTATAAACCGCGAGGACCGAGAGAAGCCATGAAGCGCACCCGTATCGCCGCCGCCCTGCTCGCCGCCGCCGCCCTGGCCCTGCCGGTCGCGCCGGCGGCCGCCAATCCGCTCGACACGCTGTTCGGCAGCGCCAGCGGCAGCCTCGACTCCGGAAGTGCCGCGCTCGGCTCGTCGGGAGGCGACAAGGTGACGCACTACGGCAAGCTCGGCCGTCCCGGCGCACCGAACGGCATCAAGTCGATCAACGTGTGGGTCTACACGCCCGACAAGACCCCGGCGGTCGTGCCGAACACCTTCCCGAAGAACTCGCGACTGGGTGTGCGCTGGAACTCGATCATCGACGCGGGGCCGATCGTCGACGGCAACGAGTGCCGGATGGAGGTCCGCCTGGCCGGACCCAAGGTCCCCAAGCAGGCCGCACTGTTCAAGACTCAGGACTGCACCGCGGTCAAGTCCTACTTCTTCAAGGGCGCGGGCGACTTCACCATCCGCGTCACCGACACCATCTCCGGCGCGTCGAACAGCATCGCTTTCAGCGTCCAGTAACTGCCTCAGCGCACCCCGACGAAGACCTGGATGGGGAGAATGCACTCCCCCGCTCTCGTGGGCGCCCCGATGGTCACGACGGACAGTTGGCCCGGGCTTCTCCAGGGCCCGTAGGCACCGAATGTCGTGGCGGCGAGCGACGGAACGATGCAGCCCATCTCCACCCGATGCTCCCCGGTACCACCACTGCAGTACGACGCCGAGACGACAATCGGCGACCCCGCCACGCAACCGGTGGATTCGGCTGATGCCGGCGCCGCGGCCATCGTCGCCAGCGCAGCGCCGCCGACGTACACGGCGCCGGCGGCCAGGATGCGCGCGAAGATCACCGCACGCCAGTGATCGCGAGGATCGGAAGTATGCAGTCTCCTACGTTCGTCGGTGCGCCGATGGTCACGACCGACAACTGCCCCGGGGCGCGCCAAGGACCGTTGGCGGTCGTGAATGTCGCGACGAGAGTCGAGTCGAGGCAAGCGGATTGCACCCGGTGCTCCCCCGTGCCGCCGCTGCAATACGACGCGGCGACGACGACGGCTGCCCCGGCGACACAGCCGGTGGGCTCGGCCGATGCGGGCGGTGCTGTGAGCGTGGTCAAGGCCGCGCCGGCCGCGCACACCCCTCCGGCAAGCAGGACGCGCGCGATTCGTTTCGAGATAGGCATGGGCTTGATGCTAGAGAACGGTGCGCCCGAAATTCGCTACCTCGAACAGTATTGGTCTGTTCGTGGGAACGGCCTGCCCGAGTGCGTGGCGGTCCTGCGAACGAGCGTTGACGCGCCCACGCCTCCTTCGTCCGTCCGGGGGATGGTGGCGCAGCAACGGGCTCGTTAGGGTCGGTGACGGCGCGCAGGCGCCGGCATACCCCATCTACGACAGGCGATTGACTAATGACGAAGTCCGTTGTGCGACGCGCGATTGCTGCATCCGTCTTATCCGCAGCGGCCGTAGTGGGAACGTGGAGCAACGTTGGCGAAGCCCACGCAGCGACAGGCCACGTATACATCTCGTTCCCCACCTGGCAGGGAAACTGCCCAGCGGGTGGCAGCGTTCGGGCGATCAACGGCTCCGTCACCGGGACCACACAGGTCTACTCATGGGAGCTGCGAAACTGGGACGTCGGCGATGACCTGATTTATCCCAAGGTTCTTCTCAACAAGCCGAACCGCGCTTCTGTCGGCGTATGGTGCGGAAAGAACGCCAGTTCTCGTCCAGGTGTGCTGGCCAGGGCGAGCCACGCAGTCTCCGTCGTCGTCACTCCCAAACGAAACAACCAGACCATCTGGGTCGGTCCGAGAGGGGTGCGATACTGACGGCTCGAGTCGTCACGCCTCTTAGCCCGCGGCGGCGACGTCGAACTTCTCACCCGTCAGTCGCTCCGATTCCTCCCAGAGCGCTGCCCGGAACTGCGCGTCGTCGGCGGCCTTGCGGTAGCTGCTGCGTCCCGGGGCGCCTCGCATACCGAAGAACTCGCTCGGCCCGAAGAACGTCCCGGACTTCAGATCCGGCGTCGTGGCCGCGTACAACTGCGGGAGCGCACCGTCGGCAGCCGGTTGGGCGATGGGCAGCTTGTTGCCGAGCTTCGCGAAGAAGTCGGAGAAATTCTCGCTGCGGCCCTGCAATTCGGTTGCGGCATAACCGGGATGGGCCACCAGCGACTTCTTCGACGACCCGGCGGCGTCGAGTCGCGCGGCGAGCTCCTTGCCGAACATGAGGTTGGCCATCTTGGAGTCGCCGTAGGCGCGCCAGCGCCGGTAGCGCCGCTGCTCCCAGTTCAGGTCGTCGAGCTGGATGCGACCGATCTGATGGACGGTCGACGACACGGTGACCACGCGATCGGAGATCTTCGGCAGCAGTAGCGCGGTCAGCGCGAAGTGGCCGAGATGGTTGGTACCGATCTGCATCTCGAAGCCGTCCGCGGTTCGTCGAAGCGGCACCGCCATGAGACCGGCGTTGTTGACGAGCACATCGGCCCCGGTGACGCCGGCGGCGAAGGTGCGCACCGACTCCAGATCGGCGAGGTCGAGTTTCGCGACAGTCGCCTTCGATCCCAGCTCCGAGGCCACGGCGTCGGCTTTCGCGGTGTTGCGACAGGCGAGCACGACGTCGGCGCCGGCGCGCACGAGCGCCTTCGCCGTCTGGTAGCCGAGTCCGCTGTTGGCACCGGTCACCACGAACGTCCGGCCGGACTGGTCCGGAATGTCTGCTGTCGTCCAACCACTCATCGCGACCCCCTGGGATGCGTTGTCTCGTCCGGCACCGACGCCGGGTCCGTGCGGCCCACGCTATTGACCGGTGGGGACGACGTCAACGAGTCGACTCCGGCGCCGTGAACGTGAAGCGGGGTCATCCGCTGAAGAATGTCATCAGCCGCAACGGATTCGCCCCGACGATCCGCCGGGCGGGCCGCAACAATTCCGCGATCAGATTGGTCGACGACCCGAGACGCTCGACGAGCTGGATCGGCGCGTAGAAGGCGGTGGGCTCCGACCGGCCGCGCATGATCCGCGTGCCGAGAAGCTTCCATTCCTCGGCTTCCTCGCCCGCCGACTCGACGGCGGCACCGCTCGCCAGGGCCGGGATGCGTCCGGTCTTGGCCATGTCGGACAACCGAGCGCACTCGTTGACCGGGTCGCCGATGACGGTGTATTCGTAGCGCCGTTCGGCACCGATGTTTCCGGCGAATGCCTCGCCGTAGGAAACGCCTATCCCCCAACGGATGTCGAGGCTGTTGGCAAGGCGGTCGGCGAGGTCGCGGGCAGCACCCAGCGCGGCACCGGCCGGGTCGTCGATGTCGACGGGTGCACCGAAGACGGCGAGCGCGGCATCGCCCTCGAACTTGTTGACGAAGCCGGAGTGCTGATCGACGACGTCCGCGACGATGCTGAAGAACGCATTGAGCAGGGCGGCGGTGTCATCGGGACTGCGTTGCTGCGCCAGCGCGGTCGATCCGACGATGTCGACGAAGAGGACGCCGACGCGGGTATTGGTTCCGTGCATGCCGACCCCGTCGGAGATCGCGAGATCGGCCACGGTGTCCCCGACGTGTCGCGCGAATATCTCACGCATGCGGTCACGTTCGGCGAGGCCCTCGACCATCTGGTTGAAACCGTGTTGCAGCACACCGAGTTCCGACGAGTCGTAGACGGGGACGCGTGCTCGGTAGTCGCCGTGGTCGACGCGGTGTACCGCGCGGCGCATCTCGGTCAGCGGGTCGGTGATCGCCTGTCCGACAAGCGCGATGACGCGCGCTCCGGACGCCAGACCGACCAGGGTCAGGATCACCGTCGTCCAGTCGACGGCACCGTGGACATCGGGCAGCAGACCGGTCCACCGGCCGGCGTTGACGGTCAGCAGACCGACCATCGGCACCGCCGAACTCACCGCCCACACCGCCAGCATCCGCACGCGCACGCCGTTCATGACGTGATTGGTGGGAAAGTCCTCGAGCACCACGACGGCCAGCGGACGGGCGGCGCGCTCGGCGAACAGATAGGTGAGACAGGCGCTCGACGACCCGGCGAGCGCGAAGGCCACCGCCACCCCGGCGACGGTCGCGGTGGTCAGTTGGTCGGCGATGAGTACGTAGAACAGCACCGCCGCCGACCAGGCCGTCGCGGTGACCACGACTTGGACGATCGGTATCCGCTGGACCGAGCGCCGCCGCGCGTGATCGGCGGGCTCGCAGCTGATGAACCACCGGAGCTGCGGCCGGACGGCGAACAGTCCCAAGATGAGATTGGTGAGGATTCCGACCACGATCGCACCCACGACCACCGGGAAATTGGGCGCGCCCAGCGTCTCGTCGAAGGTGAGTTGTCCGCCGTTGAAGGCCAGTTGGACGAGCAGGAAGGTCTCGACGCCGATCACCGCATTGCTGGCGATCACGGCGGTCATCGCGGTGACGGTGGCGTGGCGAGCGATCTTGCTGCGGATCGGCGGACCGATCCGGGCCCATCCGCGCGGACTCGGGACCGTGGACACGCCCCACAGAAAACCCGCAGTGCGTCGGCGCAGACGTGTCCACGGCGCACCACGACGGGTCCGGCGTGGTCGTCCCATCGGCCTCTCCTGCCTGACGGCGTTCCCCGCAGCCTACCGAAGGGAAAAGGGGCCGAAACCACAAATGGACCGGCACCGCCGCGGGGTGGGCGCGGTGCCGGTCCATCGACCGGTCGGACTCGGGGGTTCCGGTGAGTCCGACCGGGGTCATGCGCGGATCAGGCCTGCAGGGCCTCGATCTCGAGGTTGATGGTGATCTTGTCGCCGACGACGACGCCGCCGCCCTCGAGCGGCATCTCGATGTCGATGCCGAATTCCTTGCGGCTGAGGACGACCTTTGCCTCGAAGCCGGCAACGGTGCCCTGGCCCATGCCCGGGTTGGTGCCCTCGAACTCGAGCTCGAGCGTGACGGGCTTGGTGACACCCTTCAGGGTGAAGTCGCCGTCGAGCAGGTAGTCGTCGCCGTTCTGGCGCACGCCGGTCGACACGAAGGTGGCCGTCGGGAACTTCTCGGCGTCGAAGAAGTCGGCGGACTTGATGTGGCCGTCGCGCTGCTCGTTGCGGGTGTTGATCGAGGTGACGTCGATCTCGGCCTGCACGGAGGGGGTGCCGTTCTCGTCGACGGTGATGGTGCCGGAGAAGTTGTCGAAGCTTCCGCGGACCTTGCTGACCATCAGGTGCTTGACGGAGAAGTTGACCGCCGAGTGCACGGCGTCGATGGTCCAGGTGCCGGCGGGGATGGGTGCCTTGACGGTGGTTGCGGAGGTCATGTCGTGGTCCTTCCAGAGGGGGTTGTCATGCTTCACCTGACACTAACCGGACCACGGTCCGATTTCATCCCTCACTCTGCAGTGATGTGCGTCACACACTCATTTCCAGGCGAACACCGGCTGCTCGAAGCCGTCGACCCGCGTCTGTCGATCCCGCAGGACGACCTCCGCGAACTGGTAGATCACCGCGGCCGTCGGCGCGTGGACGAGGGACCCGACGATCGGCAGCTGGATGACCGGCAGGTCCGACTGCGGGATGGTGAGGAACCGCGGTTCGACGAGCAGTTCTTCGAACGTGACGAAGAACAGCAGCGCCACCTCGTCGGGGTTGGGCGTCGGTTCCTGATACTCCTCGGCCCAGCAGACGATCGGCGTGATCACGAATCCCGAACGTGTCGGATAGTCGTCGAGCGCCCCGAGTACCGAACTCGGCGGCAGTTGAATGCCGAGTTCTTCGTCGAGTTCGCGCAGGCCGGCCGTGACGTGGTCCTCACCGGGGTCCAGCCGGCCGCCGGGGAGTGCGAACTGGGCGGCGTGGCGTCGCATCGTCGGAGGGCGTTTGCACAACCAGATCCCCTGGCGTCCGTCCTTCTCCGCGACCGCGAGCACGACCGAGGCGGCCCGGGCGTCGGGGACATCCGCGGTGCGACGGTCGAAGCCTTCGACGCGGGCGGCGGCCACGGTCCGATCGAGGTGAGTCACACCCTCAGTTGATCATGTCCGTCGTTCGACGTGGCGGCGCGCGCGAGGTGGTAGCTCACGATACTGAGGGCGAACAGCCCGAGGGCGAGGTTGAACAGGGCACCGAACCCTTCGAGCGCGAAGTCGACGAGTGCGTTCGACAGCATGAACACGAGCGCGGCGATCCGAAGCCCGCGCAGCGGCCCGGTCGGTTCGACACCGCGTCGGCGCGCGACCATCGCCGGGAGGGCCAAGGCCAGGGTGACTACCCCGCTGATCAACAGGATCCACGTGGCCGGGGTACTGCCGGTGAGCTCGATGTAGATGTCGAGTTCCTCGCTGCGGTCGCCGGTGAAGTAGAAACTCAGGACGCCGACGACGATGGTGAGGGCGGACCCCACGACCAGCCCCCATCCGACGACCGGGATCCATCGGGGACTCCGGAAGAAGTCCGGGATCAGTCCCACCGCACGGTCGCGGAGCCGCATCAACCGGTCGGGGGTGCCCTCGCTCGACTCGAGGAGCGCTCGGACGTGCCCGATCGTCTCGGTGTCGAGCCCCTTGTCCTCGGCGATCACGAGAAATTCCTCGGCCTGGCGCCGACGACGCTCCGGAAGTCCGTGCGCGACGCCGTCGGCCGCGATCACGGCCGCATTGGCGAGGGCCTCGGCGCCGGTGGGCCGCTTCATATCTCGCACGACGCGGCTGATCAGCAGGATCATCACCACGAGCACGTACATGATCTCCGCCGACGGCCCGTAGAAGTAGTCGTTGGTGCGGGTGACGAATTTGCCGACCTCGTCGAGGAACAGGCCGAAACCGATGCCGCCCAGAATGATCGCGACGATCCGCGGAGTCGCCCCGAGGAACAGCCATCCGGTGATCAGCGCCAGCATCATCAGCGCCCCGCCCCACAGCGCATGCGCGATGTGCAGGGTGCCGCCACCGATCTGCGGATACCCCGTGAGGTGCAGATACAACCGAGTGACGATGATCGTCGCGATCGCGATGATCAGGAACCACTCGACGGCCGCGGTGCCGTACACGCTGCGGACGACCACCGTGGTCGTGCGAGTTCTCATTGGACGAGTATGGACGCTCACCGATCCCGCCGGTCGAAACTCCGCTCGCTGAGCTGGTGAATCTCGTTCCCCTGATCGGGTGAAAACCCGCCGGTAACTTGTCCCGACCGCCTGCACCTGGGGACACTTGATCGAGTTTCGAGATCGCGGAGCGACGATTGGGTATGACAACACGGGGTGTCGCGACGACGCGATATTCACCGGGAGCGGGGAAGAAAATGGCGGGCATTCGACAGGCGCTACGCGCATCTTCGGTGGGGTGCGCGTTGTGCCTCGGCCTCGTCGTTCCGACGGCACTGGCGTCGACCGCGGTTGCGGCACCGGTGCTGTCGCCACAGACGCAGCAGACCATTGCCGAGCTAAACGGTGACGGCGTCTTCCGCCCTGCCGAGCCCGACGACGGGCTCGGGCCGGACTGGCTGTCCACATCGTTTCCCCGAGCGGACGGCAACACGATCGTCGTGGTGACACCCGGAACCGACGACGGCACCCTGTTCCCGCGCATTCAAGGTCTGCGCGCGGGCCGCCAGACCCTGATCATCGACTACCCAGAGGCGCTGGGACCGTTGGTCTCCGGTCGTTCGGGCGCGGTACTGCCGATCTTCGCACCGGGTTACGACGCCTCGCGCGATGTCGCCATCGACAACAACCTGGCCGTCATGCGGGCATTCGCCCAGCAAACCGACGGACAACCGTTTGTCGTGTACACCGGGTACTCCCAGGGAGCTGACGCACTCGGGGATGCTGCGGAAGCGGCCGTCGCCGATGGCACCATCGACGCGTCGAACTCCTTGATCCTGCTGATCTCGGATCCTCGCAGCCCTTGGGGATTGAAGGCCTGGGCCGACGATCACCCTGTCGTCGGCACCGTCTTCGAACTGTTCGGCGCGACCAGCAATGGCGCGCGCGATCCGGGCGCCACCGGCGAAGACCTGCCGGTCACATCGGTCATCGTGGTCGGCGACCCGGTCGCCAACTTCCAGTGGCGAGCGCACCGCCCGCTGTCCTCGCTCCTCGTCAACGGAGCCGGGTTCATCGCCATTCACTCAGGCCTCGGCGAGGAGAACTACGGCAACCTGATCGACTACACCGAACCGCCGACGACCATGCGGAGCCGGGACGGCAACACCACCTACGTCGTCTACCAGCCGAAGCACCACCCACTGACTCTGGTCGCCATGATCCTCAACGACGCCGTGGGCCTCGATCCGAGCGAATCCGACATCGCTCGGTGGGACGCGGTGAACAATGCCTTCTATCCCCTGGTGACGCCGACCCCATCGAACGCCGCAGTACCGGTTGTGGATACGACGTCCCCGCTGGTTGAGCAGGCGACGAGCGCAGCGAGCAGCGTTCCCCCGCTGGTTGAGCAGGCGACGAGCGCAGCGAGGAGCCGTGTCGAAACCACCGCCGAACCACAGATCACCGAGACCGCGGCCGGTGGGCGCCATCGTGCGCCCGAAACCACCGATTCCGGGAGCACGCCCGAAATCGAGGCGCCCACCGAGGGTGGACGCCACCGCCTGACCGGAGTCGGGCGCCATTCCACGGATGCCGAACCCTCGTCCGACAGCACCGAAGCGCCAACCGACGCATCGAGCACACCAGACGTCAGCACACCGGACGCGGACACCGGAAACGACACTCCCGACTCCGAGGCGGATACCGAGACGGACACATCCTCTGACTCGACAGAAAGCGAGTCCGACGCCGCCTGACGCCGGACGCCGCGCCGACGACACTCCCGGCCAGCGCCCCTCGCTGGCTGCGCCGGCGTTGAGCGCGACCTGCAACCCGCCCTTGCCGGTCGCGCCGGCGACGAGCGCAGTCAGTGGCACCTGCTGCTGGCTGCGCCCCGTCGCCAAACCCGCTCTCTCTCAACCGCTTACCGCTCCTGTGGATTGCGATGCGGGGTTGTCGGTGGGGTGGTTTAGATTGGTGGTCAGAGGGCCGGGATGGGGACCGGCCCGCGACAGTCCGGAGTCATCGTGCGGGCATGGACCGATCTACCGAGCGAGTTTCTCGCCGGGATCGATCCTGCCTACGCCGACGAGGACGACATGGTCACCCTGATGAACGGCCTCGGCGCCGGCAGCCGCGGCCTCTCCTACCTTGCGTGGAGCCGATACCAGACGGTCGCGGTCATGTACGACCGACTCGTCGCCGCACGCGAACACACTGACGCCTTTGTGATGGACGGTTACGCCGACTGCGCCGCACGGATCGCGCGCCAGTCGGCCATGTCGCGTCGCCGCGCCGAGATATTGATCGACGAGGCACTGACCCTGCGCGACCGGTTGCCCGAGGTGGCCACGACCCTGCGCGACGGGATCCTCACCGAAGAGCAGATCCGCCTGATCATCTCACGTACCGAACTCATCCCCGCCGACGATCCGATCATCCCGACCGTCGACGCCGAGATCGCCAGGACCATCCGTAACCGCCGAGGCTCGTGGGATCGTTCACGCCTACGCGACATGGTCGACCGACTCATCTTTCGCCACGACCCCGACCTCGTCCGCGAGCGACGCCGCGACGCCCTCGACTCTCGCGGCGTGTGGACCGACAACTTCCACGACGGTGTCGGGGAGATCACCGCTGTCATGTCGGCCGAGAACATCCGGATCAGCGCCAAAGCAGTTCGTATACTGGCAGATTCGGTGTGTGAGCACGACGGCCGCATTCTGGGTGTCCGCACCTCCGATGCGATGTTCGCGTTGCTCACCCGCACCGCGTTCGAATGTCACTGCGACCGTGACGATTGCAGCGCCGCCATTCCCGATGCCGACTCACTCCTCGCCGCCCTCAGGGCCGAGGTCGTCATCCATGTCGTCACCGACGCCGCGACTCTCGCCGGCGCATCCGGGCCCGGGTTCCTCGACGGGTACGGCGTCATCTCCGACGAACACGTCCGCGACCTCGCCGCCCGCGAGGACGCCACGCTGACACCCGTCACCCCCAAACGGACGCGACCCATCCCCGGCGATACCGACCCCGAGGGGGGCACCACAGTCGTCTACCCCGGCGCGCAGCCGTCCGATCCCTATCGCCCGACCTCCGCCTGCGCGGAATTCGTTCGGGTCCGGGACGGGTACTGCACCGAGCCGGGCTGTGAGCGTTCGGCTTTCGAGTGCGATCTCGACCATGTGACCGAGTACGACCACACCAGCCCCGCCCAAGGCGGCGCGACGTCGAGTGACAACCTGAACGCGAAGTGCCGCGCGGGTCATCTCCTCAAGACACATGGCGACTGGGTCGACGAGCAGTACCGCGACGAGGACGGCCGCCTGGTCACCGAGTACGTCACTCCGGAGGGTGTCACCATCCGCGGCGACGCGGAGACCCTGGAGGATCTGTTCCCCAACCTGCGTCGAATCCGGTTCGAACAGGCAGCGCAGGCGCCGCCGTCACCGCGCACGATCGCACCGGACGACGATCCGCGTCCGACCACGAACCGACTCGCCGCGAAACTGGCGCGTCGGCGGGCGGAGCGTGCCCGCAATCGGAAACAGCGCGAAGCCGAACTCGAGGCCGACCGTCAGGACTTCCTCGACAACCCGCCGCCGTTCTGAACTCAGCTCATGAACTGCCGAGGAGAAACGCTGTGACCGCGAAGGCGATCAGCACCAGCGAGATCCCGCACCCCAGCGCCACCTGCTTCGCGGTGGACATGGGTGCGTAAGGGTCCTTGTACTCGTACCTGTACGCCGGATGAGCGGCGTCTTTCTCGGTCGTACTCGGATGATGACTGTATGAGGGTCCACGCGGCGTACCCCCCGGTATCGCGTTCACCGCACAATGATGCCCGCTCGAGCGGCGAACCGCAAAGCCCACCGCGTAGTACGTTCGAGTGAATCTATTGGCGCCGTTGGCTTTTGGGACCATTGACCCACTGTGCATTGACTCACTGCGGGCAAATCCACCCAGGTCGGTCACGCCACTCGCCGCGCAAGAAAAATCCCCAGCAGTTGGACTGCTGGGGATTTGCAGGTGGCCAGAGTCGGGATCGAACCGACGACCTTCCGCTTTTCAGGCGGACGCTCGTACCAACTGAGCTACCTGGCCGGAAGGAACCGATTCAAAGAACCGAAACCTTTTGGCGACCCTGACGGGACTCGAACCCGCGACCTCCGCCGTGACAGGGCGGCGCGCTAACCAACTGCGCCACAGGGCCTTGTTAAATTATCTGCACGGTCCTCGTCGCCGAGTACCGGGCAGGCGTACCCCCTACGGGATTCGAACCCGCGCTACCGCCTTGAAAGGGCGGCGTCCTAGGCCGCTAGACGAAGGGGGCCGGTCGTGTTCTCCGTTGGGAGCTTGGATAGCTTATGACACGTCTCGCGCAAACCACAAATCGCCTGCTCAGGGAGGCAAACGGGCGAAAGTCGCCGCCCCCGCGACACGCACGGAGAGGGGCCCGTTCAGGTCGCCGTCCGACGTTGTAAACTCATCGACGCCCCGGCTCGCCGGGGCCCTGCCCCTATAGCTCAGTTGGTAGAGCTACGGACTTTTAATCCGCAGGTCCCAGGTTCGAGCCCTGGTGGGGGCACCAAGAGGGTAGGTACTGCCCGAGCCGTGGGCCGAACGATGGACAACGGTTCACCCGAACGGACGAATTACCCGGCAGCACAGTCACATTGGGCGAAATGTCGTCGATACTCTCGGCGTGACCCGATCCCGTCTGGCGGTTATCGCCATTCTCACCATCGCTGTCAGCTGCATCGTCGCGCCGCTGGCGCCGGCAGCTCCGAGTGCGCCTGAGTACGTCGCCCTGGGCGATTCCCGCGCCGCCGCGCCCACCCGAACCTCGGCCCGCCAGCCAGACGGGTGCGGCCGCACGCCCGACGGCTACCCGACGCATGTCGCCGCGCAACTCGGCGTGTTCTACAAGTCGGTTGCCTGCGTCAACGCGTACACGAGGGACGTCACGACCAACCCGCAACTGACGTTGTTCGGCCTGCGCCCCGTTCAGGTCAGTGCGTTATCCACGTCGACGCGACTCGTGACCCTGTCGATCGGCGGCAACGATCTCCAGTGGTGGTCGCTGATCTCCTCCTGCTTCACGCGCGCGTTCGGCCGGGACGCTGGGTGTCGCAACGATCGCTCCGTGGCGCGACGAATCGACTCCGGCCTGACAGCGGTCGCACCGAAGATCGGCGCAACGTTGAACACGATCGCCTCGCGCGCGCCCAATGCCCGGGTGATTCTCGTCGGACACGGCGGTTACTACGGTCGTACCGGTTGTCCCGGCCAGGCGAACATCAGCAACGCCGACGCCGCATTCGTGATGGCATTTTTCGAGCGATTCGACGCGATCCTGCGGTCAGCCGCCGTCAACCGATCGATGACCTTCGTCGACGTGGCCTCCGCCGCCGTCGGGCACGACGCATGTTCCGGCGCGGCCCGATGGTTCGAAGGAAACACCTCGCAGTCCCAGACCCAACCCCGCCATCCGACGCCGCTCGGAAGTAGAGCGATCGCAAATCTGATCCTGAACGCGCTCTGACGACGTTCAGATCATCGCGGAGTCGCCTCAGCCGAGGTTCCGACCGTTATTCGGATGTTGTTGCCTGCGTTGCACTTCAGTTGCCTGGTCAAACAACGTAGTAAGGCTGGCAATGTCCTCGAGTGTGCAGATTCCGTCTTCGATCACCCTGATGAGCAGGGCGATCTTCGACGGCGCGGGTCGGCCGACGACTCGATACTTGTCGCGGATCCGAGTGAGGTGAGTATGCACCGTGGATTCACCGACGAAGAGTCGTCGGGCGGCTTGCTGCTTGGAGTCACACGCGAGCCACACGGTCAGCACCTCGATCTCCCGCTTGCTGAGGGCAGGCCGCCCTACCGAATCAAGAGCCTGAATCGTCATCGTTGCACTCCTGCTGGTCTGCTATGGCCGATGGAAGTGACGTTAATGACGGTCTTAGTGTCGGCGACAGACCGATCTTGCGGGGGCACCCGAGTTGGTGCCACCGCCCCGGGGGGCATGGATAGTCAAGCGAACGGTCTGCGCGTATGGGGGTCGCCTAGGTTCCGAGACGAGGACGTTCCTCGATCTGGCCGGCGGTGATCTCGGTGCGTCGTGTGCCGGCGGCATCGGTCACGAGTACCGACGCCAGGGTGTCCCGGCCGGATGGCCACATGCGTACGCACACGCGCCCGCCGGCCGCCTCCTGCAGGGCGTGTGCGGCTGCGTCACGCACTGAGGCGATGACGGCGGGGTCCTGTTCTGGCGTTCCGGAGTCGTCGAGAAAGATGACCTCCACGCCCCGCTGTCGCGCGCTGTACGCGGCTTCGTCGAGTTCGAGGGTGGACAGAATAGGCGCTCTCAGCCGGTCGCGCAGGTGGGCCTCGAGCAGAGCGCACTCTGCTCGCTCTGCGGTGGAGAGGGTCTCGCCTGACGCGATCTTCTCGATCATCGGACGGGCCAGGCGATCGAGGTGGCGCGATTGCTTCTCGCGCTCATCGGCACCGGCGGTTTGCGCAGCCAGTTCGGCGACGCGTTCGGTTGTCTGCGCCCGCAGCGAGAACACCGCCTTCGCCGTGGGCCGAAGAGTGAACGACAGGAGAGTCGCCATTGCCAGAGGGGCTGCGTCGATGGCAACAAAACTGATGCCATACGCAGCGCCCCGACCATCAGCGACGGCCCACACCGCGAACACAAGCACCATTCCGAGCAAGCCGACCCAGGGCGCGATCCGCCGGCCGCGGACATTCATGAAGCAGTAGATCGACGTCCCGCCGCCGTGTACCCAGGTCTGCAGAGGCGAACTCAGAACCGCGGGGGTCGCCGACAACACAAGTGCACAGGCCACCGGCCCCGAGGCGGTCAGCACCAGCGTTGTCCCGAACGGGAGCGGATCGCCGGGGACGAGGACGAGCGCGAGCGTCGCGGCTATCAGGATGAGCGGTCCCAGTGCCGCCACCCAGGGAGTGGTGTAACTGTTGACCGTGGCCACGGTCACGATGACCATCGCACTGAGGTAGCTGCCGATGATGAGCCACGCACCGCGCGTTCGCATTCCGAGCAGGTCGCGAATGTCCTCGCGCCCACCGGTCGGGGTCAGCATCACCGCTCCCACTCCAAGCACACACGAGTACCGCGCATCGGCGCCGACTCGATGGTGGCGGAACCACCGATCTGCGACATCCGTTCACGGATGCTGATGGCGATTCCGAGACGGTCGGCCGGCACTGCCGACGGTTCGAAACCTTCCCCGTCGTCGGCTACTTCTATCTGAAGCCGGTCATCCGTGATCTCCACCGAAACAATCGTCTTCGACGCCCGCGCGTGACGGCCGCTGTTGCGCACGGCCTCCCCTGCCGCTGCCGCGACTGTACGGACCACCATGGCGGGATAGCCGGCGTCTGAGCTGTTGATTGTCCGGCGAACCTCGAACCGCCGGGTCGGGTCCACCGTGGCCGTCACCTCGCTGAGATGCGTCAGAACAGCGTCGGGGGTCATCGTGCCGTCGGTGTCGGTGTCGCTTCGGATCCGGTCGAGCGCGTGCAAGGTGGCCTGGGCTTGAGCTGCCAACTGCGTGGAGTTCCCTCGGCGAGCAGCGACCAGCAGGGTCGCCATGACGCCGTCGTGGGTGAGTTGATTGAACCGTTGCCGCTCGTTGGCACGAGCCTGTGACGCCGCGGCGGCCGCCGCCGTTCGGTAGGCCTGCGCCCGCGTGTCATCGAGAACGGCTGCGGTACGCATCCCCATCACGGCGGCGGCGAAGTACACGAGCGAGAATGCGAACGCCCACGCCATGTCCGGAACGAACAGGCCGCTGCGCGCGACGTCGCGGACCACATAGTTGATTGTGATGGTCGAAACCACCACCACCACAAGCACGACAAAGGCGTAGGTCGGACGCATGGCCAACGCGGCGGCGATCGCAGCCAATCCACAAAAGGAGAAGAACCATATGCCGGTGGTTCCGGAAAGGTGCGCGCCGTTCCAGCCGAAACCCCACGTGGCCACCGCCATCAGATATCCGCCGGCCGCAACCCCTGCACACACTCGCAGCGCTCGGGGCGACCCTCGCCACGCGAGCGGCCCCAGCGCGAGCCCGGGACCGAACACGACAGCCAGCGCGGGGACCGTCCACCACATGTGCATCACTGCCAGTGACGCGGCGATAGCCGGGGCAGTGAGCACCAGGTACACCAGGTAGCCGCAGGCGATGAAGACAGCGAACTGCCGGAGAATACGCTGGCCCGCGGATTCGTCGAGTGCGACGTCGCGATCAGACGCTATTTCCGCCGTCGTAGCCGCCGCGGTATCGGTAGCCATCCGTCCTCTATCGCTCGAAACATCAAATGCTGCCGGGTAGGCGCGGGTCGCCCCACTGCGGCGTACTTCGTTCTGATCCGACCGACGTAGTCACTGACGGTGTCCGGGGACAAGTTCATCGATTTGGCAACCCCGGCAGTGGATTCGCCTGCTGCGTACAGCTCGAGGACACGTCGCAGCTGTGGTGGCAGATCGACGAAGTCGTCGTCGGCATCGATGGCAGCCGCCCAATCCACCGTCGGGGTCTCCTCCCCCGAGAGCACCGCTCGGATGGCAGCCAGAAGTACGTCGTCGTCAACGTTCTTGCGCAACACCGCTTTCACCCCCGCACTGGCTGCCAACCGGACCAGATAGGGCTCGTCTCCAGAGGTGTAGGCAACAGCTGGGATGTCGAGTTCGCCGAGACGGTCGACGTTCATCTGCGGTGAACTCCCGTCCTCCAACCGGAGATCGAGGACGACCAGATCGAGATCTCGGGTCGTCGCCAGCAACTCCGACACTGTTGCCGCGCCGGCGCTGAACACCAGATCCGGTTGGTCACTGAGAATCGCTCGCAGCCCGGCGACGATCGACGGGTGATCATCGACGACTCCGATCCGCGCGCACTCGCGCCGTCGCACCACCATGGGGGCAATGATGACCGACGCTTCTTGACCACGGAGGCAAAGTTGCACGGATCACACCCGCCCGCACCCCATCGAACCGCGGGTTGACATCCCCGACGCTAGCCCGTCGACTCGAAGCTCTGTATCGACTGAACGGGCTGTTCTCACTCGGCAGACGGGCGCCACGGACGGGTCTGTCAGACGGCGAGCCAGACCACTCGTAACGTTCGCCGATACGGCTGGGATACTCCTGCCGTGACCCGGTTCCGCCTCGCGCTCATCGCCGTTCTCGCCTTCGCGATCAGTTGTGTGTCGGTACCGTCGGTTCTCGCCGCGCCGGCGACACCCGCTTACGTCGCCCTGGGAGACTCGCGCGCCGCAGCGCCAACTCTGACCTCAGCGCAGCAGCCGGACGGGTGCGGCCGCACGCGCGACGCCTACCCGACGCACCTCGCCGCCCAGCTCCGGATGAGTTTCACCTCGGTTGCCTGTGTCAACGCCACGACGGCAGACGTCACGACCAGCCGACAGACGACATCGTTCGGTCCCCGACCCGTCCAGATCAACGCGCTGTCGTGGTCCACGCGACTGGTAACCCTCTCCGTCGGTGGCAACGACCTCCGCTGGTGGTCGATCGTCTCCTCCTGCTTCACGCCCAGGTTCGGTCAGGACGCTCGGTGTCGACACGATCGAGCGATGGCAGACCGGATGACCTCCGGCCTGACCGCGGTCGCACCGAAGATCGGCGCGACTCTGAACTCCATCGCCCTTCGGGCACCCCACGCGCGCGTGGTCCTCGTCGGACACGGCGGCTATTACGGCCGGACCGGGTGCCCCGGCCAGGCGAACATCAGCAACGCCGACGCAGCCTACCTACAGACCTTCTTCAAGCGATTCGACGCGATCCTCCGGACAGCCGCAGTCACCCGGGCGATGACATTCGTCGACGTGGCCTCCGCCGCGGTCGGCCATGACGCGTGCGCCGGCGCAGCCCGCTGGTTCGAGGGCAACGCTTCACAGTCCCAAACCCAGCCCCGCCACCCGACGCCCCTTGGAAGCCGGGCGATCGCGAATCTGATTGCGCGAGCACTGTAGGCGGATGTGTCAGGCGGTCGCTGGCCGAGTCGAATCAGCTGCGGTCGACGACGCTCGTTATGCCCCCTCACCAGATCAGCGCAGCCGACACCTACCAGCGCAACCCGACGCGGCCTGTCAAAGAGGTAGGTGACGAACCGCCCATAACCTGAACTATGTTCGCCCCCAGACGCGTCGGGACCCCAAGAGCCGCGGTCACCGCCGCCCGGCGGCCCACGTGTCGATGTGGCCAGGCAGTTTCGTCAGGTGGCGTTGCAGCACGCGCTGGTAGGCCCTTGCCATTGCCGCGTCGAGAAGTCGGCCGACACATCCACCGATAAGGGGCTTGCCGACCGCGCGGCAGGAGTAGCGGGTGCCTCCGTCGACCTCGTCGAGGGTGTCGGTGGTGATGAACGGGAATCGCGATTCAGTCGAGCGGAACTCCATGAGCTTGTCCGTCTCGACCTGAGTGAACGCACCGCTCCAGTCGTAGGTCATGCCGAAGAAGCGCGCGCGGCCATGCCATAGGTCGCCGACACCATAGGGCGGCGGTTTCTCGGCGCGGGTGGTCAGCGTCCCCGGTAACACGTGCGCGGTGTGGTCAGGATCGGTGATGTAGGTCCACACGAACTCGGGGGATGGCCGACGACGACCGAAGCGGTCGCCGCGGCAGTACTCCACGGTCGGTCGGCTCTTCGACGCGGCCGTCGCTTCATGGTCACCTCCCGCTATGACTCGGTGCCGAACCCACGCGCCCGTGGAGGACGATCGTGCACCCAGAATCGACAGTCACTCTCATCGGATGTCCGTCCGTGCGAGCACCGGTAGGACGCAGCTGCCGCCTTGGGTAGGGGCTCCGACGGTGACGATCGAGATTTGCCCGGACGGTTGCCAGGGCCCGAATGCGGGTAGCAGGGTGGCCGCGCCCGACGATGTGAGACACGCTCCCTGAACGCGGTGTTCGCCCGTGCCACCACTGCAGTAGGAGGCCGCCGCCATGAATGCCGACCCGGCAATGCACCCGGTCGGTTCGGCCGAGGCGGGCGGCGCAGTGAGGGTGGCCAGAGCGGCACCGCCTGCGCACAGGCCGCCGACCACGAATGCAGCGACGCGTGTAGGCCGGCACGAGAGACTGAGTATCGACATGACACGAATGTTAAAGAGCGAGCCCGTCATGAACAGGCCATCTCGCGCCGATTGGTCCACTCGAAGGACCCCAGGTCCACCCCCATTTGGCGACCGCCCATCCGGGGGTGCCGGTCTGGCCAGTGAAGGACTCAACGAGATCTCGAATGGCCTCCGCGTCGGTGGTCAAGACCTCACGGGAGCTTTCCGAGAACGAGCTGCGCAGCGTCACGGAGTACATACATCGAGACCGCGGTACCAATGGCCTGCCCAGTGAGTCATCTCGCCGGTGTCTCGGTTGTACATGGCTGTCGGCGAGTACATCAGAAGAATGCACCCGTTCTCGGTGAGCAAGCGCTGCTCTTCGATGGTCGATCGCGTGACGCGTGCGATCTCACTGAGATCTCCGGCACGAATGTTGAGCCCGGTAACGGCCGGGAGGACGCCGGATCGGTACAGGTCGCGGGTCTGACTGACACTCAGGATTCCACCATAGGGAAATTGCAGGCCGCTACCAGGATCGTTGACCCCGCTGTAGACCTGCGGCAGAGGTTTCCATTTCTCTTCCACTACCGGCGACAGATTGCCGGCGGGCGTAGCAGACGCAAGCGGTGCGGCGACACCCACCGCCGCAGCCGACAGGGCGGCAGCGATCACCGCCAGCAGTCTCGTGCTCTTCATTTCGAATCTCTACTCTGAGTTCGTCAAGCTGGATAGCCGCGCAGCGTATCCAGCGTCGCACATTTAGATGTCGCGGATCGGCATTTTGGCCCGCAAATGCTACGAATTACCATCGCATGCAATATATTTCGTCACACTCATTAGTTTCATGAAGGGTGGCACGTGAAGTACCGCCACAATGATTTGGAGGATGACATGTCGCAGGCGACTCAACTTTCACGCGCCGATTTCGACTTCTACATCGAGACCTTTCTGGCTCGGTGGGAGAACACGAATACGCAAGTCGCGTATCGGTCAGACCTCGTGATGTGGTTGCGCTGGTGCGACGAACACAATCAGGATCCGCTGTACGGCATCACCAGGCCGCTCATCGAACTGTGGATGCGCTGGTTACGCGACGACCGCAAGAACAGCCCGTCGACTATCAACCACCGCGTCGGAACTCTCAGCCAGCTATTCGATCTCGCCGCCGACGACGACCTGGTGGTGAAGAACCCGTGCCGCCTGGTCCGGCGGCCGCGTGCCGGCGGTGACCCCGGAGACCGAATCGCGCTGACCCGTGACGAGATGCAGCGGCTCAGTGGCGCGGCGCGCCGGTCGGGGCCGGCGGACCTCGCCCTCGTCCTTCTCATGGGACATATGGGGCTACGGGTATCGGAAGCATGTGGGCTCGACGTAGAGGATTGCGCCGTCATCACAGAAGCGCACCGGTGCGTGCGTTTCGTCGGAAAGGGCGGCAAACCCGCTCTGATACCTCTGCCGCCAGTCGTGCAGCGCGCAGTCGACGACGCTGCGGCAGCGCGGTCCACCGGACCGCTGCTCGTCCGTCGCGACGGCTCACGGATGACCCGTCGATCGGCTGACCGTGTGGTCAAGAGACTCGCGAAGACGGCTCGGATCACCGGTGTCTCGGTGTCACCGCATACATTGCGTCACACATTTGTGGTGGGGGCGTTGGATGCCGGGGCGCCGCCGCGCACGGTGCAGCTATCGGCACGGCACGCCGACTTGTCGACCACCTTGCGATGCTACGACCGCGGTCGCCATGTCCTCGACGACCACGCTGCGTATGTGGTGGCCGGGTATTTCTCATCCGGCTCCTGATCGGCACCACTCCGCGCAATTGTCTCCGCACCCTGCTCACCGGTGACGAAGTACGTAGTCGGCCAGGAGATTTCACCGAACCACCCGTCCTCGATCCTGCCAGATGCCTTCCGGCCAGGGTCCGCGTGGATCGCGCGAGAGCGTGCGGCCCTTCTGCTACCGACTCAGTCGAAGAGCTGCCCGACCGCGCCTTCGATCGCCGCCGTAGCGCCAGCAGCCAGCGCGCCGACGCCGGCCGACTTAGCCAGCTTTCTCAGTTTCTCTCCGTTCTGTGTCCTGCTCGTCTTATCGGCGACCTCTTCTGTGGCGTCGCCGGAACCGTTCAGGGCCTTGTTCTCGAAATAGACGGCTGTGGCCATCGCGCGCTCAGCTGAAAGGATGTCGCCTTTGGTGTAGTAGGCGTCGGCAAGCTCTATGTGAAGGTCTGCGATCGTGACAGGGTCGTCAGCGTGTTGCGCCGAAGCCGCCCACCAAGTCTTTGCCTCGATCGAATCGGAGTGAGTCGGCCCCAGCGCTCGGTCACTCGCCTGCGATAGCTCCTTTGCTAGTGGCAGTACTTCGCCGTACCGATGGAGTAATCGTAGGCACGTGATAGAGGACCGTAGGTTTGACAGATACATCTTCGAACTGGTGCCTTCGCGACGGGCGCGAAGCTTCCGGAGAGACGTGAAAGCGGAATACGCACCGGCGTAATCCTGCTCGTGAAGGAGCGCCAGCGCTTTCTGTTGGGGTCCTGCGAGGCTGTCGTCGGGGTCAGCCGTGCCTGGCAATGGCTTCGTGACGGATTGAACTGTTATCTCATACACGACCATTCCGGCGAACTGAGCGCATCCGGGAAGATTGCCATCGAGATTGTCATAGCCTAGTAGTGCACCGCTCGTGAAGAATGAAGCGGGGAGCGTTTGACCGTTTACCTCACCGTTGCTCGTGACTCGCGCTGACCCGGATACATACCTCAGCTGCACTGGCGTGTGCGCTGTAACGTACGCCTCGTCCCACACTTGCAACGGTTCCGCGTTACTACAGAAAATCGTGCTGGATATCATGCCGCGCTCATTCGGCTGCACCACGGACGGCGCATGCACTTTGATGGAGACATCCTTGGCAATCCCTTTGCCGCCATCATTCAAGCTCGACTTGGCATTGTTATGAAAAAAGGTGATGACCTGGTAGGAACTACCCGGCCGTAACACGATTTCGTTCACATAGTTTCCTACCCCAGCCTCACGAATCCTCACGAAGTTCCGCTCGTCTCCAACCTGTGGATTGTTCGTGATCGAGTTGAAGGTCACATGCGTGGCGGGACTCTCACCCGTCATCGTCGGACGCGGTGGACCGCCCATCTACTTCCCCCTGGAGGTGAGTGCCTGACTATGGTCAGGAGGAGTCTAGTGGCTCACGGAGGAGTCGTGACTCGTCCGTTCGAAGGCTGCGCGGGACAGGACGCGTCCGATACGGTACGTCCATGTCGACTCCCACCGGGCAGCCTGGTCAGGCACCTATCGACTTGCAGATTCTTGCTCAACGCGTGTACGGAAACCCCGGCGAGGGATTGGTATCGAACTCAGCGCTACAGTCCCGGATGGACGATCAGGCGTTACTCAAAGGGTTCGTCGGTGAACGCAAATCCCACGAGCTGTTCATCTCTGAGCTGGCAAGGCTGCATGCAACCGATGGGGTCCAGATCGTCCATGGTCTCCGATATCCAGGCACCGACCACGCCGACATCGACCACGCCCTCGTCTGCGGCGACCGGGTGTTCCTGATCGACTCGAAACTGTGGACGCCCGATGACTACCGTTGGTATGGCGACGCCATCCTCGCCGGGCCAGCCGACAACCCTCGTCTCATCCGAAGCGATTTCGGCGATGCCGTTGCGAAGTTCGCGGCCATCGTGGCACCAGCGAAAGTCAGTGCAGCAATCCTCGTCCACCAGAGCCGGCCCGGGCGGCTCACCGTCGACAACTCGCTGGCTGGTCACCACCCACCAATGAGGCTCGCCGCAGACGGTCTCGAAGATGTGATTGCATGGTTGGCGGCAGGCGTCCCCAGGATCGGCGCCAGCGTTCACCTCCATCAATACCAGCAGTGGCAAACGATCACGATGACGCGCGTACTCGAGCAAAAGGCAGGGACGCCGCAGGCTTTCAGACTCGAACAGCGCCAAGCATTCATGCGGGCCCGCGAGGAGCAGCGTGCGGAGCAGGCGCAACGCCGCGCAGCCCGCCAGCAGGCCGCCGAAGACTGGCTCGCGAGCCGGAAGTCCAAGAAACAGCGAAAGAAGAAGGACCTCGCCCAGCGGCAGCAGCAACTAGAGCAGAGTCGCCGGCAACGCCGTCAGGATCAGGTCCTCAGAATGCAGCACGACGCCCTGAACAGAGACCGATCCGGATGGCAGAAAAAGTACTGGTAAACAACCGCGCCCGCGTGGTCCCTGTAACCCCATGCGAACACGCGGGTTCTCCCTACCGGCCGGTCGGAGGCACAGCCAGATGAACTCAGCTCCAGCACGTTTCCTTGCATTCCTGCTGTGCGCGGTGCTCGCCCTGACTGCTGTTGCCTGCACGCCAGGCGACGAGACATCCGGCGTCCCACTTCCCCAGGGACCCTCTGTCATTGACACGACCGTCCCGATCGGCGACGGCGCGGAAGTCTCCGTGTCCGAGGCATGGACCGTCACCGTCCCAGGCACAGCGGCTCCGCCAGACGCAACCATGACCGTGGCCGCGACGGCCGCGTCCGGCGACGATCACGAAATCAGTCGCGCGGATCTGACACTCTCCTCGGGCCAACCTGCCGCTCCCCTCACGTTCACCTACAGATTCGACGACCCGGTCCCCGCCGACACCGAAGTCGTGTTCCTCGGTATACCGAGCGGGTCGTCGCCGGATGACCCGACATCCGCCTCGGCAACAGTCAGTGTGTTGTCGGCAGACAGGCGATCCGCCACAGCCGAGATCTCTCACCTCACGAATTTCGGCGTCTACTTCACCGACGCCAACCATTTCCTCACCCAGGCAGCCGGACTACGGACACACAGCCCCACGTGCGAGAGCCAACCCAGGCCCGAATGGCTCGAAGCGCCTGTCTTCCTCGAGGGCAAAGACTCTCCCATGCTGGTCTGCGTCGGAAGCGATCCCGGCAACAGCGACACCGCGGTGGTCAAGATTCGCAACAACCGCGGAGTCGCGATGATCGTCACCGCTCCGGTGACACCCGCGTGGGCCCACCAGGAGGCGTTCTCCGGCAGTCTCGCCGCCATGATGCCCAACCTTCTCGCGAAAGGTACCGACAGCCTCGGGATCCCGGCGTCCGAACGATCACGCACGTGGGTTCTACCCCCTGGATCCGGGGTCGACATCGGCTTCACCGAGGCGTCGTTCAGTGGCCGGCTCGCCACCAAGATCACCACAAGGATTTCGACCGCCTCAGTCGCATACGGGTTGATCTGGCAGGAGATGGTGAAACTCGTCGATGACCCCACCGCACTCACCGCACTCGAAATGGGTGTGATGGGCGTGTGCGCCGCTGACAGCGCCACAGCAGCGGTGACGGCAGCCGACGCCGCCGCGCTCGTAGCCGGTCTCTCGCAGGTCGCCACCTGCGCGATCGAACACGCACCCGACATCGTCGGAGAGATCAGCGGTCACATCCCCGATGCCGCATGGAACGAACTGCAGAGCAGACATCAGATCACCAAGAAGATCGCCTCCCTCCGGACGCGGCTGCTCCCCCTGCTGACGGTTGCGCAGTACACCGTCGTCATCGGCGACACACTGTCAACACTGGCCCTGGGGTCGGGTGCATACGAGATAGGCCTGTTCATCAGGATCGGCGCCGACGCCGGGTTGAAGAATCTCTGCGGGACCATCGATGAGAAGCGGACAATGAAGCACCCTGAAATCGGCTCGGTCACCATCGGATTGAGCCGCGACGGCCAAGGACTCGGTGGCCGCGGCTGTGTGGCCGTGGTCGACCGCACGGGCAAGAAGCTATTGCAGCAGACCGTCGCCATCTACGACGACGAACTCCGCTTCGCCGATCCGATCACGGACGCGACCGGCAACGCGTTCCTCACCTACAATCCGGGACGCTACAACGGGGTGATCACCCTGGTGCCGAATGCATCCGGTTACGAGGAGATCGGGTGGCAGCACGACGACCTCGGGTACGAAACCACGACCCATGCCTACTACTCCGCCGAACTCGAGGGCCCCGGAGGCGACGGCCGCTACGTGATCAAGTCGTCGGCGAACAACTGCGAACCGAGTTGTGCCGACGGGACGATCACGACCACAACCCTGCGGTGGAACGGCTCCACCTACTCGTAGTTCCTTCGGGACGAATCTCGTAGTCACCCACCGGATTCATCCCTTCGGGCGAATGCACCGGGTCGAGCCACCGGGTAATTTGGGTGGGCTATCGCTCGTCGGCTTCACCACACCACGGCCACCGACGACCGACAAGGGTGGCGTACCGAGAGGAACTGGCTGCATGGACGAGGTCGGCGAACGCACGCTCGTAATCGGCTCCGGCGCCGACATCACCGCACTCCGGACCATCGCCACAATCCTGCAGGAACGCGGCGTCTACGCCATCCCGACCACCTCACTCGCGGGGGTCGCGGCACCGAATGCCGCGATCGTCGCCATTTCGCCCGGCCTGATCACCGATCGTGAGCTGCTGGAAACCCTACGCAGTTGGGACGGAACCCGACTCGTGCCGGTACGAGTCGCACCGGTGGGCGCCGGCGATGTCCCGGCGTTCCTCGGTGAACTCAACTGGATTCTGTGGGACACCGCCGACATCGGTACACGCAACTCCTCCCTGCTCACTGCCCTGCAGTTCGATCTCGGTCGTTACCGCGACGCCCAGGGGCTCGAGGCGCAGGCCGCGGCGTGGGTTGCGGCAGACCGAGACCCGCACTACCTCATCGCCGACCGCAAGGCCATCACCCGTGCCACCGCCGACGGGACACCGGCCGGGGCCAGCGCGCAGCTGACCGAGTACCTCGCCGCATCCGAGCGCACCTCTCGCCGCGAATGGTGGAAGCGTAACGCGCGCTGGATCTTTCGCGCAGGTGCGCTGCTGGGCGTGATCGCGATCGCGGTCACCGGCTGGCGCACCGTCGAAAATCTGAAGTCCGCGAACACTCTGGCCGGCACTCTGCTCAGCGTCGACGACAGCGCCGACCGCGCTGACCTGCAAGCACTCAAGCTCGGCGGACTCATCGACCAGCAGTCGGCCAACGGCCGCGCCGTGCCCGACTCCACGTACGGAGTGTTGATGCAGGCCATGTCGCATCCGTGGGATCTCGGCGTCCTGGGATACACCCGCAACGCCGCGATAAACGGATTCGTCGTCGGTGACGATCCGACCGTCGCGATCAGCGCCGACGGAGAAGGAACGCTCGCCCGATGGGACCTCACGACCGGTGCGATGACCGACCGGCGACGGCTGACCGACTCCTCGCTCTACCTCGTCGACGCCACACCCGACGGGCGTATAGCAGCCACGTTCGCCGCCGACAACACGCTCCGTCTCACCGAGGTGTCCTCCGGGGCCACGGTGAATGCACCCGCCTCCAACGTTGCGCACCTGCAGATCTCGGACTCGGGTACAATGATGGCTTATTACGGGTCCGAGACACTCACGCGTCTCTCCGTGCCCAGCGGTGCGCGGCAACCGGTTACGCGCACGCTCGGCTCCTACGACGCCGTCTACGACCTCCAGGGTGGCCCCGGCGACACGGTCTGGGCACTCGCGGAGGAGAACGGCGACCTTGTCGCGATCAATGCGGCGTCTGGCGCGGTCGCGCATCGGTCCGCACTCCCCACCGGGAAGATCTACGACGCCGCGATCTCGCCATCAGGAAAGCAACTGGTTGCAGTGGGCGACGACGGACAGCTGTGGATGGCACCGGTCGGCGGCCGATTCACCCCGACCGGGCTCGCCGCTCCACGCTCGGTGAGCACTCTTGTCCTCGACAACCGCGGTCGCGTCCTGCTTTCCGCCCCCGCCAGCGGGCCGCAGGTGGTGGATACGGTCGACGGTGCCACCTCGCGAGTGTGCGGGTCGGTGAGCACCGTTGACGACTTCTCGCCGAGCACCGACGGGAACAGCGTCATCTGCTCGGCCGTCGGTGTCGGCGTGCTGGCCGACCTCACCGAGGTCACCAGCGCGCCCAGGCCTCCGGCACTGAACGTGCAATCCTCACGGTCGGCTGCGGCAGGTTCGGCGTCGGTCAGGCTCGCCGACGACGGCGTCGTTCACGTAGTCAACGGATCGACGACGGTAGACCTGCGCCCCAGCAGCACCTCGGTGGTGGCACCATCCGGACAATCGTTGCCGTGGATACCTGGCTCCATCTTCGGCGAGGGCACACCCACCGCGGTGGCACTCACACCCGACGGAACAACGGCTGCGATCGGGACGAGCGCGGGTGTCGTCACCGAGATCGACCTTCCCGCCGACGGTTCCATCGCCCTCGCCGGCCGATGGCGACCACACAACAGCCCCATCACCTCGATCGCCTGGCAAGGTACGAACGAACTGTGGACGGAAGCACGCAACGGCACATGGTGGAGGGGCCCGTCATGCGCAGGCTGCGGGATCTCCACCGACGTTCTGTTCCAACGGATTCGGGACCGGCAGTGGGTATGCTATCCGGCCGAGACCCGAGACATCTTCACCGACCGCACCCGGTCGACCTTCGCACTGAAACCCTGCGCTGATCCGATCGAGGCCACCTCATGAGCGGGCATGTCTTCATCTCCTACAGCCGGTCGGACGGTTCCGGCCCCGCGACCGCACTCGCCGATCGTCTCCGTGCTCAGGGGCACAAGGTGTGGATCGATCAACGCAGCATCCCGGTCACCGTCCCATGGATGGCGGAGATTAAGTCCGGCATCTGGGGTGCCGCCGTCGTCGTGGTGGTCGACACCCCCGGCTGGCGTTCCTCCGAGAACTGCCAGATCGAGGCCCGGTTCGCCCAGGATATCTCGGCACCCCAGATCATGGTGTCTCCTACCGCCCACCCAGATCACTCGGCCGCGGAGGTGACCGGCGTCGTCCGGCAACTGCCTCACGAAGAACGCACCCGCAGTGAGCTGTTCGAACGTGCCGACCACTGGAACAATCACGGACGGCCACCACGATCGCTGGCATCGGGACGATCACTCACAAAGTATCGCGGGTACACCCGAGCCCAGCAGACCACGGCCATCCCCACCGAGGTCGCGGCCTATCTGACCGCATCCGAACGCCGACAGCGTCGGCGCACCACCTGGCGCCGCGCCGGCTCCCTCGCCGCCGTGTTGCTGATCCTCGGCGGCATCACCATCTTCAACGGCCTCGGCGGGGCACAGCAGAACATCGACGACGCGATCCAATCCTTCTCCGGCTCTCAACAGTTCGAAGCGGCGTGGGATACCAATCCGTACTTGAATCTCGACGTTCTGTCGCAATCGAACTCGACGGGTACCGCGATACGAGCCCAGTTCAGTCGCGCATTCAGCACCCCCCTCCCCGACGCCGTCACCGCTGGTTCCCCACCCACCCAAGCACGTGGCTTCGACGCCTCTCGGGCGTCGCGTATCGCCTCACCGCGGGGTCCGGTCGCGCAGCTCGAAGACGCGCGCCGCACCGTGTCCGTCATTCGCGACGGAGTCAGGTACCGCACCATCAGACTCGATGCCGTTGCGCCGGCCATGGCTTGGTCGCCGGCCGGTGACTGGCTGCTGGTCGCCGACGGGCCGGACGTCGTGGCCTACGATGTGGAATTCGGCAACGCGCCGCAACGGCTCCGCGGTGGTAGCGGCGCGCTCTCCGCCCTCACCGTCGACGGCGGCGGAATCTCCGGTCTCACCAATACCCGCCAGATCATCCACTGGCCATCGCCTTTCGGCACACCAATCGAGGTCGACGGCGGCGCCTTCAGCGATGCCGAACAGATCGCTGACAGCGACCAAGCACTGGCATTGTCGAATTCGGGATCCCTCGTCACCGTCGACGTCACCGATGCATCCGTGGCGTCCACTCACAGGCTGCCGGTCGGCGACGATACCTTCGCGCGCAGTGTGGCAGTGTCTGCCGACGGCACCACCGCACTGGTGACCGCGGTCGACACCGCCACCTCCGAAACCAGCGCTCTGTTGGTGCCACTGAATGCCGGCCCGACAAGCACGATCCCGCTGCCTGACTGTGTTCCGCTCGACATCGCCTGGGCCACCTCGGACACCGCGTATGTCGCGTGCGGCAACGCCGGACTGGGTGTTCTGTCCGTGGCGTCCGGGGACTTTCGAGTGACATCTCTCCCCTCCGGAACGCGCGCCACGAGCGTCGCCGGCACCGGCTCCCGAATTTTCGTGGGCACCAACATCGGCCTGACACTGCACGTCGACCCCGCGTCGATGAAGGTGATCTCCGAAGGTGGGACGGGCTGCGCCCAGGACATCGAAGCCCTGACTGTGACCGACGACGGGCGCCTCCTGTACCACGGCGGAGATGCCACCGCGAACCTCGGTTGCGGCGCACGCGGCAACTTCACCGACCCCGACAAGCCTGAATGGAATCGCTTCTACTTCCCGTGGCAGACCATCGACCGCGCGGGTGGCGTCACGCTCAGTGGCGACAACCGGTACGTAGCCTTCGGATTCGCGGACGGGCATGTTCGTGTGTTCACCGCCGACACGATGGAACCGATCGGCATCCACCGGCCGACCACCGGCGGAATCCGAGGATTGTCGTTCGACTCCACGAACACCCATCTCCTCGCGGTCACCGTCGATGGTGCGGCGGTCCGGCTCGACCTCGACCCTGACGCCGCCGACCTCGGCCATCAAAGGCGGCGCGCCGCCGAATTGACCGCCCGCGCCCGACAATTGGGTCTGTACCAGGGATAGGTCGCGCATCAATGTTATTCATGACCCATGACTTCACGAGGTTGCCAGCGCACGACATCGTCTCGAGGCCGTGAGGTGACCAGCGGAGCCGGCAACCACCCGTACGCGCGGACGTTCACGGGGGTAGCTGTGGCGAGCGGTCTGGCGGTCGTCTCGGCCGTCGTCTACCTCTGCGTACTCGCTCTGGCCCCAGGGGTTCGGCCGTCGGGGATCGGGTGGCTCGGATGGTTCGGCGCACCCGGTTCATGGGTGACCGTGCTGACCATCGTGGTTCTGTTCGGCGCGGCGATCGGCTTTCACTGGCTGGCCCGACGCAGCTGGCCGATCGGCTTCTCCACGATCGTCCTGGCATCCACGGCGATCGCAGCTGCGCTCCTCGCCGTCTCGTCGTACTGGCGTTGTCACGGCGCATCGATGCCAGGCATAGGGCCCTTGGCGTCGTCCTTGTCGCTGTTCGTCGGCAGTTTCGAGAATCCCGTGGTCCCGCCGACCGACCCAACCCACGCGTGGTGTGGTCAGATGCCCGTCGCCCTCGACGTCGCTCGATTCGTCGCCATCGCAACACTTCTGACCGCCGCCATCGCCACCGGATTCCGACTGTTCCGTTCACAAATCGATCGCGCTCGGATTCGCTTCGCCCGTCGCATCACCGCGGTCGTCGGCCTCGACGACGACTGCCTGTCCATTGTCGCGGCGGTGGCAGAAATCCGCACCCCGGGCAACACTCTGGTCGTCATTACCCGCGACGCCAACCGCGACTGCGTCCGCACCGCCCGCGCACTCGGCGCCCGCGTCCTGGAAATCAATCTCCACGAGACCAGAGACCTCGGCTCCCTTCGGATCTGGAGACACCTACGGCGGCTCTACCTGCTGGCCGAGGACCCGGAGGTGAACTTCGACCGTCTCCGCGAGATCGACGCCGCCCGCGAACGTCACGACGCCACGCACCGACGCGGTTCACCAGCCGGCGACCGACCGCGCGTCCGCATTCCGGTGACCGTTCGAATCGACGACCCGTGGCAAGCCGAGATCTGGCGACGCCGCTACCTCGGCGGCGCCCGACACCGCTGGGCTCCCGACGCCATCGGCAAGTACGAACTCACGGCTGCCGCGATCGCTGCCGACTTGCTGGACCGCTCCCCCATCCCCGATACCGTCTACATCTGCGGTTCATCGTTGCTCACCTCAGCGCTGTGTTCGGAATTTGCGCAACTCGCAAGGGAGTTCGAAGAGAAGGAACGAGTCCGCTGCACTCAGCAGAACCGACGACCGGCCGACCTAGCCCGGTGGGAAGCCGACATCGCGGCCATGGAACGCCGCATCGAACAGCTCGCAGCGCAGCGTCGGGACCAGTGGGACGGCACCGACGCCATCGAACACGATGAACTGAAGACGCGCCTGGCCGCCGAACGCCGACACCGTGAGCACACCCCCGACGAGATCCCTCCGGCATCCAACAGTCACGGTGACCGCATTATCATCCCTGAACTCTGCGTGATCGCACCTGATGCGACCGGTCTGGTGCGCGACCACGACATTCGACAGGCGCGCATCGCGTCAGGGCATGCGACTGTCGACATCGATGCCATCGACCGTGACGCGAGCGTCGATGCCATAACCGACATCGTCGACGCCGCGTCTGGAACGCCCGCACTGATTCTCACCGAGAACACACCACAATCAGGCGGAACACGCTTGGCCACAAGGTTTCCCGATCTCCCGATCGTCTCCGCCACCGGCGCCGGGTCCGATGCGAAAGGCCACCTTATCGGCAATCTGACATCGATTCCGGTCACCCTGACCGTGCACGGGGACACCCCTCAGGACACCTGGGAACGTGCCGCCCGACTACTGCACGAGGTGTACAGCATCGGTAGCCCCCGTACCCCGAGCACCATGCCGTGGGCCGAACTCAAGCAGTTCTACCGGGACTCCAATCGACGTGCCGTCCTCAACGCACTGTGGATGGTAGAAGACCAGGACATGGGCAACTCCACCTGGAACTCGCTGGAATCGAACGCGGTGTCCGCGATCCCCACCGACCTCGTCAGTCGGGCTCCCCGCGAGCAGGCCGCCGCCCTCGGCTTCGACGAAGCGCGATTCCTCGCCATGGTCGAGCACGAACACAAGGACTGGTACGACCACCTCGAGGACGCCGGCTGGTCGTATGCGGACCCACCCGTCGGCGAGTCGCGCTCGGAGGCGATCGAACGCAAGACGATCGACGACGAAACCATGACGAATCGTCGAATGATTCCCTGGTCGGAGGTGAGCCGCGGCGGAACGAACAGTTTCGGAGTCAACGAACTTCTGCATTCGGCCGAACAGAACCTGACCGACCTGCTGAGAGTGCTGCGCGTGCTGGGCTTCCGTTCCGTTCCGCGTGACCGCGTCAGCCTCACGACCCTGCAGGAGCCGGGCGGATTCGAGCACGGAGGCACCGACGAATGGGGACGCTACCAGCGGCGCGGCGAGGTCACCGCCCGACGCCGCGAGGATGCGTGGACGTGGACGACAGGCTCGGGAGAGACCATGACAGCCCGGCCAGGCGACTGGGAGGTGACCGATTCCAGCGGCAAGGCCCGGTCAGTCGCAGCCGCGGTCTTCGATCAGACCCACGAACACGTTGGCGCCGACCGATACCGTCGGGTAGGTGTCTTCCGGGCCCGACGGGCTGCGCCGGGCGAGGTCGTCGAGACCCTCGAAGGACCGGTCGTCGCAATCGCCGGCGACTGGATCGTCGAAGGCGCCGACGGAGAACGCTGGCCGGTACCCGATGCACACTTCCGCGCCTCGTACGAACCATTCGCGTGAGTTCGTCGCCGAGACCAGTTCAGGGCGACGCACGCCGCGGTGCATGGCGCTGACGACCAACTCTCAGACCGAGCCGCCAAACGCAGGTATCCTGTGCGGCATGACAAAGCGGCGTCTGAAGATCGAAATGACTTGTGAACCAGACAAATACGATGCGATAGCGAACCTCATCTGGCACGTGATGAACACCCAGGGTGTCGAGTATGACGTGTTCCAAGACCGCCAGGCCAACGCGGGTGATCTCAACAAACACTGGGACGCGCTGGGCCAGACCAACCGCTGGCGCGGGTAGCCGGGTGTCGGCTCGGCGGTGGCACCGATAATGAAAGCGCGTGTTTCGTGTCCCAAGCGCGCCCCACGCCGAAGTTCCCCTGAACGGGTGACAACCGTTGGCTGGCATGACTGTTGTGCGCCAATTAGATTCAGTGTGTCCGATTCGTCCGCGTCGGATCACAACTGGGGAGAGCCACTGCATGTCCGCATCATCGATCAAGAGGTTCACCCTGCCACGTCGCGTCGTCGCGTCGTCGGGCATCGCCGCCGCCCTGTTCGTCGCCGGCCCAGTCGCGGTCGCAACAGCCGATGACGCGACGAGCACGACGTCGGACTCATCGACGACCGGCGAAGTCTCCACTGAAACGGCGGGCGAAGAGGACGGCGGTACCGACGCTCTCGCTGAGACGAGCCTCGATGACGGTTCTACTACTGACAGCGAAGACACCGATGACGCCGGCGGCGCCCCAGGCGGCAGCGAGATCGAACCCGCGGCCGCCAGTAACCCGCCCGTGGCGCCGGAGCCTACGCCCGCGGTGTCGGCTGCCAGCGAACCGTCTGAAGCAGCCGAACCGGTTGCGCCACCCCCGCTCTCGAACTTCCTGCCTCCCGCTTCTTCCTCGGAGGACTCCGCCGAAAACAGCCTTGAAGAGGACCCGGCGGACGAGAGCTCCGATGAACCGGTCGACACGCACGAACCACTACCTGACCCCCTTGTCGACCACACCACCCCACCCGCGTTCCAGGTAACGCTCGACGCGGGCGAAGTAACCGCAGCGTCTGACCAGGTCATCTCAGCCGCTGAACCGCTCATCGAAGTCGACGGCGACGGGTCGGTCTTTTATCAACTCATTCACGGAACGGGCACCGAGGGTCTGATCCTCTTCAACCAGAGCGCCATGATGCTGGGCGTCCTGAGCCGCCGCGGGCGTGGCAGCGGGCAGGACTATGCGGCGCTGCTGGGCCCAGGTGAAAGAGGTTTCCTGCCGGCTCGAGTCATCACCGAGGGCTCGCTGGGCAAGCACGCTTGGGACGACGAAGCAGGCACGGTGGATCTGAGCACGTCAACGCTGAAGCGGTTCTTCGACCGCGCCCTTGTCACGCTGCAGGCGCCGACCGACCTTTCACAGCCCACCGTCGCGGAGTCCGATGCCGCCTCGAGCGCGGTGTTCGTCACCAGCGTGGCCGCCGCGGAGGATGATCCCGACAACCGCTTCCTAGACCCGTCAGACGCCGACTGGGCAGCTGGGTGGGCCGACAATGTCGACGCCACGCCTCCCCCTGGAACGAGCTATAGCGTTGGCGAGGATGGCTCGGTCACCATCCACAACGACAGCGACGTCGACATCGCGGTCATCAGCCCGTACCACGGTATGTGGTCGGATCAGGGGCTGACGGTCATCCGGCCAGGCCAGGCATACACGATCCCAGAAACGCAAGAGGACTCATCTGCGTTCAACGCTTACTGGGTGCAATCGGAACGCCGGGAGGGCCAGGCTGTGGTCATCGCGCAGGTCATCACCGCAGGTGGCCAGGTAGTGGTCGCGCCTGCAGCCGAAGGCCATCCCGAACAGAGCCGGTGGCTTCCACTGCACGGAACCACTCCCGTTGATGTCGAGGGCATCGACCCCGGCGACCGATTCCTCGATCCCGGCGACTATCTGGCCCCGGGCGGAAGCAACCTCGAGCCCTCGTACGGCAACCCCGAGACCGCAGGTGTCAACTATTCTGTGGTCGACGACGACCATATCCGTATCCACAATGACGGCACCGGTGCGATCGCAGTCACGCAGAGCACGCCGGGTGGACAGCTGCTCGGATTCGACGTCCTGGCACCGGGCGAGTCCAAGGTGTACGGCACAGTCCCGGGCGGTCATGCGATCGTTTCGGTCCAAGCGGAGCGCAGCGCCGACGGCAAACCCGTGCTGCTCGGCGGAGTCGGCACATCTCCGATCGACGGGACCATCGCCGGGACTGCACCATATGACGGCTACCCGGCAATACCGTTACGGGACACTCCCCTACCGGAGAATCACGCTCCGACCGGCGAAGTGGTCGCGCAGCCGAAGCCCGCCGACCAACGCGAACGCGTCTATACAGTCAACGGTTTCGACATCGACGGCGACACACTGACATTCAGCATCCACACGCCACCGTCCCGGGGCACCCTGGTCGACAACGGCGACGGCACCTTCACCTACACGCCGACAAACCCGGATGATCTGCACGAAGGGTCCGTCAACGACCAGTTCCTCATCGAAATCTCGGACGGCCGCGGCGGTACCGCGCTGGCACCAGGTTTCGTCTTCTACAGTTTCGAGAACGTCAACGAGGAGCCGCTCATCGAATCGGTCACCGGCGGGCAGGACGCCATCGGCAACGGCGCGTGGTTCGTCGTGATCAGCGATTCCGACGGAGATCCGATCGGGGTCAGCGGCTACGGCCGGCCGACCTTCGGGACTGTCACGGCGCAACAGGTTTTCAGCGAACCGGACCCGGTGACCGGAGTATCGACAGCCGTTCCAGGGCAGTACATCGTGAACTACGTCCCCGACCTCGAGCGCGCACATGAGGGCGCCTACGACGACCAGTTCACCCTCACGTTCAGCGACGGCCACGGCGGCACGGTCTCCGAGACCATCACCGTGCAGGTCCCGCTCTACAACCAGAACCCGTACGGTAGCGCCCACCCCACCGGCGACTCCCCGATCCTGGATCAGTACGGCGAGCAGGTGGGCACCATCACGAATGGGCCAGAGTACGTGCTCGAGCTCGAACTCCACGACGACGACGGCGACGCGGTCACCGTGTCCTCGGTGTCGACGTCCAACGGCGGTACCGCGTTACTCCGGGATGGGTTTGTCATCTACACGCCCAAGCCCTCTGTGGACGGGCGCTATGTGACCACTGACCAGAATGGGAATGTTCGGTACGACTACGTGTACTACGACACCATCACGGTCACCATCGAGGATGTGCTAGGCGGGACGAGCACGACGACCGCACAGGTTCTGGTCGTCGACACCAGCTCATTGCCCTGGGTGCTGGACAGCCGGGGAGACATCCTGATGGTCACACCGGGGACCGATGCCGCAACCGACATCGTCCGTGCAATGCGGTATCGAGACGACGACGCCTACGTCGATCTCATCGCCGTGCTGATCGAGCACGGAATCACAGGCTCCTACGCAGCCGATTTCGCCGAGTTGAGGAGCATCGCCGACCAGACCGGCCTGACCTACCAGCAGGTGAGAATGCTCCAGGATTGGGCAGACGACGGTATCGACCTGCTCGGGGTGCTGCTGGGAACCGAGTCGGCCATCGGTTTGATCAAGCAGATCAACGCGTTCCGCGAGGTTCAGGACGCGGCGCAACAGCGCCGTCTCGCCGCGTTCGTCGCCCCGACCCTGCGTCAGGTGGCCGACAGCAACCCGTTGATCCGGGAGCAGTACTTCGCACGCACCGAGGTCACCGACCGACTGTGGAATCTCACCCGTGAACTCCGAGGCGGCATTGCCGCTTCCACAAGGGTTGGACTCCGAGCCCTCGGACCAGTCGGCACGGTTGTCGGTGCCGGTCTCGTCATCCATGACTTCGCCACAGCGGAAACTCCCCGCGACTACGCCCACGCCAGCGTCGACGCCGCAGCGACGGCACTACCGGTCATCGGACTCGTCGGGTGCGCCTTCGGCCCACTTGGTTGCGTCGTCGGTGTCGCGGTGGGCAGTGCGGCGGGGTTTGGCCTCTCCGGCGGCAACGCGGTCGCCAGAACCTGGTGGGACACGATGGAATCGGAAACTTCAACTCAGAATTCGTCGTCCCGTCGAGCAAGCGTGTAGGTCTTGCGGTTTGACGACGATGACCTGGCTATCAATCGTCCCGGCGCTTTGTTGTGTTAAGAGCCCTTCGGGGGCTGACCGTTATCGAAGAAATCGGACAATGCTTCAATCATCTTGATTCCGAGATAACGGTGCCCTGCGACGGTAGGCTGGCGGGTAGTTGGGTCGATGTAGTTATCGACCGTACGATCGGTGATCCACCTACGGGCATACGGGTTGATGACGTAGGCGCCCTCTTTCCGAGCCGCCCATGCGATCTGCGAGTTCATCGCACCCGATCGGTCATAGATCTGAGCGCGGTTCACGATCGGGCCTAGCACTACAAGCCTCGCGTTGGGGAATTGCTGCTTAGCGAGCCGTATCGTCCCGACTGCCGCGTGCCCCAGATCAGACCCGTCGATGTCGCTCAGGCTGCCCTGCAACACGACGAGCTTCGCTTGCGGGTTGACACGCTGAGCCCTCAACCTCTGTTGATACGTGCCCGCCCCAGACGCACCGGCGCTAACGTACCCGGTGTTGCTGGCGGAATCGATAGTCGTTCTTGCTCGCAAATGGATCCCAACTATCTGCGCGAACCCCGCACCGGACGGCACCCCGTGACCACCCACCCATGAGTCTCCGAAGAATACGACCTCCTCGCCCGGCGCAACGAGTGGCAATGGCGGCAGCCCGACATCCGAACCGGGAAGCGGTTCGTTGGGCACTGTCCAATCGTTGGACGTTGCTGTCGCGGGCCGACCTGCATCGTTCGAAACGACTGGGGTAGACCGCGCCGCGCCGTAAACTATTGCGGCAACAAGAGCGACGGAAAGGCAAGCAATTGCGACAATTGCAAACTTCGGTGGTGTGTTGGTACTACGGCTCCTAGTCCTTGGCATGACTACATCTTCCCTTATCGCTATGTATCCGGCATATGGGGCCCACCTCACCCGCCAATATCGTCACTCATACCCCAGAGCAACCACCAGACCGCAGTCGCGAACACTGCAACCCACCCCGGCGCACCGACTAAGTTAATCAGATCGTAAGATCAGCCTCCGCAATCTGAACTGCGCTCACCACAAACTTGTCGCCGCGATCAGATTCGAATAGCGGTCGCAGTTCAAATGCTCTATACGTCCGACGTTCCGGGCCCATAGTAGTAGTGACCATAACGTCCGTTTGCCTCAATCGAGCCATTGAGGACGACTCCAAGGACATCAGCTGAAGACCTACGGAGCGACTCGATTGTCGACACGAAATCGGGTTTTGTTGTCCTCCCAGCACGTACGACAACGATAATTCCGTCACACCACTGCGAAGTCACTGCGGCGTCCGATAGGGGCATGACCGGTGGCGTATCCACAATAACGCAATCGTATTGACTCGAAAGATCCTCAAACACACGGGCCGCTTTCTGCGAACCCAGAAGCTCCGAAGGGTTAGGCGGCAGACCACCGCTCGCGAGCAAGTCTAGGCGCTCGATATCGGTACTCTGCACGACAAGTTCAATATCCGCCGCCTCCCGTAAAACATCAGTCAACCCCACTGCAGGGTTGAGGCCGAGGATCTGCGCCACACGAGGTCGCCTTAAGTCAGCATCAACCAGGAGGACGCGCTTTCCCGCCTCGGCCAGAACAAGCCCGAGATTGACGGAGGTGGTGGTCTTTCCCTCGGATTCGTTCGCACTGGTGACAACAATCCTCCGGGCGGGGTGATCTACGTTCATAAACGACAAATTGGTCCGAAGTCTTCGATAGGACTCAGACGACGGGGACGCTCCACCTGCCACAGTTGAAGCAGACAAGTTTGTCACATCACTATTATCTGGCACCTCAGCCAACACCACACAATCAGACAGTTCCGTGATCTCATCTGCACTATGAACCCGGTTGTCCAAACGGCCACGAAGTAGAACCAACGCAACGCCTAGAAACAGGCCGGCGAGAACTCCGCCAAATGTATTACGCAGAGTTTGAGGTTCAACCGGTGAAGCCGACGGGACTGCACGACTTACGATCGTCAGCTTTGCGAGCGCCTCACCGCCACCGCTCGGCTCCTCGAGAGTGGCGACATAGGCGCTAAGAGATGCCGCGACAGCGTTTGCGATCGACGCCGCAGTATTCGGATCGGGATCCTTTGCGCTTACAGATAGCAGAACCGTTTCAGGCCGACTTGACGCTTCTATCGCAGCGCGCGCCTCATCGACCGATATATCAAGTCCGCCATCGCTCAGCGCCTTTGTGACCACCGATTCAGAGGTAGCTAGCTCCGCATAGGAGACAACCCGCTGCTGAGACGCCAAAGACCCTTGATACGCACTCTGCGCATTGGCGTCAGAGCCGGATGTTACGTACAAAGTCGCAGCGGAACTATACACTGGGGTCGACAGAAGACTGTAGACGATTAAGACAAGGCCCCCAAGAAGGCCACACAGCACAATGATCCACCAGCTTCGGCTGAGCCGCGACACCCATTCCCGCACGCCGTTGCGAGTCGCCAATTTCTCGGCGAGCGCGACCGAACTGTCTGTACTTAAGTTGCCGTCAATTGCCATCAAGAATCACTTCCCTTTGTACGAACCTCAGACATCCGCGCAACCTCTTGAACAGCGGAACGTGGGCCAGGTCTATCGACATAACGGCTTAACGCGCGCAAGAGCAGCCCGGCAAAGACGCACATGACCGCGTAACGAAAATCGCGCACGAGCGTCATACTAAAAAAAGACATTGCAAGGGTAGCGATACCAAGTGCCGCAAGTGGTAGAAAAAACACTGAAAGGCGCGCCAGCACCATACGATGAGACGCACCCACGAACACACCTAGCGCGATACCGCCGATTATGAGCCCGCTAAACCCATAATCGTAGATCGGATAGATCACAAACGTGTACACATTTGACGTCGATCCAACCAGATCTGGGCCCGTAGATACGAAGTTCAGACTTGCGGGGGGCGAATCTGAGACTAGACCAAACCGCGATGCGATTCCGAACAGGCCTTGAAAAGTCCACGCACCGTATCCGCCACCCAGAACCGATGGATCGCCGAGCACCTTAGGAGGAAACGGGCTGAAAGCCCCTGTAAAAGCTCCAGCAAGCGACGGATCAAGCCGCACGAGACCATTCAGGCCGGAGATACCAGAATAAATGTACGCGAACGGCCCAGCCTGAACATCGCCGTGCCCCGCACCTGAGCGCCGCGAAAGTATCGGCTGCAGAATAGCGACTAGTGCGATTACGCCAAGCGCTAACAGACTACCCCAAGAGCGCGCTGAACTCGCCAGAGGCGGCCTACGTGCAGTGTCGATACGCGAAAAATAGAACAGCGAGGCTAAGTACAGAACTGCCGCATACAGAAATGCGGCGCGTTCAAGCATAAACACTGCGTACACAGCAATGACCGCAAGTGGGAATAGTCCTCGAAATACAGAACCATTAAGAGTCAAGTAGGATCCTGTAAATACCGACGCAAGACCTAGGAACAAAGCATAACCTATTACTGCTAGCACCAATCCGCCACCGCTCAGTGAGCCTTGAACTTCGTCCAATCGCTCCATCAAGTAAGCCCGCCGGAAGCTCAAACCTTCGCCGCCGGTCAGAACCCCCCTCAGACCGCCTACCTCAGCCAGAAGCGGCCATACTTTGTAGAGCTGGAGTACAACAAAGAACGTTAGCGCAATGCACAACAAGCTATGCCATGTTCTTATGCGATCGCTATCGAAAATAACAGATTCATTCCTGGCGCCTAACCGAGCCAATTGCTGAACACCAAATCCCAGCAGCACCCCCGATACTCCAATGCCAATCAGAAGGACCGTTCTACTCTCGAGCGGGAACACGCTCTCCCCAGCAAGGAGAAACAGAGCGAGAGCGAGACACCACACGGCTAAGAACACGACTAGCGGCAGATACCGATCCCTCCCGATCCGCCACATCAGCAACGCACCGACCGCGCAGCCGCCGGATGCAATCCATCCGGTTAAGGTTCCCACGCTCACGAGAGGACGTCTCCAGACATTTCAATGTGATCCGACGAAGGATCCCCTTCTTTTGCCACCGCTGGCACGCCGACCACAAGAGCCCCGGAAGGCATACTCTTCGTGACCACAGCATTAGCACCGACGCGGCACTGGGTGCCAAGAGTCAGATTCCCTAGCACCCTTGCGCCCGCACCAACTACAACCCGGTCGCCTATTGTCGGAGAACTGACAGAGCCCTCACCTGGGTTGCCGTTCCCACCGAGCGTGACGCCTTGTTGAAACAGGCACCTATCCCCCACTACGCAGTAGGGTCCCAGCACAACCCCTACAGGATGGGGGAGGACCAAACCGGGCCCGACGGAAGCCTGCCAGGCCAGATCGGCTCCAGTCAAGAATTGATTAAACTGTTTGATCAGGCCGGCAGCCATACTGCTTCGGGTTCCGACAACTTGCGCCACGCGGAACAGCAAGACGGAAACATACCGGGCTGTCAGACACGTGCGCAAGACCGCCTTCGTCTTCTTCGCGTTGGGATAGTCCGCCTCAGTAACAGCCAAGTTGGCTGAGAGGTCCTGCGTCACGCGCGCCAAACTCTTGATCACAACATCTCCCTTAACGAAGCCAGCCGAGCAGCTCAACCATCGACTTGCGCAACAATCTCAGCTAATCGATCACGAAAGCCGCCTGCGCTGTATCTATCTCTTGCCGCGTCCCTGATGGCAGCATAGTCCCAATCCATGTCAAGCGCTCGGCGGATTCCTTCTATCACCGACAGTGTGTTGTGCTCATCGAAGAACGTCCCTGAAAAGCCCTCTTCAACGGTATCTAACGCTCCGCCCCCGCGAAACGCCACAACGGGTGTGCCCTGGGATTGCGCTTCGACTACCGTGATTCCGAAATCGTCCTCGCTTGGGAAGACCAGCAGCCTATGCGACGCATAGAGATCGGCTAGAGCGTCACGGCTTACCCATCCCTTGAACTCCACGTTGGCGGGTGCGTCTCCACGAATCGACTCCAGATCACGGCCGTCGCCAATTACTGTCAGTTTTTCGTCCGGCAGCTCTTGCATGGCCGACACTAGTAGCCCAAGCTTCTTGTAGGGCTCAATTACACGGCCTACCCAGAGAATCCCGCTACGCACGGAACCATCTTCAATATTCAAACCTGCAGGCGGGAGATCGAGTGGCGGCGCAACAATCTCCACTCTGTCGATTCCGTAGTACCGTGAAATCCGATCTCTGACTGCCCTACTCGTGGCAATATATAGATCGGCACGCGAGGCGACAGCTTTATCTCGAGCACGCATTGGCCGCGCAAACAGATCGACTGCCAGACGCTGCTTCCAGTCGCCAGCAGACCTCATCTCGTTAGATGCACTCCAAACCTGCCGTAAGGGACTGTGGCAGTACACCACCTTCGAGCCTGTGTTTGGAATGTGATGCGCAAACGCGTACGACGACGCAATCACATTTCCTTCGATTGGCCTCATTCGAGCCAGGGCCATCTGATATGTCGCGACAAAGTACCGATAACTGCTCGCGGTTATGAATCCAGGTGCCAGGACTCGCGCATTTCGCGCCATGCTGCTCATCACTCTACGATCGCCCGCAATACAAAGCAAAGCCGGATCGCCAAGCATCTCGCAGATCTGCTGTGTAACCAGTTCCGCCCCGCCATACACGAAAGCGAAGTCATGCGTAACCGTCCAAGTCCTGGCCATAGTTGTTTAGGTGTCCTGTTTCGACGTAGGTTGTGACGACTCTCGGCAATTACCCGACTGCACCGTCCGCGCTCGCGCTTGCATTCTCTCGCGTCTAAGACCAAGGACGAAACAGAGGATAATAGTTATCGATAGTAGAACCGTTGCAGCGATTGTTGAGACGGCCGCGCCCACCCATCCCAGTCCTGGCACAAGCACCATGTTGAGACCGATCGCAGCAGCCGCGCTAACGCCCTGGAGAAGTGCTCTTGTGCGTTGCTGGCCAACACCCATGAGCGCATCACCAAACAGATAGTTGATTCCTTGAAAGAGTGGAACAGCACAGAGAAGAGTCACGGCGGCGCCAGCGTCCTCGAACGAGTCCCCAAGAACCTCGGGAATAAAGGGAGCAATGAGCGCAACGACAACGGCAGCAAAAACTCCGTACGCTATTACGATGGCTGAAATACGGCGAACAACCCGCCACGACGCTGCGTATCCTCCCTGCCCAGCACGAAACAGCGCAGTGTTCATCGAGTAGACGACCGCTTGCACCGGCACAGTCGCGAAGCTTGTCAACCGACTTGCGATAGCATACGCACCAGTGGAGTCCTGACCTGGGCTGTACCGCGTAAGAAAGTACTTATCTGCATCGACATATGTCGTGCGAGAACTGATTCCTATTGCGAACCAGATTCCTACGCGCCACGTCGAAGCCAGGGCCGTCGGACTAAGTTTTGGCAAACCGTAACGGTAAACACAGTATCCGGTGATTGAAATACCCATGACCACGCTTACTAGAGCGTATACCAAAGCCCAGCTCGCGGCAGTCTGTGCCTCAGGAAAGTATTCGGCGAAGTATAGAATAGCTGCCAGCCGCGTGCCGGCAGTCGCTATCATAAAAATCGCCGTTCGACGCAATTTGTCCTGGGATTGATTAACCTGATAGCCCAGGTCTAATAGACTTGTAAATATTAGTTCGGAGCACGCGAGAATCAGGACTACCTGCCCGAAGTAGGTCGACGAAGCGTATCCAGCGCCCACGGCAATTGCGCCGAGCGGGACGGAAGACACCAAAATGTAGACTATGGCCGTCCCATACTGATGCTTAAATCTTGAGGAATCGCGGGCGACGCGCATGACCATGACGCTCCCAGCTCCGACACCGGTAAAACTCATGCACACCGTGACCAGGGCCAATGCGCCGGCGAAAGTCCCGTACTCGGACGCCTGTAGCACACGCGCCAACACAAGAAAATAGATACCCTGGAATCCAAACGAGCAGATATACGCTACAAGCATCCACACCGCTGCCGAAGGCAGCTTTCGAAGCCGTGAAGTTACTACGTTCACTTTGCTCATTGACTTCTGCGCGAAAACATTCGAGTAATCACCGTATGTCGCGGCATTGTTGCCACCGCTAGAACCGCACGCGCATATGTTACCGCGGAGCGCCAATGACCGTGCCGGAGAGACAGTAGAAGGACAGCGAAAGTGTACAGCGCACCGTTGACAATTAGCCTTACGTAGTCACTCAGTGCGGTACACCGGGCGATGTCGAAAAATACTCGATTTCGTACAGAAAGGTAAAGCCGATCTGATTGATCCGATGTTAGCATCCCCACTAGGCCTGCACCGCTCGCTTGCTGAGTCCACTTCGCGTCTCGTTCATCGACCTTCGCCGACTCGACCCACACTAGAGGCACACCATTCCTGTTGAATCTGAACGTGTACTCCGTGTCGTCCTCATAGACAAAGTGGGCAAGCGATGGTGTGCCGTACTCCGTGGCGAGTCTTGCGTTAATGAGCATGCCGCCGTAGGGCCCGTATGGAATCTGTCGCATGCTGGGCGACTCCGTGAACGCTTCAGGGGTGGGGAGATGCCCGAGACCTCTCTGAATACACGCCTCCAGACGACTCAGGACATCAAAGTAGATGTACGATCCTGGAGCTGGATAGGCGTCGTCAACGGCCATCCCTCGCGACAAACGGGAATGCAGAGGATTCGCTGTTCGATTAGCAAAGACAACGCAGACCTGACCTGTACGCTGCTCTATTGCTGTCGCCGCCTCCAGTAACAACTGAAGGCAATCAGGTCGGGGTAGATTATCGTCATCCAACAGCCAAAGCCGATCGGCGTCGGTCGCTAAATAGCCCGCGGCCTCTATACCCATAGCGTAGCCACCGGCCGATCCGAGATTTGTTTCGCTCAGGACTATGTCCACTGCTGGATTGCGGGACCATCGCTCGTGTATCGCAGCGGAGGCGGTTGGACTCGAGCCGTTGAGCACAACCACGACCCTTGCAGCTCGCGCGTCGAGCGCGGCTCGAACAGTCTCATTGCAGAGCCCCGCTCGATCACCGTAGGTGACGGTGACGGCGATGACAATACCCTCACCATCAGTTTGGAACATCTGGCCACCCCGGGACGCCCGCACGCCGAGCGCGGTCACATACTTGCTGAACGCGGTCTAGTTCAATCTCTGAGATGGCTTCAAACTTTCGCTTGTACATCGCTGCCGATAGTCCACAAATCGAAACACCACTAAACACAAACTGTTTGCATTGCGATTTGCAGACCCGCATGCGTGTAGCATTGTTGCCTATAATTTGAGGCGCGTGGGTCCGCAGGACACGCCGATGGAATCTAGAACTCAATGCTTGCTTCTCTCGGCTCAGAACCGGGCTAATACGGTAGAACAGCAAAGGTTCGTCAAGCTTTTCGAGCCTAACAGTCTTGCAGGTGCGGGCCCATAGTTCCATGTCCTGGCACCTGAGCATGGACTCGTCATATGGGTTGTCACGGAACCAGGTGGCTCTCCCCGCTACTGTTGGGTGGGAGACCACATTACTACGGAAATACTCTTGAGGCGACTTGGGTGCTCCGGGTTCGCTGTACTTACCACGCACGAGCCCACCGTCGTCGATTACCCAAGCCCGTGTACCTAAAATATCGAGATCGCCGGAGAGTAGACGATTACTCTGAATCTCGACTCGCCTGGGGTGCATGATGTCGTCAGAGTCCATGCGGAAGAGTATGCGGGTCTTGCAGGCGGCCGAAATCTCGTTCAAACGGGCCGCAAGTCCGAGCTGCCGGCCGTCATGCACTACCGTTACTCGTTCATCTTCGATTGCGCGGAGGTGATCGACCACGGCATCCGTTGCACCGTCCGAAACTAACGTTAGTAGCCAGTCGTCAGCAGTTTGCGAATATACCGATCGGACGGACTCTATTAAGCCATTTGCGGTTCCGGAAAACGGAATGGCGATAGTTACTGTCACTGTTTTTCCTATACCGAAGACGTTAATCTATGAGAAGACTTCATCCGCCCAGCTCAGTTGTTGCGCAAGGCCCTCTTTTAGGTCCACCGCGGGTTTCCATCCGAGAACTGCCTGCGCGCGCCGAGTATCTCCTGATGTGCAGCGGACGTCCCCGAGGGCTACGTCGCTGTAGTCCACAGAGAGATCTCGGGACGTAAGACTCCGAAGGATATCGAGCACATCATTAACCGACGCGTGTGTTCCGCCCGCAATATTTACAACATCGCCAGGAGTATAGTCGGCAACCAACGCACGTAGATTTGCCTTGACAACGTCATCAACGTAAGTGAAATCACGGGTCTGCTCACCATTTCCGTATACGGAGATAGTATTGCCGTTTACAGCCGCCTTACAAAAACGGGTAAAGGCCATGTCGGGCCGCTGCCCGGGCCCGTACACTGTAAAGTACCTTAGAGAGATTGATGGGATGTCGAAGTTCTTTGCATATACATTGCATAGATGTTCTGCGGCGAGCTTGGTAACTCCGTATGGGCTGCGGGGATTGGGTGTAACGTTCTCGGGAGTAGGCATGGTCTCGGCGTCCCCGTAAACGCTGGATGAGGACGCATATATAAACTTTTTGAGAGTCCTAGACCCCTTGAGAGCCTCAAGTAGAAGCTGCGTTGCTGCGACGTTGTTGTCAATGTAGCCTTCGAAGCTTGCACCCCATGACGGACGTACGCCAGGCTGTCCTGCCTGATGGAACACTGCTTCGACCCCATCTAGTAACGGAGGCAGAGATACTTCGTTGATGCTTTTATCGGTCAGCCGCAGGCCTTTCCCAATTAGTTCTTCGACATTACGTCGCTTTATCGACTCATCGTAGTACCCGTTAAACGAATCGATCGCCGAGACCTCGTGGCCCTGCGCTAGAAGTGCACGGGCGATCCGTGATCCAATGAAGCCTGCAGCGCCAGTGACAAGTATTTTCAATGTTCCTCGATTCATTCTTGGCCGGAGATCGCTCGACTTACGAGCAAGTACTGCCGCTTCAATTGGCGGCGTTAAGTGTTATCGCTTATCACGCCAGGATCGAGTGCCGACATAGCTCACACTAGGCGTAGTATTGCCAACCCGCCGCCTCCCAAACCTCGGCGTTGAGACACATCCGTCCATCTACGACTCTTCTATTTCTAACAGTTTCGCTGAGTAGATGTGGGTCTAAGTCAGCGAACTCTTGCCACTCCGTCAGTACCAGCACGACGTCAGCCGTGTCGCACGCGTCTACTGCGGAGGCGGCATAATCAAGGGTCGGAAACAGTTTTCTCGAGTTGTCCATTGCCTTGGGGTCGTACACCGTTACTGATGCGCCCTGAAGCTGAATTTGACCGGCGACGTTGAGCGCTGGCGAATCACGAACGTCGTCAGATTCCGGCTTGAAGGCTGCCCCGAGAATTGCAATGCGCTTACCCAACAACGATCCACCACACACCTGCCGGGCAAGCTCAACCATGCGAGTACGCCGCCGCATGTTCACATTGTCTACCTCGCGGAGGAAGCTCAGCGCCTCGGCGGCTCCTAGTTCGCCGGCCCTTGCCATAAAGGCGCGAATATCTTTAGGGAGGCAGCCGCCTCCGAAACCGAGTCCTGCATTCAAGAACTTCCTGCCGATACGGGCATCGTGGCCGATCGCGTCTGCGATAGCTTTAACATCCGCCCCCGCCGCATCACAAACCTCAGCAATTGCGTTTATGAACGATATTTTAGTGGCCAAGAATGCGTTCGCTGAAGTCTTGACCAATTCGGCTGTCGGCGGGTCTGTAACTATGAAGGGTGTCTGCGCCTGCACAATCGGCGCGTAGATTTCTCGACAGACCACCTCCGCGCGACCGCCCGGAAAAGCGCCGACTACCACCCGATCCGGATGGAGCGTGTCTGCTACTGCGAAACCTTCACGGAGAAACTCGGGGTTCCATGCGATCTCAACTTCGACATCCTTCGCGAGTTCGTCTGCTCGATCGGACAAACGCTGGGCGGTTCCGACGGGTACCGTGGATTTGCCGAGGATGAGTGAATTCCTGGTTAAGAGGGGTATCAATTCTTCGATTGCTGCATCTACATACGCCAAGTCCGCGCTGTACTCACCTTTTTTTTGCGGAGTCCCTACCGCAATGAAGAATACATCGGCGAAGTCCGCTGCTTCGGCGTATGAATCCGACACCCGCATTGCGCCAGAGTTAATGTGACGGTTCAACAGTTCCGGTAAGTCGGGTTCGTAAAATGGAACTTGACCAGCACTCAGTTGGGCACGCTTTTCGGGCACTACTTCAATACCAAGGACTTCGTGCCCGAGTTCCGCCATGCACACAGCATGTGTCGCGCCTAGGTACCCGAGGCCTAAAACTACCATTCGCATCAGTACGGGCCATCCTTCACTATTGCTGTTTTTCGATTCTCAGTCGTGCCTGATTGGCCGTACTTTACAATTGACTGGATTGTCGGCGTCGCCTCTCGACCGTTCTCTGTGATCCCGATTTGGTACCCTTCGATCGCGAGGTTGCAGCCGTCAGACAGTGCGTTCGGTGGTGGCGTACTT
>NZ_LIYC01000023.1:0-69341 GCF_001418765.1 Gordonia sp. HS-NH1
CACCGACTTACCGGTACCCGACGGCCCCAGCAGGGCAGAGACCTCACCAGCCGGCAACGTCAACGACACATCTCGCCAGATATTCTGCGAACCAAATGTTTTCGTCAGATTCTCGACACTGACCTCGACACCCATCATGCTCTCCCGTTGATCTGGTCGGCCGGCCGGCGACGTGTGGTCTGATCGTTCGTCTCGGTGCGACATCGGCTGTTCGTCTCGGTGCGACAGCGGTTCATCTCGGTGCGACAGCGCCGTCGATGCCGCCGACATCGGTGATCAGCCAGTCCTTCGAGCTGTCCATGGTGACGGTGTAACTGGCCGTGGACTGGACGCCGTCCGGGGCCTGCGCGTTCTTCGTCATCACGCTCACGAATGCGGCAACGACGTACACATCGCCCTCGTGGGACTTGACGCTCGCGGCGATCGGTTGCGCCGTCGACGTCCACTGCAGCGGCACGATGACCTGCTCCATCGACGACGACGCCTCGGTGAGCTTGGCGGTGAGCTCGGGAGACGTGTTGGCGGTCAACCGTTCGTTCCAGGCGGCCAGATCCTGGTAGTTCATCTCGGCGGCGCCGGTGGCGTAGTCGAGTGCGCGTTGCTGGGCGGTGGCGGCCGAGGCAGCCTCCGCCTGCATGGTGCTGACCGTGTCCGACTTGTCTGCGACGACGAAGCCGAGGATGCCGATCGCCGCGATCATGCCGAGGACCACGACGCCGGCAACGATCTGCTTGAGCCCCAAGGTGACCCCGGAGGCGCGGGCCAGCATCGAATCACCGCCTGCACCCTTCGCGCCGTTGACGCCGGCTTGTGTCGCCGATTCGGTTGCAGGCGTGGTCGGGTCGTCATCGGTCTCGGTTGTGCGCTTCTCGGCGTTCACGGTGGGGGTGCTCATCGGTGCTTCTCCTGATTTCGACGTCTGTTCATGCGGATCGGGTCCTGCCGGGTCAGCGGTCACCTACCACCCACTTTGACGACCAGACCGTTGCCGGTACCCGCGGTGGCGAGTGCGGTCCGCACGAGCGCACCGAGGTCAACGCTGCGTAGGCTGCTCGCACCGGCGGCCACCGACGGGAGTGCGGCGTCGCTGAGGACCCGCAGGTCCGGAGCCGCCTCGTCGAGGAATTTCTGTACGTGTTCGAGCAGCGGCTTGGCCTCCCGGTTGAGCGAGGTCGGGGCGTTGGTGGTGACGATGAACCCGTCCTGGCCGTCCGCACTCGTCGACGCCTTCTTGCCGCCCTCACTGAGGAACTTCGACAAGCCGATCGCGAAGCGCTCCACCGGGTCCCCGGATGCCGCGAGCGAGCCGCTGATGTCGGCTCCGTTGGTCAGCAACGGCTGGAAGTCGGTCAGCAAGGTGGTCAGCGACCCTCGGGTTGCCAGGATGGTCGTCTCGAGGAGCGCGCTCGCGTGCTGGATATTGGTCAGCACCTCTTGATCAGCCGGGAGCCCCTCGTTGATCTCGTCGACGATCGAACGGACCTGCCTGCTGTCGATCTGTTCGAGGAAGCGGGTGACTCGCGCCGACAGTTCATCGACGGTGGTCGGGACGGTCACCGTCGACGCCGTCAGTACGACGTCGTTGGAGAGCACCGGACCCGAATCGGTTTTCGGGGTGATCCCCAGATACGTCTCGCCGAGTGCCGAGAGGTTGTCGACCCGGTAGGCCGAGTTGACCGGAATCGTGTACTTGTCCTTGTAGTTCCACTCGATGCGCACACCCTCGACAGAGGGTTTCACGGCGGTGACCCGACCGATCGGTACACCTCGGAGCAGCACTTTGGAGCCGACGACGAGACCATTGGTGTGCTGCACCATCATGGTGGCGTTCCGCACGTTCACGTTGTTCGTGACCGACAGGCCCAGCGAGTTCAGGTAGGCGAGCGACGCGACGATCAGCGCCAGCAGCCCGGCGATCGACGCCAGGGTCCGGCCGTTGAGTGCCGACTGGCCGCGCCTCATCGAACCGCTCCCAGCATCCGGAGGACCTTGGTCACGTCGCCGATGATCTCGTTGCCGTCGGGTGTGGAGGCGGAGACGATCTCGAGCCCTGCTTTCCGGATGAACGGGAACAGGCTCTTCGACAGGAACTGCTGTAACAACTCCTGATTCGCACCGATGGCCTCGATCCCCTGACGCACGGTGCCGATGCTCCCGTCCACACCTCGCAGTAACGGCATCAGCCAGTAGCCTCCCTCGAATACGCTGCCGATACTCGGCAGGACAATGCCGATGCCGGAGAACAGCTTTCCCAACTGACTCCAGTAGTGCATGCCCTCGGGAGAGAGCATCGCCTCGATGTCGGGCAGGCGGGGAATCACCGTACGCGCGGTGGCATCGAGCCCGCGGATCATCCCGTCGAGCTGTCGTGTGTGTTCGGACAGACTGCTCAGATCGATCGCCGAGATCTTCGCGACGCGCCTGGTCTGGCGGATGTCGGGCAGAGCCGTGTTCATCGTCCGGATCACGTCCTGCATGTTCTGGATGCTGCCGCCGTTGACGAAGTTCGCGACCACGGCGAGGGTGTCCTCGAGCGGGGGCGGAGATGTCGTCTGCGACAGCGGGATGAGCCCGCCCGGTTCGATGACGCCGGCGCCGCCGCTGGTCGCGGACAGAGCCACATAGGGATCGCCGAGCACCGTGTTCTGGCGGATCGACGCGGTCACATCGGCCGGAATACGCACCTGTCCGGTCAGTTTCGCGGCGACGTCGACATGATCGCCGCGCAACGCCACCCCGGTCACCGATCCCACCTTGGTCCCGTTGAACGTGACGTCGGAGCCCTCCGGGAGATTCAGCGTGTCGTCGAACTGGACGGTGATCGTCTCACCGTCGCCTGCCGAACGGACCGACGAGGCGAGCTCGCCGGGATTGATCGTGCATCCGCCGAGGACGACCGTCACGATGATCGCGGCTGCCACTGTCGCCAGCCGTCCGCGCACTTGTGTGATCATCCTCGGACTCCAGCCACCAGTAGGTCCAGCACCCCGACACGGACCATCCGTGTGTCGGCTCCTTCGGTCGTGCAGCTGCCTGGCTTCACCGCGTTGACGCGGGCGCACCACACCTTTCCGACGGCGGCGCGCACCCGTACCTCCGGAGGCCGGATACGAAGGCCGGCACCTCGTCCGCGTTCGGCGACCAGGGCGACGTTCTCCGCCAGGGTCGGGATCGCGCCCAGCGCCTTCTTGATGTCACCCACGCGCGTCGCGGCGACGTGGATTGCGTCGGCCAGCACATCGAGTGTCGGGTACAGGTACTCGCCGTAGCGCGGCTCGATGTCGGAGATCAGCAGGAGCACGGGCTGCATGCCGTAGATCATGTTCACGGTTCCGGGCCAGAGGACCCGCGCCGCGACGTCGGTCGCCTCCGGGAGCTTGGTGATGATCGACGAGATGTCACCCCACCGCGCAAGCGCGTCCTTCGTCAGGGGCGCGGTCATCGTGATGATGGAGCCGATGTCGGCGATGGTGCGTTCCGGACTCTGCGCTGCGGATGCTGCTGTGCGCATGAGGTTCGCCGCGCGCGGCCCCGTGCCGACCAGGGAACCCGACATCTCCTCGATCGATCCCTCCAGCGACCGGGTGTCACCTTCCGGGGCGAGTTGATCGATCAGATCGGCCGCCGAACCGGTGATCTGCGAGATGCTCTGCGGAGTGTGCGCACGCTCGAGGGGGATGCACTCGGAGGCACGCAGCCGCGGCCCCTCGCGGTAGTTGCCGACGAGTTCCAGCGAGCGATCGGCGAGCACCGACTTCGATCGGGTCACGGCCTCGACGTCGGCGGGGATCGACCGGTCGGTGTCCATGGAGAACACCACGCGGACACCGGTGTCCTGCGGCTGTATCGACTCGATCGTGCCGATCGGATACCCCATCTGTGTCACTTTGTTGCCCGCATACAGTCCGATCGAGTCGGGCAGGATCGCACAATAGCCACCCTCCGACCGTGCCTGCGCGGTGCCCACTCCCGAGGTGGTGGTCGCGACAGCGGCCACGGTCGCCGCCACGGCCAGGCACACGGTCGACCTCATCGCCTTTCGCTTCACGTCAGCACTTCCTTCCTGCTACCGGCAGGCACATCGCGGTCGCGTCCAGCACGAAGGCGGAGTTCGCGTTCGGTGCGCCCTCCGGCGCCACCAACGAGGTCAGCCTTGCCTGGAGTGGACCGAGGTTGTCGATCATGGCGTCCATGCCGTTGCGCAGCCGGTCCGCGGTGTTCCGCGCGCCGACCACTGCCGCGTAGATCTGGTCGGAGTGGTTCAGGTAGAAGTTCGAGACCGCCCCGAGTCGCTGGAGAACGCCACCGAGCTGCCGGTAGGCCTCGGAGAATCCCGCCCGGTAGGTGTAGAACTGCGACAGCGCGACATTGACCTTGCGGATCAGCTCGAAGACGAACTCCCGGCTGTTGGCGAACGTCGTCATGTAGTTGCTCGCCATCGCCAGCACCGAATCGACCTGGCTCCGTTGCTTGTCGACGATCGTCGAGATCGACTGAAGTCCATCGATGAGGTGCCGCAACGACGCCGAGTTCTCGCCGAGACCGTCGGCGACCTGGGCGAGCGTGCTCTCGATCGGGTCACCGTCCACCTCATCGGTGATGCGCGGTAACTCCTGGAGTGTGTCGGCTATGGTGTACGGCACGGTCACCCGGTCCGCGGGAATCGCAAGGCTGCCCTCGGTGGCGCGGCCGGCCGGGACCAGCGACACGAAGTAGCCGCCGACTGCGGTCAACAGCTGTACACGGATGCTGGAACGGTCCCCCACGACGACGTCATCGGTGACATCCAGTTCGACCTCGACGTCGTTGGCGCGCAGTCGTACGTCGGCGACCTTGCCCACCGAGATTCCCGCGACGCGCACGTCTTCTCCTCCGCTCAACGACGCCGCGTCGCGCGTGGTGAAGGTGACCGCCTGTCGTCCGGGGGGTGCCAGGTAGAAGTAGCTCACCCCGGCGATCAGCACGGCGGCCAGTCCGACCGCGACCAGGCCCGTCAGGAAGTCGTTGGCGCGTACTCGCTTCCACGCACGCGTCACGCTCGGCATATGACCACTCCACTTCCGTTGATCAGGACCTTCGCCATCGCAGGAAGTGCCAGTTCACCTCTTGAACAGCGCTTTTCGGGCATGGGCGCGGTGACCGGGGACTGTAGGCCCTCCAACATCGTGGGGAGCATCTCGAGTGAGCGCCACAGATTGTCGATCGTCGGGAACGCCTCGGTGAGGATGCGGTCGACGTCGGTGTCGGGTTGGATGCCGAGCCCGGCCAGGATCGAGTTCAAGACGCCCATGAACGAGGGTCCGTAGTCACTGGCCTTGCGGAACTCGTCGAGCACGGTCAGCGTCGAATCGACCGGACCCTCGATGTCGCGGAGAAACTCCATGATCTGCGGCGACTTTCCGCCGAGTGTGTCCGAGATCCGCGACATGTTGGACACCAGCACCGAGATCACCTGCTGCCGATCGCTCGCATACCGGCTGAGCGTGTCCACGCTCTTCAGCATCGGCGCCAGTCCGCCGCCGTCACCTTGCAGAACGGTCAGGGCGTTCTGCGAGAAGGTGTTGATCTCCTCGGGGCTGAGTGTCTGCAGCACCGGCTGCAATCCGTTGAACAACTCGGTTATGTCGAACGACGGAACCGTCTGCTCGACCGGCAAACGGGTCACCGGCTCACCTGGTCCGTCCACACCCGTCACGTCGACGTACCGGACCCCGGACAGGTTGGCATACTTCACCGCCGCCTTGGTCTGATCGGTGAGCTTGTGCGGCTCCAGCAGGGTGAAGGCCACCTCCGCATGCGCCCCGCCGCTCTCCGACTGGCGCATCTCGATACCGGTGACCTTGCCGACCTTCACCCCTCGGACACGAACATCGGCATTCGGCCTCAGGCCCGAGGCGTCGGTGAAATCTGCTGTGTACCGGGCGGTGTCGCCCTCGACGGGATTCTTGATCCCGTTGGTGATGGCTGCGAACAGGATCACTGCGACGGCTGCGGCGGCGATGAGCTTCCACAGCGGACGGAGAATCCGGGCCGCGCCGGTGAATCGGCCGTTCATCTATCGTCCCCCGCGAGCTGTCATGGAGGTCAACGGCACGGCGAGCGCAGGGAGCAGCTCGAGTGCGAGGTTGACCTTGAGAACCGTTGTGCCATCGTCCTTCGTGGTGAAGGCGCCGTCGAGTCGCTGCACCAGGTCCCGCACGGTGACCGGCGTGAGCACGCCTTGGCCGATGGCCGGGAGCACCGTCGCGGCTTCGGTGGCCATCTGGACCGTCGAGGTCAGGTTTGCCTGGTTCGACTTCAGCAGCGTGCCGACCATCGAGAAGAAGTTGTCCGAGATCGCCTTCAGCGTCGAGGTGAAGTTGTTCTGCACCTCGTCACCCGCCGCGCGGAGTTCGCTGTTGTAGAAGTGGAACAGCGCCGAGATCGATCCGTCGACGAACGGCGGCAGTGCATCGACGATGGCGTTGTACTTCGCGATCAGCTCTGCCGGCATCTCGCGCTGAGTCCGTTCGACCACATCGGCGAGGACCACACCGGTGTGGATCAGCGGCTCGAAGGCCGAGGAGTACAACAGGACTCGTTTGATCGCGTCCATCGTCTCGGGCACGAGCGAGCCGTTGGCCACGTCCGAGCCCTGCTCGATCATGGTCGCCATCGTGTAGTCCGCCCCCGGATCACGCGTCAGATGATCACCGTCGCGGACCTCTCCGAAAGCGGCATCACCGGTGTCGGCGATGTTCAGTCCGGTGATACCGAAGTAGTTCTTCGGCCGGAAGTCGACGACGAAGTCGCGTCCGAGGCCGGCGACCGAGGATCGGTCGAGTTCGAGGGTCAGGGACGTGATGCCGACCTGGTCGACATCGAGGGAAGTCACCTTTCCGACGGGCGCACCATGCAGAACGACCTCGGTGCCGGCCTCGACGCCTGGTCCGACCGCCGGTGTGTCGATGGTGACCGTCACGATGTCGGGATCGTCGGGTGTCAGTGCCGGAACGGCGTACACCCCGATCAGCGTGGCAATGATCGCCACCGCCACGATGATCGCACCCGATCGCCGTAACACCTTTTGCCGGTGTCGGTCTGATCCGATCAGAAATCCGGAGACCATCAGTTCACCCCTTGAAGATCAGGTCCGGGTGAAGACCCCACAACAGGATGGTCATCACGAGGTTCAACACGATGGTCATGACGAGGCTCGCGCGGATTGCCCGCCCGGACGCACGCCCGACCCCTTCCGGCCCTCCGGACGCGAAGAAGCCGTAGTAACAGTGGATGATCGTGATCACCGCACAGAATGTCACCGCTTTGATCAGTGAGTACATGACCTCTACCGGGTCGAGAAACTGCGAGAAGTAGTGGTCGTAAGTGCCTGCCGGCGCCCCGTGCACGACTTTGACGAACAGACTCGCGGTCATGAACCCGATCGCCAGCGAGAGCAGATAACCCGGTATCACGCAGAGCATTCCGCCGACCAGTCGAGTACCGACGACAAAGGGGATCGAGCGGATGCCCAGGGTCTCGGTGGCGTCGATCTCCTCGGCGATACGCATCGAACCGATCTCAGCGGTCATGCGGCAACCGACCTGCGCGGCGAAACCGATGCCCGTCATGATCGGACCCATCTCACGGATGTTCAGGAAGGCGCCGATGACACCGGTCAGCGGTCCGAACCCGATGAGGTTCAACGTGTTGTAGGCCTCGATGGCAACGGCGACACCGATCGCGACACCGAGGATCATCAGCAGCGAGATGACTCCGCCGTCGACGATGATCGATCCACGGCCCCACGCCATGCTGTTCATGGTCTTGAGTGTCTGCTTGCGATAGTGGCGGATGGCGAACGGGATGTTCACGACGGTCTGGAAGGTGAACAGCGCCCACCGTCCTATCCCCTCCTGAATGCTGAAGACGCTCGTCGAGAGCCAGCGGCCGGTTCGCGACAGACCCGGGGTGACAGAATATTTCGTCGGAGATGACATCGATCAGCCCACCTGACTCGGAAAGAACATGGTCTGGAGCTGGGTCGTCATGAGGTTGGTGATGAACACCGCGACGAACCCCAGCACCACCGATGCGTTCACGCTGTCCGCGACGCCCCGGGGGCCGCCCTTGGCCTCGAGACCGCGGAGGCTCGCGATGATGACCACTTCCATGCCGAACAGCATCGTCTTGAGGATGGCGAAGTAGAAGTCGGTCTGGGTCGCGAACGCACCGAAGGACTGCCAGAAGCTACCCGGGATGACGCCGTTGATCGACACTGCGAGAACGAATCCGGCGGCCACCGCAGATGCCACGATGATCACGCAGAGGATCGGCGAGATGATGAGGATCGCCAGGAACCGCGGGAGGACCAGTCGCTGAACAGGATCGACGCCCATGACGCGCATCGCGTCGATCTCCTCGCGAATTGATCGGGCGCCGAGGTCGGCCGCGATCGCCGACGCCGCTGCGCCGCCCATGAGGAGTCCGGCCGCGATCGGCGCGCCCTGGGAGATCACCCCGATTCCGCTGGCGGCACCGGCGAGCGACTTGGCGCCCACCTGATTGACGACGGCGCCGACCTGGATCGAGATCTCCGTGCCGAACGGCAGCGCGATCAACAGGGCAGGCAGTGCAGTCACCGTGAGGAGGAACCAGGCCTGCTCCAGCGTCTCCACCATCGGTAGCCGCATCCGGAGGGTCTCGGTCACCGAGTATCGCAGCACGTCAGCGGTCAGGGTGGCGGCCCGCCCCATCGTGGCGACCGATTGCTTCGGAACGGTCCTCAGGTACTTGACCGTGCCGGCACCCACCCTGGTTGCGATCGCACCGAGTCCGCCGCCGGAAGGGCGCGGGGGACGGGCGATCTCATCCCGGGCGGTGAGAATCTCGGCCTCGGAGGCCGAGACTTGAAGATCGCGCATACCTTCCTCTCAGAAGACCTTCGGAGACCAGCTCCGGAATTTAATCGATATTTGATTAAGCAAGCGGTTCGCATCGATGCTGTTTGTGTCGCGGATCACAAGGAACCTTAACCATAAGCACACCTATGGTCAACCCCCGTTTGGATCGCTCGACCAAGTCGCTTGCCCAGGCCATCTAAATCGCCCAAACCCCGCGTCATGACACCGATTTCGGGCAGCAAGCAACCCGCGACGGATGCCGGCCGGGAAGCCACCGGCACCCGCGCGGGTTGCGTCGAGCGATCTATCGGGTTGCCGAGACCGCCTTCTCATACCGTGCCTCGAGCGTCTTCTCACGCACCAGACCCGAACGGAGTCGGTCACCGAGACCCGCGCCGTCCTCCTTGCGGAACTCCTTCAGCATGACCCGGGCCGCGTTCTGTCCGGGCATACCCGAGATACCGGCGACGGGGTGCGTCCCGGCACCGGTGAGGTACAGCCCCGGGATCGGGGTGTTGTAGCCGGCGAACTTGTCGGCCGGCTTGAGCGGGCCGAATCGGGAGATGACCGGATCCACGTGGTAGACGCTGCCGTCGATGGCCCAGAACCGGTCCTCGATGTCGGGCAAGGCCAGGTCACGGCGCGCGACCTCGAGGGTCTCGATCCCCTCGTAATAGTGCGATGCATCGCGGATCACGCGTTCGGTGATCTGCTTCTTCACCACGTCCCACGGCTCACGGGGGATCGACGGTGTCAGACCGGTCCAGAACCAGAAGATGTCGCATCCGTCCGGTGCGAACCCCTTGTCGAACGCGGTGGTTGCGTGGCCCAGCCCCGGGATATGCTCGGGGACATCGCCTCTGACGCAGGCCTTGGCCGCGTCGAGGCTCTCCTGATAGGTGTTGAACGAGTTGCAGCCGAGTCGGAGGTCGATTCCGTCGCCGCGCCACTTCTCGTGCTTCGCCATCGAGATCTTGCCGCTGAGCGCGATGTTCAGCTTGTAGTCGGCGATCCCGCGCCGACGCGTCGGGATCTTGTCGGCCTTGTTCTGGAGCACACGCGGGAGCGCGCCCTCCGGGAGCAGACGTGTCAGGGTCGTCTTCGGACTGCACGCGGTCAGAACGCCACGGCGAGCGTGGATCTCCTCGCCACCCACGAGCCGAACGCCGGTGACGCGACCGTTGTGCATGACCAGCTCCTCGACCGGAGCGCTGGTGCGGACACGTCCACCGTTGGACTGCAGGCTGCTGACCAGCGCGGCCGGGAGTGCACCGGTACCGCCGTGGAACATCGACACCCCGTACTTGCTGAGGACACCGAGGTAGATCAGCGACCATCCCGACATGTCCGCGTCGAAAGGCATGAACGGCAACGCGATCAGCAGCGGCGCCTTGATCGCGTCACTGGTGAAGCTGTCCTCGATCGCCTCCGCCTGCGACGACGCCATCCAGCGCCCGACCGCCACGAGCTCCTTGCGGTTCTTGACCATCCCCTTGGTGGCCTGCAGAACCTTCTTGATGTCCGGCTTGACCGGGCTGGTCTGCATCAGCGGCAGACCGATCTCCACTGCCGCGTCGATGACCCGGTACAGGTCCAGAAGCGCCTCGGCGTCGGACGGCGAGAAGTAGCGCAGCTCATCGGCGGTCCGCTGGGGATCCCGCCACATGGCCAAGGACGTGCCATCGTAGTTGAGCTGCACGTGCGCGGGGTCGATGACCGTTTGCTTGAGCCCGAACTTCCTGGACAGTCCCAGTTCCTTGTCGATCGTGGTGGTACGGAACAGCGAGGCCTGCATCGATGCCTCGTTGATGGTGTATCCGGGGGCCTCGGGCAGGAACGGGTTGGTTGACGTCATGCCACCGACGGTCGGCGACGCTTCCACGACGAGGACGTCGAGGCCTGCCTGCGCGAGGTAGGCGGCCGAGACGAGTCCGTTGTGGCCGGCTCCGACCACGATGATGTCGGCGGTGTTCTTCGCTGTGCTCTTCGGTGCTGGGCTCACTGCTCTTCTCTCTTCTGATCTCTTCTGGGTCCGGTGGTCACGGCCAGGTGGCTCAGGCCGTGGAACTTCAGGCAAGCGGGTTGCTACCGGGTGTCGCGCCGGTCAGGTCGCAGATCTGCGTCCACCGCTCGGCGACATCTGCCGGAGTCGGCGGCTCGGTGAAGGTGGTCCCCGTGCCCTGGAAGAGGGCGACGCGTTGCACCAGGCCTCCGCCGACCACGAAGACCGAGCCGGTCTCGGTACAGATCGGGTTGACCAGGTGTGTGACGACCGGGGCGACGAACTCCGGCGGGAGCCTGTCGAGGACCTCGCGAGGGGCGACGTCGGCAGTCATCCGAGTCGCGGCAAGCGGTGCAACGGCATTGGCGGTGATCCCCGACTTCGCACCTTCGATGGCCAGGGTGTTGATCAAACCGACCAGCCCCGCCTTCGCGGCGCCGTAGTTCGCCTGCCCGAAGTTGCCGTACAGGCCACTGGTGGACGTGGCGACCACGATCCGGCCGTGCTTCTGCTCCCGGAAGTGCGGCCACGCCGCGCTGGTGACGTTGAAACCACCGTAGAGGTGGACCTTCATCACCGCGTCCCAGTCCTGAGGCGACAACTTGGCGAAACTCGAGTCACGCAGGATGCCCGCGTTGTGGATCGCGCCGTCGATCTGGCCGAATTTGTCGATCGCGGTGCCCACGAGTGCCAGTGCACCCGAGACATCGGAGATGTCGTCGTAGTTGGCGACCGCGTCACCGCCTCGGTCGCGGATCTCGGCGACCACCTCGTCGGCCATGGCCGATCCTCCGCCGGTGCCGTCACGATTGCCACCGAGATCGTTGACGACGATCCGCGCACCTTCGCCCGCGCACGACAGTGCGTATTCGCGGCCGAGTCCGCCGCCGGCACCGGTGATGACGATGACCCGGCCGTCCAAGCCGCTCATCCGGCATCCCGGAGAACTCGCAGTGCCTCGGTCGGGCAACCGGCGATGGCCTCTTCGACCTCCATGAGGTCGGCGTCGGTGACCTCGTCCTTGAGAACGAGTAGTGAACCGTCGTCGTCGATCTCGAAGAAGTCCGACGCGAGTGATTCGCAGATTCCCAGCCCGGTGCACCGGGCCTTGTCGAGCATTACCTTCATTTCTTCCTCCGACCGGTGGCGGGTTACGCCACCTCAGAACAGCTTTCGCATGATTGCCAGATCCCGCACCGAGTAGGGCGGATAGATGAGACGGATGTCGGGCCTGGCGGTCTTCGACAGCACGGCCTTGCGGTGACTGAGACGCTCGAACCCCCACTGTCCGTGATAATCACCGATCCCGGAGTCACCCACCCCGCCGAAGGGCAACGCGGGTACCAGGCAGTGCATCGCGATGTGGTTGATCACCGCTCCCCCGGACGGGATGGAGTCGATCAGATGACGCCCCAACGCGCTCGACGAGGTGAACGCGTACATCGCCAGCGGCTTGGACCTCTGGTTGACGAACGCGATGGCCTCGGGGATGGAGTCCACGGTCAGCACCGGAAGGATCGGCCCGAAGATCTCGTCGTGCATCACCGCGTCGGTCGGCGCGGGATCAAGGATGACCGTCGGTTCGATGGTCAGCCGGTCCTCGTCGGTCGCGCCACCGGTGACGATCGTCCCGGTGGTGGTGGCGAGGTAGTTCGCGAGGCGGTCGAACTGACGACGGTTCACGATCCGAAGCGCCGAATCATCCTCAGCCGAACGGAATTCGGCAATCGTGGCGGCGATCTTCTCGACCAGCCGGTCGACGATGTCGCGATGGGCGAGTACGTAATCCGGTGCGATACAGGTCTGCCCTGAGTTCAGCATCTTCACCCAGGCGATCCGCCGGGCCGCGACGTCGAGATCGGCGTCGGCGGCGACGATGACGGGACTCTTGCCACCCAGTTCCAGTGTCACCGGTGTGAGCGTGGCGGCGGCGCCCGCCATGATCTTCTTGCCGATCTCTGTTCCGCCGGTGAACAGGGCGTGGTCGAATCCGAGTGCGAGAAGCTCCTGTGTCACCAGGCCGTCACCCTCGACGACCGTGATCGCCGAGGAGTCCAGGTACTCCGGGATCAGCCTGGTGAGCAGCGCCGATGTGGCCGGAGCGAGCTCGGACGGTTTGACCACGGCGCAGTTGCCGGCCGCGACCGCCGCGATCAGCGGGCCGAGGGTGAGGTAGACCGGGTAGTTCCACGGGCCGATGACGAGCACGACGCCGAGCGGCTCGTACTGCACCCAGCCGCGCCCCGGCAGCTGGTTCAGCGGCAACGGGACCCGCCTGCGCTTCATCCACTTCTTCAGATGCTTACGGGCATAGGCCGCTTCGCCGGCAGTCGACGCGATGTCACCCAACCACGCTTCGGACGCGCTGCGCCCGAGGTCCTCGGCCAGGGCCTTGGCGATCTCGCGCTCACGCTCGGCGAGCAGCCGCTCGATGGCGGCCAGTTGCCCGAGTCGCCACTCGATGTCACGGGTGCGTCCGGATGCGAAGGTCTCCCGCACGGATGCCATCATCCGCTCGTGGTCGACCGTCTGGAGGCCCTGTATCGACGTTGCCATGTCGGCGATCCTCAGATCTCGGGCGCCGGGACGACGCCCGTCAGCACGGCCCCGGTCACGCCGCCGTCCACGGGCAGTGCCTGACCGTTGACCCAGTGCGCCACGTCGGAGGCCAGGAACACCAGCACACCGGCGATGTCGTCGGGCTCCGCATGGCGACCCAGCAGGTTCTTGAGTCCGTCCAGGGTGTCCTTGCCCATCGATTCCTCGAAGTCGGTCAGGATGGGCGTCTCGACCGGGCCCGGCAGAACCGCGTTGATCCGGAACCCCATCTCCGCCAGGGCAAGTCCCATCGACATGGTGTAGACGGTGGAGACCTCCTTGGAGAAGTTGTAGGTGTTGCCCTCCTGGGGGTTCGACTTGAACCACGCCAACCCTTCCTCGAAGGTGTCGGTGCTGAGCACGTCACGGATCTGTTCGAGACGCGCCGGCCAACCGAACCCGGCGGTGGAACTGACGATGGTGATGCTTCCGCCCGGATTCAACCGTTCGAAGAATGCCTCCGAGAGGTGCCGCACAGCAAGCGAATTCACCGCGAAGACCAGCTCACCCGGGAGGGTCCCCGGTACGCCGGCGATGTTCAGCAGACCGTCGAAGGAACCCTCGAGGGATTCGATCGCGGCATCGATGCTGTTCGGATTCGCCAGGTCGACCTCGGTGTGCGAGGTGACCGCGACGGTGGGCACGTTGCGGTCGAGGCTGTGCACCTCGGCGCCGAGCCCGAGCATCTTGGAGGCGGTCGCCGCGCCGATACCCGACGCGGCGCCGGTGACGACGAACCGCTTTCCGTTGAATTCAGACATGGTTTCTCCGCTCAGAGGGTGTAGGGCATGGACTTGACGGCACGCACGAAGTTGCCCGTGAGGTACTCCGGTTCACCGACTCGCAGGGTCGGAGCGCGATGCAGCAGTTGGTCGAAGATCTCGCGCAGCTGCATCTTCGCGACGAAGCTCCCCATGCAGAAGTGCGGACCGCCGCCGCCGAAACCGACGTGCGGATTGGGCCACCGGGTGATGTCGAACGTGTTCGGGTTCTCGAAGACCTTCTCGTCGCGGTTGCCCGACGAGTAGATCATCGCGACCCATTCACCGGCCTTGATCTCCTGGCCGCCGAGGACCGTGTCCTGGGTCGCCGTGCGGCGGAAGGTCATGACCGGTGAGGCCCACCGCACGAACTCCTCCATGGCCGGCTGGATCCGCCCGTCGAAATCGGCGAGCAGCAGTTCCCGCTGCGCCGGGAAGTCCTGGAATGCCCTGGTGGTGAGGCTGATCGAGTTGCGAGTGGTGTCGTTGCCCGCGACGGACAGGAGGACGAAGAAGGACGCGATCTCCTCGTCGGTCAGCTTCTCGCCGTCGACCTCGGCGTTCACCAGTCCGGTCATCAGGTCGGACTTCGGGTTGCGACGCCGTTCCTCGGCGAACTCGAATCCCATCGAGAGCAGGCCCACGAGGGATTCGTTCAGGACCTCGCCGGGCTCGCGACCGGCCGCGACGTCCTCGTCGGCCCACGACACCATGCCGTCGGCATGGTGGGCGGCCTCTTCGCGCTGGTCGAGGTCCTCGAGGCCCATCATCTCGTAGATGGTCCACATGGGGAGTCTCTTGGAGACGGCCTCGACGAAGTCGCCCTCCTTGTGTGCGATGAGTCCGTCGACGATCAGCCGCGCCTGGTTCTTGATCTGATCGTGGATCTTGGCGACCTGCTTGGGCGTGAAGGCCGAACTGACCAGCTTGCGCAGTGACGCGTGACGCGGATCGTCCATGCCGAGGAACGAACCCGCCGCCGAGAGCAGATCCTCGGGGATCTCCTCGAACTGGAAACCCTGCCCCGAGCAGAACAATTCGGGATGCTTGCTGACCTCGCTGATGTGTTCGTGCGAAGTGACCACCCACACGCCGTCGTTCTCCGGCGGCATGAGGGCACCCTCGAGCGGGCGATGCCAGCTGACCGGGCGCTCGGCGCGCAGCCGGGCGAAGGTCTGTTCCCGCTCGTCCGCACTCTTCGCCCAGAAATCGAGGGACGAGATACTCAGCGGGTCGTAGGGACGGACGACCGTGGTCAGCGTGCTCGTCATGCCTGCGCTCCCGCCGCCAGGTACTTCTTCTCGATCTCGCGCTTGACGAGCTTTCCGGTGGCGGTGCGGGGCAGTTCGTCGACGAAATCGACGGTCTTCGGGGTCTTGAAGTGGGCGATACGTTCGCGGGTGTAGGAGAGGATCTCCTCCGCGAGGTCCTCGGAACCCTCGTACCCGTCGCGCAGCTGGACGACAGCCTTGACCTGCTGCCCCATCTCCGCGTCGGGAATGCCGATCACCGCGACGTCGAAGATCTTGGGATGCAGGGTGAGGACATTCTCCACCTCTTGCGGGTAGATGTTGAGGCCGCCGGAGATGATCATGAACGCCTTGCGGTCGGTGAGGAAGACGTAGCCGTCGGAGTCGACATATCCGAGGTCACCCACCGTCGTCCAGTTCGGATGGGCCGGATGTTCGGCGGCCTTCGTCTTCTCCGGGTCGTTGTGGTATTCGAACGGCCGCTGCTCACGCTCGAAGTAGATGAGTCCCACCTCGCCCGTGGGCAATTCGTTGCCCTCGTCGTCGCACACGTGCACCGGTCCGAGAGCGGACTTGCCGACCGAGCCGCGCTTCGTCAGCCACTCCGGCGAGGTGATGATGGTGGTGCCGTGCTGCTCGGTGGCGCTGTAGTACTCGACGAGAATCGGTCCGAGCCAATCGATCATGGCCTGCTTGACATCCGGCGGGCACGGCGCGGCCGCGTGCACGACCACGCGCAGCGAGGACACGTCGTAGGTGGCGCGCTTCTCCTCGGGCAACTGGAGTATCCGCACGAACATCGTCGGAACCATCTGGGTGATCGTCACGCGGTATCGCTCGATCGCGGCCAACGCGCTCTCGGCCTCGAACTTCTCCAGGATCACGACGGTTCCGCCGAGCGCCTGCACCGCACCGCACCACTTGAGAGGTGCCGCGTGATACATGGGCGCCGGTGAGAGGTAGACGTCGTCAGCGGTCACCTTGAACACGTGCTGGACCAGGCCCGTGATCGGGTCGCCGGGCTGGTCCACCTGGATCGGTAGCAGCGCCGGCTTGACACCCTTCGGTCGCCCGGTGGTACCGGAGGAGTAGAGCATGTCCGAGCCGCGTGGCTGATCGGTGAGTCGGGGGCCGGCCGAGGCGAGCACATCGCCGTAGGTCTCGAATCCCTCCAGTGTTCCGCCGAAAGCTATTGTGCGGGTATCGGTGTCACCGAGTTCGGCGACCACCTTGGACGCGAGTTCGCCGACGCCGGCCGAGACGAACAGCACACGCGCGCCGCTGTCGGCCACGATGTAGGCGGCCTCGGACGCGGCGAGGTGCCAGTTCACCGAAGTCACGTACAGTCCCGATCGAACTGCTGCCCAATAGATCTCAAGACATTCGGGGGCATTCTCGGACAGCAGCGCGATCGCGTCACCCTTTCGCAAACCCATGCCGTGCAGGGCTGCGGCCAGGTCGGCCGAGTGATCGTCGAGTTCGCGATAGGTCACGGTCCGACCAGTGCCGGCCATGATGATGGCCGCCTTGTCCGGTGTCGTCTGCGCATGGGTTCCCGGATACATGGGTGCTCTCTTCTCTGAAAGATGCGGCGGTGGGGGTGGATCTCGACGTCAGACCAGCAGGTCCTCCCGACCGTCGGTCTTGAGGTTGTTGATGTAGACGGGGAACAGCTTCTTCCCCAGCGGCGCGAGCTTGAGGAGGCTGGCGACATTGCCGGTCACCGAGATCTTCTTCTTGGCCATGGCCAGTGGGAGATTCACCTTGCCCTGCCAGTAGGCACTGCCGGTATCAGCGGGCATGACCATCGTCGCCATCGGCTCCGGACTCCCCTCGAAGCCGTCGTAGATCCGCTTGTTGACCGCGTCGACCACCACGACGGCCTCCGGCCCGCTGAAGTCGAAGGCGAACACGAGGCCGCTGTCGACGAGCTTTGGGCCGATCTCGGGATCGTCGAATGCTGTCTCGAAGATGCCTCCGATGTACTTCCGAACCTCGGCCGCGTCAGTGAAACCCATGGAAGATTCTCCTTTCTGAATGTAACTTCGATTCAATTCGAAGATGGAACCCCGCCCACCTGCGAAGATCGGATATCGAGGAGCTGTATGAGCTGAGTCACAACGAAGATAGCATAAGTATAGTTATGGTCAACCCGTTAGCCGAAGATCGTTGAGAGGAGAACGCCATGAGCACCGTCCTGTCCCGCGATGCGTACTTCGAGGCAGGCCTCACGGTCCTGTCCGATCTGGGCTATGGAGGACTCAAGCTCGCCGAGGTCTGCGCGCGTCTCCGGGTGACGTCGGGCTCCTTCTACCACTACTTCGCGAACTGGGCGGACTACACCGACGGTTTGCTCGCCTATTGGCTCGAGGTCCGCACCATCCGCGCGATCGACCTCCTGACGGCCATCAGTGATCCGCGGAAACGACTGGCGGCGATCATCGACATCGGCCTGAGCCTCCCGCACGGTGCCGAACGAGCGATCCGTACCTGGAGCAACCTCGATCAGCGCGCTCGCCTCATCCAGGAGGAGGTCGACCGCAAACGTTTCGACGTCGTGTTCACCTCTGCCGCGGAAATCGTCGACGACAGACAACTCGCGCACCATTTCGCGCACTGGTCGGTCTTCCTGCTGGTCGGCTACGAGCAGACGTCGTTGCCCCAGGATCGGGAAGCTCTGCACGAGATCATGGTTCAGCTGATGCAGGTACTCGAGGACGGTGGCTCACGTCTGTAGTGGCGCCTGGGCCCCGGACACGTCCGCGACACCTCGCGGCGTCAGGTACCCGTGGATCAGCACGGCGAGAATCCCGGCGAAGCGCTGGTCGGTGATCGAGGTGTCGGCGAGGCGGTCGCGCATGCCCGCCCTCCCCTCGGCGAAGTCGGCGGGAAGCGAACGCCCACCGCGACGCATGGATTCCGCACTCCGGGAGTTCCGGTACAGCGCCGAGCCGAGAACATAGCTGAACAACGCGACCAGCAGCTCGTCGGCGTGTTCATCGGGCACCCCGGTCCGCAGGAGAAGGGCGAGTATCCGGCCGGCAACACCGACCGCCACCGGCCCCTCGAGCCGTCGCATGGCCATCTCGTGCGCCAGCGAGGGGTGATCGACGAGCAACCGGTGGAAGTCGGCGCCCCATCGCATCAGCTCGTCGAACGCCCCACCTTCCGGATCGACGGGGTCGACGGCTCGCAGCGACTCGTCCAGCACCAGATCCAACAGCTCGTCCTTGTTCGCGACGTGGTGATAGATCGCCATCGGCGTGACACCCAGGTCGCGCGACAACCGTCGCATGGTGACCTGCCCGATACCTTCTTCGTCAGCTATCGCCAAGCAGGCCTTGACAATCCGATCGGCATCCAAACCCACCCCGTGTGCCATCCGGGTCTCCGATCCATAGAGAAGTGATCCTTGTCACGTCCGACTATACGCTGTAGAGTCCGGGTCAGTTTTTATCTCCAGTTCAAAATTGAGCACCCTTCACGGAGGCCACACATGACCGTCACCACGTCCGCACCCGGCATAACCGCTTGGGGCCCCTTGGCCGAACCACTACACGATGACGCCGCCGGCCCCGGGGATCCGATCTGGAAGGATAATGCCTACCTGTCCTACTGGGATGTCGAGCACCGGATCTTCGGCAGCTTCCACTTCTCCACCTCCCCCAACGGCGACGGCGCGCGGCGGGCCAGGTGTTCGCTGCTGGTCGGCGGCGACCAGATCGAGATCATCGAGCCGCTGGACCGGGGAACCTATGCCAGTGAATCGCTGACCTTCGGCCTCGACGGCACCATCACCGTCGACCACCCGGAACTCCGGGCGCAGTTCGTCAACACGCCACTACACACCCCGGCCGATTTCTCTCTGCACGAACTCATCCCGCCGCTGGTCCCCGGCAAGCCGCTCCAGCACTTTCAGCAGGCATGCTCGATGCTCGGCACGATCGACCTACGCGGCACCCGCGCCGACGTGGACGGATTCGGAATGCGCGACCGTACCTGGGGTTTCCGCGACGAGGCCGCCCAGTGGGCCGAGTACGCGGGGCTCGTGGCCGTCTTCGGCGACTCGTTCCTGTCGGTCATGAAATTCCTCGGCACGGACGGAACGCTCGCGACCGACGGCTACCTGATCGACGCCGACGGCTCTCGCCACATCAAGGACGTGACCTTCCGCCGGACCGCCGCAGCCCAGTTCCTCGCCGCACGTTTCACGCTCGAAGACGGCCAGGAACTCACCTGCGTCATGCACCGGCGCGACGCAGGATTCTTCGTCCCCATGGGCGCCGAGACCGAGGGTCCGGCCTTCGGGACCTATGACGACTTCATGACCCTCGAGCTAGACGGAAGTCCGGGTGCCGGCTTCTTCGAGCAGGGCATCGTCCACCGCGTTCACTGAGGAGACCCATGACCGAACAACTGATCGTCCTGCAAGCGTTGCGCCTCAAGGGCCGGGTGCGGGCCGACGACCTCGCCGACAGCGTGGGCCTCGACTCGAACACGATGACCGCTGACCTCGAGGCATTGGTCGCCGCCGGTTTCGCCGCCGAGACGAACGGCCGGTACAAGACCACGCCGGAAGGTCGGACACGCCTGGCGGAGCTGTTGGACGCCGAACGCGCCACCCTCGATACCGACGCCCTCACCAGCGCCTACGAGGAGTTCGATGCGTTCAACGACGACCTCAAGGCCCTGATGACTCGCTGGCAGCTCAAGGACGAGTCCACACCCAACGATCATTCCGACGCCGCCTATGACGCCGCGATCGTCACCGGCCTTCGCGCTCTGCACGAGAGGTTTGCGCCGCTGCTGTCGCGCGTCGTCGAGCAAGCGCCCCGGCTGACCCGCTACCCCACTCGTTTCACCGCGGCACTCGAGAAGGTGGAGTCCGGGGACACGTCGTGGTTCGCACGGCCGATCGCCGACAGCTATCACACCGTCTGGTTCGAGTTGCACGAAGAGCTGATCGGCCTGACCGGGCGTACCCGCGCCGCCGAAGCAGCTGCAGGACGTGCACTGTGACCATCGCCGGACATCGCAACGATGTCACCACCGAGGTCGTGGTCCTCGACGGGACCACCGACCACCACCGCGAACTCATCGGCGGAAAGGCCTGGAGCATCCAGCACATGCGCGCCCTGGGCATCGCGGTGCCACCCGCCTTCGTCATCACCACGGCCATCTGTCGCGAGTACTACGAGCACGGCCGCACAGTGCCGCAACGACTCTGGGCCCAGGTCGACTCCGCTCTCGCGCACCTCGAATCGGAGACCGGTCGCAGCTTCGGATCCTCCCGGAGGCCGCTACTCGTGTCGGTGAGATCCGGCGCCGCGGTGAGCATGCCGGGCATGATGGACACCGTCCTCAATCTCGGGATGACCGATGAGATCGAAGCCGCACTCGCCGGCCAATCGGGTGATCCGCAATACGCTGCCGACACCAGACACCGCTTCACCGAACAGTTCGCCAAGGTCGTGGGCACGCCGGCGCCGGCGGATCCCAGAGAACAGCTGCACGAGGCGATTCGAGCGGTGCTCGACTCCTGGCAGTCGCCGCGCGCGGTCTCCTACCGAGCCACGCGAGGACTTGACGACGCGAGCGGTACGGCGGTCACCGTCCAGGCCATGGTGTTCGGCAACCTCGGTGCCGATTCCGGTACCGGCGTGCTGTTCTCCCGTGATCCGCTGACCGGCGCGCCGGGCGCATACGGCGAGTGGCTCTCCCGCGGACAGGGCGAGGACGTGGTCTCCGGGCGCATGGACGCGGTACCGCTGTCCGTCCTCGCGGAGACGATGCCCGGCATCCACGCCGAGTTGCTCACGGTGAGCGAGACACTGGAGCGGCAGGGACGCGACCTCCAGGACATCGAGTTCACCGTCGAGGAGGGCAGGCTGTGGCTGCTGCAGTCCCGGGCAGCCAAGCGCACCCCCGAAGCCGCTGTCCGGTGCGCGGTCGACATGGTGGCCGAAGGTCTCATCACGCCGGCCGATGCGTTGCGTCGCGTCACCGCGGATCAGGTTCGGGCACTGCAGAAACCGCACCTCGACGCTGCCGCAGCGGGCGCCGCCGAGGTACTGGCCACGGGCAAGCCCGCGTCGCCGGGTATCCGGACCGGCGTGATCGTCACCGACCCCGATGAGGCCCAGGACCTCGCCGAGGACGGTACCGACGTGATCCTGGGCAGGCAGACGACCGATCCCGACGATGTCGCCGCGATGTCGGTGGCAGTGGCGGTACTGACCGAGTTCGGCGGCTCGACGTCCCACGCCGCGGTCGTCTGTCGCGAGATGGCCGTGCCGTGCGTCGTGGGTTGCGGGGCCGGCACCATCACCACTCTCGCCGGTCGTACGGTGACCGTCGACGCGGGCGCCGGAGTCGTCTTCGACGGCGCCCTTCCCATCGTCGACGGACGCCACGACGATCCCGGCCTCGCCACCATCCGGCGGTGGGTGACCGAATATTCCGGGCTGACCGATACCGATCCGGGGGTGGATCCGTCCGCAGACCTCGTGTCTCTGCTGGAGACCCATGCACAACAGGAGTATTCAGAGTCATGACCACGACAGTCGACACCATGCTGGACACGCTGGACAGCGCGGACGTCCCCGAATCCACCACGTGGACCACCGGTAACGTCGCCGAGGCGTTCCCCGGTGTGTTCAGCACCTTCGGCATCAGCTTCGTCTTCGGACCGATGGAACTCGCCTTCCGGCGGATGTTCCACGACCTCGGCGCCCTCCCATCGGACGAGGTCAAGATTCCCGGCCGGGTCGATGACTGCTTCTGGAGTCTCTTCGCCGGGTGGGGCGCCGGTAACATCGACAAGTTCCGGGAGATCGCGAATGTGCTTCCGGGGACGTCGGCCACCGCGATCGAACAGCAACTCTTCGGCTACGTGCGCCCCGACACGGTCGACGCCAACACCGTCGGCCGCTACCCCGCCATCCTGGCGAAGGCACCGCGCTGGGTCACCGGGGTACCCAAGCGCCACGACGCGATGTTCGCCGAACTACGACGCTGGCGATTGACCCAGCTGCCGCGGATCGCCGATCTGGACGAAGTCGGTTGCCTCGCCGTGCTCGCCGATGCGCGAACACGATTCGAGGACATCATGTCCATCCACATGGGGGTCGCGTTCATCAGCTCGGCGCTCGCGGACAAGGTGGCCGAGGCCGCCGCTGCGGGCGGGTTCCCCGGTCTCGAACAACACCTGCTGTCCGGGGTGGGTTCGGACGAGAACGAGGTCGCCTACGACCTGTGGGCACTGGCCCACGGGAGGATCTCCGAGCAGGACTTCGTCGACCGGCACGGTTACCACGGACCCAACGAGGGGCAGCTGCACGGGATCACGTGGCGGGAGAATCTGGCACCGGTGCGTTCCCGGCTCGCGGATTACCGTGCGATCGACGAGGACAGCCCGCGCGCCCCACAACACCGCAGCGCGGCGCAACGACAGCTGCGCGACGACACCGTACACCGGCTCCTGGCCGCCACACCCCGGTTACGGCGTCGGCCCACCGCGTGGATGGTCCGCGTCGCGGGCCGCTTCCTCGCGCTGCGCGAACAGGGCAAGGCCGGCTATCTGGTCACCTACGACGTCGCTCGCGCCGCCGCCCGCAGGCTCGGCGACCTCCTCGTGGAACGCGGCGTCATCAGCGATCGCGAGCACGTCTTCCATCTGCGGTACGACGCACTGGTAGCGGGCATCAGCGGCGATCAGAGTGCGGTCGTCGCCGAGCGCATCGACCGGTTCGCCCAGCGTCAGGGCATCCGGGTCCCGCAGGCCTGGGCCGGATACCCCGCGGTGAGCAAGGTCGACGAGGACAGCGACGTCACCCTGGACGTGGGCGGTGTGGTCATCGGTGTCGCCGCCAGTGCGGGGCAGGTAGAGGGCCGCGCGCGCGTGGTCAGCGATCCCGCCGAGACCGAACTCGACGACGGGGACATCCTGGTGTGCGAGACCACCGACCCCAGTTGGGTGTCGTTGTTCATGGTCGCCGGGGGCGTCGTCACCGATTTCGGCGGTCTGCTCAGCCACGGCCCGATCGTGGCCCGCGAGATCGGCATCCCGTGCGTCTGTGGCACCGAGACCGGGAGCAGGCAGATCCGCGACGGGCAGGTCCTCCGAGTCGACGGCGACACCGGCCGGGTGACCGTCATCGGGTGACGACCGGCACCTGGACGATGAAACGTCCCCGCGACTCGTGAGTCGCGGGGACGTTGTCGATGGTCGGACCGTGCGGCGTCACACCGAGGAGATCGCGGGCTCCTTCGTCTCCGCCCACAGCCGGGCCAGTGCCGCGTTCTGACCCGGGGTGCTGCCATAGGTCGCGACCTCGTCCGCACCGGCGTCCCGATACGACCCCAGGGCGGTCACGCAGTCCGACGCCGACCCGAAGGCGCAGGAGTCGTCCATCCACGAATCCGGTACCAGGCGCGCCGGTTCCAGCAGCTCGCGGCGGTGGAATGCGGTGTCCACCAACTCGTCCCCCGCCTGCTGCCGAACCTCTTCCAGTGCGGTCCGCAGGCGATGCATCGGTCCCGGATCCCATCCGTTCACCGCCGTCAGGGCGTCGCCGTACTGCTGGGCCTGTAGATAGGTGACCGCACGGGCGTGCGCGAGAGTCCGGGTCTCCTCGTCACCCAGATCCGGCGCGGTCACCACGCACTGGACGACCCGCAGGCTCGCCGGGTCGCGGTTGATCTGCTCACACGCCTTCCGGAGTCGCGCAACGCTTCCCGAGGTGGCTTCCGGGGTCATCATCGGCGGCAGGATCACCCCGTCGAACGCGCGCGCCACCGCTGCCGCCGCCCGCGGCATACCGAATGTTCCATACCAGACCTGCGGGGCCGGGCCGTCGTAGACGTCGCCGAGCTTGATCCCCTCGTATCGGCCGGCCGGACCGTCGTAGGACACCTTCTCGCCGCGCCACAGTCGTCGGAGAATGTCCACGTAATCGCAGATGCCGTCGAAGCCGGCGGTCCGGAGTCCTTCGTGCCGTAGATGGGCGCTGTCACCGCGCCCGAGACCGAGGATGAACCGTGGACCGAACGCCGCGTGCATGGTGGCCCCGAACGCCGCCATGTGGAGGACGTGACGGCGGCCCGGGGAGACGAGACCGGTTGCCAGACCGACCCGTTCGGTCCGCGCCCCCACCGCGGCGAGCACCACCGCGGCCTCCTTGAGATTCCAGCGTTCGGAGAGGAAGACGTTGCGGAAGCCGAGACGCTCGGCCTCCTCGCCGTCGGCGATGCCCTGGGGTACGGTCCGGACCTCCGTCTCGGTGCGCTGTCCCTCCGGGGCGGACGAGCTGACCCGGCCGGCGACGAGGTAGGCACTGAGGTCGTCGAGCTGGGTCATCGGCGTGACCTTTCTGCTGGTGAGGGTTCATTGCTGTACCAAGATCTCGACCGTGCCGGCCGTGCCGTCGACGCGGACGATCATGCCGTCCTTGAGATCCGTTGTGCCGGTAGGTGTATTGGCGACGCAGGGCAGTCCGAGCTCCCGGCACAGGATCGCTGCGTGACTCATCGCGCTGCCGACATCGGTCACGACGGCCTCGGCGAGCGGGAACAGCGACGCCCAGCCCGGATCTGTTGCCTTGCAGACCATGACCGTGCCGTCCTCGATCTCGGCGTCGTCGAGATCCCGGATGACCTGGACCCGCCCCTCGGCGATTCCGGCACTGACGCCGAGGCCGGTGAGCGAGCTGATCGACCGCGAGTCGTCAACAGGCGCGGTCGAGGCGATCGGCTCGGGCGCGCCGTGCCAGACGTGCGGGAGGTCGATCCGGCCGTACGCCTCGTGGTCGAGGCGACGGCGGGCGACCAGGTCCGCGTACTCGCCGGTGCGGCGGGACGCGAGTTCGTCGATCGTCAGGAAGAAGACGTCCCCAGGGTCTGCCAGCACCCCCGCGTCGGCGAGGTGCCGCCCGATCGAACGGGCCGCGGCCCGGGTGACATCGACGCCGCGCAGGATGTTCGCCCGGCCGGTCTCGCGCCAGGTGGGCACCTGCGAGGCGAACCCGATCAGAGCCGAGGCGAGCCGGCGCCTGACCGGACTCAGGCCGGCATGCAGGCGCTGTACTGCCTCGTCGTGTTCGCGCCGGCGTCGCACGACCAGATCGTCCACGTCCTCGCCGTCGGCCCGCGCCCGGTACCGCGCGGCCAGCGCAGTCACCATCGTCGAATCCTCCCGCCAGACAACGGAATCGACGAGACCCTCGCGCGGCCCGTGGTATCCGTGCCGGCGTGCGAAGCCGGTGATGTCGATCTCGTCGCGCGAGAGGCGCCACAGGTCGCGGACCAGTTCGAACTCGGCGGTTCCCTCATCGCTCTTGATCAGTTCGCCACCGGACTGCAGCCCGGCCGACTCCGCCAGGTTCTGCACCTGCCCCATGAGGCCCTGCGCCGCCATCGAGAGCGGCATGTGCACCGAGAGCCCTTCTCGAACATGTCGCGAGCCTCCACGAGTGCCGTGGTGGCCTCGTCGAGGTCGGCCTCGTCGAGTGCGAACGCGCGACGCAACCACCACTGCTCGCTCGCTCTCTTCCGCGAGTGTGGCCAAGGCCTTGATCGCTCGCCGCAGCGTGACGGGGAACTTCACGGCAACGATCGGGTAGCGGCGCGTCTGCGTCCACCCCCGTGGTTCCGGAAGGCCGCCCGCCTGAACGGATCCGAACAGCTGTTCCTCCATCATGGCGGCCGAACCGCCGGGCACGCGGGCCGCCATCTGACCCATGTTGTCGACGTTGGCGATGGCGTGGCCATGTGCAACCGACAGGAACCGTCGGTCGACGTCGGCGGGGATCGCGCGGGCCGATCGCGGCATGACCCCCAGATCAACCCAGCAGTCGCGCATGGTCTGTTCGGTCGGCGGAAAGTACAGCGACCAGGTCAACGGGGTGACGATCCCGGGCAGACCCTCATCGACATTGGCTGTTGTCCATCGCAATGTGCGGCCGGGTACGTGGACGGGGCTCGCCGCGAGGTCCGGGATCGGCCTGGCTGTCGTCGTGTCGACCACAGGCGTTTCGGTCATGGGTCAGCGCTCCTCGGGGGATGGGAGTTGGGACGGGCGGTAGTCACGTTCGAACACCCCGTAGCCGACATCACCGTCGGGCGTGGTGACCCGCACGGTCGACTGGGTGATGACCAGGGCATCGTTCTGTGAGTCGAGCGCGACGCCGTTGATGTTCTCGTTGGGTGAGAGGAACGTCAGCGTGTAACCGTGGAGTCGCTCGGCCTCCAGATCGAAGGGTCGCGCTCTCCGGTTCATCCGCAGCGAGATCCGTTGCGGCTCATGCGTTCGGAAATCTTGGAGTCCGGTGCAGCGGAGCTCCTCACCTGTCTCGGCGCCGGTCGCGTCGAACACGGTGAAGACGCGGTGGTCCACGGTCCCATCGGTCCTCCAGTTCACCAACCCGTTCGCGACCCGACCGGACTCGGGAAATACGACCACGAAGAAATGCAGGCCGCCGAGCCTGCTGACGTCGCGCGGTCCGCTGGAGTGATCTCGCGCCGCAACGCCCTGGATGTCCCAGCTGTCCGCCCCGGCGCGAAGCGAGCCGACCGCGCGGAATCCCTGGGTGTGGTGCAGCGCCGCCCAGGAGAGGTCATGGATGCCGAGCACACCGTGCATGTCCCACACCGGTGCCGCCGCCTCGATGTCGATGTCGAACGCGAAGGCCCGGGCCGGACCCGCGCCCGATGGTCCGGCCGTCATCTTCGCCAGATCGGTCCTCTCGCCCGCCCCGTCGAATGTCAGCCGCCACCGGCGAAGGGGTTCGACGCAGACGACGCGCAGATTCCCGGTGGCCGGACCCCGGTCATCCGGCGCTCGTCCCCAGGATCTGTCGACCAGCAGCTGACCGTCGGGAAGCATCGCGATGACCTGCGCCCACCAGAGGTCGGGGTCCTCGGGCCATCTCCCGCAATGAATGAAGACGCCCACCCCCTGCGCGGGTGACCAGACGCGAAAGAACATCGTCTCGCTCCACCCCGGCACATCTGGGACCCTGTGGAGCAGGTCCGCTTCGGGATTCACGCGAAATGGGTTGTCTCCATGCAACAACTGCGTCGGCGAGTTCGCCGTGCCCGTGCTGTTCATCTGGTCCAGTCCGCCCGTCCGCCGGCGATTCCCGGTGCTGATCCGCTCGCGAATTCCGGCTTCTTTTGAATTGTGACTAAATTTCTCGCCGAACCATGCAGCGTATAGCCAGCTGTGACAAGGGTCACGGACGAGCATGGCGCGGATCGGCACCGTCGTCGTCCCCGGGAACAAAACGGACCCGAGTATCATTTACCGATCATGAAGAAGATCGGTTTCCTGTCGTTCGGTCACTGGTCGGAGTCGCCCGGATCCCAGGTCCGCTCGGCCTCCGACACGCTCCTGCAGTCGATCGACCTCACCGTACTTCCGCGTGCATCACTTCGCCCGGCAGCTGGCCTCGCCGTTCCCGCTGCTGTCGGCGATCGGCGCCAAGACCAGCCGCATCGAGATCGGCACCGGCGTCATCGACATGCGCTACGAGAACCCGCTGTACATGGCCGAGGACGCCGGTGCAGCCGACCTCATCGCCGGCGGCCGGCTGCAGCTGGGCATCAGCCGGGGATCACCCGAGCAGGTCATCGACGGTTACCAGTACTTCGGTTATGTCCCGCCGGAGGGTTCCACGGGCGCCGACATGGCCCGCCAGCACACCGAGGTGTTCCTCCGAGTCATCGAGGGCGGCGGTTTCGCCCGCCCCAACCCGCGCCCGATGTTCCCCAATCCGCCCGGGCTGCTGCCGGTCGAGCCGCAGTCACCCGGCCTACGTGACCGCATCTGGTGGGGCGCCGGCACCCGGGCCACCGCGGAATGGACTGCCCAAGCACGGTATGAACCTGATGTCGTCGACGCTGCTGACCGAGGACACCGGAGTCCCCTTCCACCAGCTCCAGGCGGAGCAGATACACCGCTTCCGCAAGACCTGGGCCGACGCCGGTCACCCGCACGAGCCACGAGTCTCGGTGAGCCGCAGCATCTTCGCGCTCGTCGACGATCGCGATCGTGCGTACTTCGGGCGCGGCGGCGAAGAATCCGACCAGGTCGGTGTCATCGACAACACCGTCGCGAGGTTCGGACGCAGTTACGCAAACGAGCCGGACAAGCTGATCGAGCAGCTGCGTGAGGACGAGGCCATCGCGGCGGCCGACACCCTGCTGCTGACCGTCCCCAACCAGCTCGGCGTCGACTACAACGCGCACGTCATCGAGTCGATCCTCACCCACGTCGCGCCCGCTCTCGGCTGGCGCTGACCGCTCTACGAGGTCAGTTACCCGGCTGACCGGGCAGACCGGCGCCGAGACCACCGACGTCGGTGATGGTCCAGCCGCTGGCCTTGTCGAGGGTGATGGTGTAACTCGCGGTGGCGGTCACCCCGTCCGGCGTCTGGCGGCTCTCGGAGTCCATGTCGACGAAAACGCGGACCACGTACTGGTTCCCGTTCGAGCTCGCGACGGTCGCCGCGAGCTTCTCGGCGGTCGACACGTACTGCATCTGGGTGAGGAGGGGCGCGACGACATCGACCGCGGTGCTCATCTTCTCCTTGAGCTGCTGTGTCACACCGGTCTCGAGCGCAGTCCGCCAGGCGTCGATGTCCTGGTAGTCGACCTTCGACACGTTGAGCGCGTAGTCGCCGGCCACCTTCTCCGCTTCGGCGTCGGTCGCGATCTTGGTGTTGACAGCAGCGAGTTCGTCGGCAAACCATCGGTGGTCCAGAGGATTCCGAAGACGGCTGCGAGAACGACGGCGATCGCGGCCACCGCCGAGACCGCGATGAGCGGGCGACGTGTGGCCGGCGCAGCCTCGGACTTCTTGCCCGACTTGCTCTTTCCGCTCTTCTTCTCCGCGCAGCCGGACGTCGGCTTTCTGCGTCAGCCCGAAGACGTCTCCGAAAGTCGCTCGGTAGTCGACGGTCTCGCCGCTGACGGGACGCTGGATGGCCTGCACGATCAACGTGATGATGACCGCGGCGGCGACACCGAGGATCGCGAGCCGAATGGTGGCCTGGCGTGGGGATTTCACCGTTCACCTCCCACGGGAGCGAGCGCCGCGAGCGGTTGGCCGAAGGCCGGGAAGCCCTGCAGCAGGATCTCGGTGTCGAGGTCCATGCGCCCACCGCGCTGGTGCAGCGCCCCGTCGAGACCGCTGAGCACTTTCTTCACCTTCGCCGGGGTCATGCCGTCGAGACCCTGGTTGAGCGGGATGATCAGGTCGAGCATCGCGTCCATCAGATCAGGCCCGCCATCGGCGCCAGAGCACCCACTAGCCGGCCCGCGAAGGAGAACACGAGGTTCGAGACCTCGACGATGGTTCGCGAGTTCCACCTGAGCGGGATCGTCGAGGTCCTTCACCGATGCCAGCGAGTCGAGGATGCCGAGCCCCGACGGGGTGAACGCGGCGGTGCCCTCGGAAGCGTTGGCGATCTTCGGCAGTAGCTGCGCCATCGGCAGATTCATCTTCCGCTGCATGGTCCGCAGTACGACGAGACCCGACGCCAGCAACGGCGCCGACGCCGCGGTGAGTTCGGCTCCCGCGTCGAGGGAGGTCGCGAGATCGCGGTTGATGACGTCGATCATCAGCCGGCCGGAGTCGCGCATGATCGTGGTGATCGTGTCGTCGGATGCACTGTTGCCAGGTCGAGAACTTCCTGAGGACGCAGTGGCGCACCGGATTCGGTGGGGATCAGTTCGACGGCCGTCGAGCCGAAGACCGTGCCGGAGATGAAGCGGACGTCGAGGTCGTCGGACAGTTCCCGGAATCGGTCGTCGTCGACGGAGAGGGTGATCAGCTGGCGGCCCGGCCCGTGCGGACGATGGTCGATGACCTCGCCGACCGTGAGGCCGTGCAACCGCACCGGGGTGGCCTCCCCGACTCCGTCGCCGAGATCGGAGACCACCAGGGCGAAACGCACGCCGTCGGCAGGAGCGGGAGTGACCTTCTGCCACACCACGACTCCGAGGACCGCGACCAGTGCGAGAACGACGAGCCCACGGATGCGATATCCACGGGTGCTGGGTTCACGGTGAGAGCTCACCTGGTCACCCCGCGAAGTCGATCGACGATTCGAGGCCCCACATCAAGAGGGTGAGGACCATGTCGCACACGGTGATCGCGACGAGGCTGGCGCGGATCGCACGGCCCGACGCGACGCCGACGCCCTCCGGCCCGCCGGACGCGTAGAAGCCCTGGTAGGCGTGCACGAGGGTGACGACCACGACGAACACCGCGACCTTGATCAGTGAGTACACGAGGTCGACCGGCTGCACGAACATGTCGAAGTAGTGCTGGTAGGCGCCGGTGGGCTGTCCCTGCACCGCGGTGACCGTCAGTTTGGTGGTCGCGAAGCCGAGCGCGAGCGCGATCAGGTACGCGGGGATCACGGTCAACACCGAGGCGATCACGCGAGTCGAGACCACATACGGCACCGGATCGATCGCCTGCGCCTCGAGGGCGTCGATCTCCTCGGAGATCCGCATCGCGCCGACCTCGGCGGTGATCCGGCAACCGGCCTGGGCGGCGAAACCGACCGCGGCGATCAGCGGCGCGAGTTCACGCGGATTGGCCAGCGCCGACATCGCACCGGCGAGCGGCCCGACCCCGAGCATGTCGAGGACCTCGAAGCCGATGATCCCAATCATGGCATCGGATACGACTCCCATGAGAGCGAGGACGGGTGCGACACCGCCGCCGACGATGAGCGCCCGGCCGTTGCCCCACGGTCGGTGAAGATCTCGGTGGTCTGACGACGGTGCTTGCGCAGCGCATGGCCGACGCCGCGCAGCGCCATCCACACGAAATGGAACTGGCGTCCCAGAGCATCGACCGGGTCCCAGGCCCGATTGAGCGAGCGTGTCCAGCCGAACCCGCGGCGCCGATATACGGCGGGTTCGTTGATCTCGGCGGTCATGGACTATCCGTCACCTCGACCCCGACACTTCTTCGCGGCATCACTTGCCCCACCCCTCAGAGGAACCGGATCGGAACGAACATCATGGTCAGCTGGGTCAGCGCGAGGTTGATGACGACGCAGGCCAGGATGCCCAGCACCACTGCGGCATTCACGCTGTCGGCAACGCCCTTGGGACCGCCCTTCGCCTCGAGTCCCCGATGACAGGCGATGGCCGCCACGACGAAACCGAAGATCACCGCCTTGCCGAGGCAGATGAGCAGGTCGGTGATCGACGCGAAGCTGCCGAACGACAACCAGTACGAGCCGGGCGCGACGCCCTGTCCGATGGCGGCGACGGCGAAGCTCGACTGGATGCTCATCAGGATCACGAGCACCGAGAGCGCCGGCGCGACCACGGACATGGCGACCAGGCGAGGGGCGACGAGGCGCTGATGCGGGTCGATGCCCATCGTGCGAAGAGCATCGATCTCGTCGCGGATCGTCCTCGCGCCCAGGTCCGAGGCGATGGCGGAACCACCCGCACCGCCGACGAGGAGTGCCGTGGCCAGCGGCGCGATCTGCTGCATGACGCCCATGCCGCCGACGGCGCCCGCCATCGAGTTGGCGCCGACGTTCGACGCGACGCTGCCGATCTGGACCGCGATCACCACTCCCATCGGGATGGAGATCAGGATCGCCGGCCAGAGCGAGACCGAGACGAAGAACCAACCCTGAACCAGGCTCTCGCGCAGCGGGAATCGGCCGGTCGCGATCTCCGCGACGGCGATCGCCGACGACCTCGTCGTCATCCGGACCAATCGACCGAACGTCCGGACCGATCCGAGTACGTAGGTGACGGGCCCCGAACGACCGAACCCGATGCTCGCAGTGCTCACGACCACCCCCGTCACCCCGCGCTATGACACTTCCCCGGCACGAAATGTGACCGAACGCACGAAGCATAGGGAGCGGGGATTCGGCCGAGCAAGCCAGCTAAGTCGCGTGACAGAACATTCGGCTGCGGAAACTGACCGCCGAGTAGATGTGACCGCCCACACGTTCGAACCGCCTTGGCCGCACCATTTTTCGGTTCTCGCCGGCCTCCTGCGCGTTTCCGGCAAGGCCGGCCGTCCGACACGGGCGAAATCCGACATCATGCGTAGTCACATCGAACCCTCAACTGTGTTGTCCGTCTCATTTCGCGGCAGAGGCCGCCTCGGCTCACCACAGGCGGGCCGGGAGAACCCCGGCGCCGGCCGGGCGAGTGGACATCGACAGGAACCGGGGTCGGCGAAACCGCCACACGAACCGACGACGCTCCCCTAACGTCACGACAACATCCCCCACCTCTAGGAGCCCATTCATGTCCGAAGTGATCGTCGTCGCCACCATCTCGCCCAAGCCCGGCGAGGAGCAGGCCGTCCGCGATGCGGTGCTGGCTGCCATCCCCCAGGTGCACGGCGAGCCTGGTTGCGGGAAGTACGCACTGCACGAAGCCACGGGCGATTCGACCGATCTGGTGATGATCGAGCGTTGGGAGTCGTTCGAGGCACTGTCCACGCACGGCAGCGCGCCGGCACTCACCGAGCTCGGCAAGGCCATCGGCCCGCTGCTGGCCGGTCCGCTCGACGTGAAGACGTTCTCTGCCGTTCCCGCAGGCGACACGGACAAGGGCGCAATCTGACGCCCTGACCCGACGATGCCCTCGCCCGGATGGACCCGGGCGAGGGCATCTGCGTTCTGGCGAATCTCGCCGAGCCTGTTGATTCGCCCGCACGCCGCGTGCTACACGGGTATAACGATCGTTAGATAAAGTGACGTGGGCCATGCTGCTCCCGCACGCGGTCGCGACACCACACTCGGGAGGAACGTTCATGCTAGAAGCCGTCATCGTCGACGTAGTCCGTCTCGCGTCCGGAAAGGGCAAGCCCGGCGGCGCGCTGTCGGAGACCAAGCCCGTCGAGTTGCTCGCTCACGTGCTGCGCTCACTGGTCGAGCGTAACGACATCGACCCGGCCCTCGTCGACGACGTGATCGGCGGCTGCGTCGGCCAGGCCGGCGAGCAGGCACTGAACATCTCGCGGACCGCCCTGCTGTCCGCGGGCTTCCCCGAGTCGGTGCCCGCCACCACCGTCGACCGCCAGTGCGGATCGAGCCAGCAGGCCGCCCACTTCGCCGCGCAGGGCATCATCGCCGGCGCCTACGACGTGGTCATCGCCGCCGGCGTCGAATCGATGAGCCGCGTCCCGATGGGCTTCACCACCGCCGGACGCAGCCCCTACGGTCCGAGCATCGCCGAGCGCTACCCGGACGGTCTTGTCGGACAGGGCATCTCGGCCGAACTCGTGGCCGCGAAGTGGAAGTTCGACCGCGAGGCGCTCGACGCCTTCGCCGCCCGGTCCCATCAGCGCGCTGCGGCAGCGGTCGCCGAGGGTTTCTTCGACCGCGAGATCCTGCCCATCGACGTCGCCGACGCCGACGGCAAGACGTTCACCCACGACACCGACGAGACCGTCCGTGCCACGACCACACCGGAGGGTCTGTCCGGCCTGAAGTCCTCGTTCTACAGCGAGGACTTCGCGAACCGCTTCCCGGAGATCAACTGGCACATCACCCCCGGCAACTCGTCGCCGCTGACCGATGGCGCATCGGGCGCCCTCATCATGAGCGACGTGATGGCGTCGAAGCTCGGACTGACCCCGCGTGCACGGTTCCATTCGTTCTCGGTCGCCGGTGACGACCCGATCTTCATGCTGACCGCACCGATCCCGGCCACGCACAAGATCCTCTCGCGTTCGGGCCTCTCCATCGACGACATCGACGCCTACGAGGTCAACGAGGCCTTCGCCTCCGTGCCGATGGCCTGGGCCCACGAGTTCGGCGCCGATCCAGCCAAGCTGAACCCACGCGGCGGCGCGATCGCACTCGGCCACGCGCTCGGGTCGTCGGGTACCCGCCTGCTGGGCACCCTCGTCAACCATCTGGAGGCGACCGGCGGTCGCTACGGCCTCCAGACCATGTGCGAGGGCGCGGGCATGGCCAACGCCACCATCATCGAACGTGTCTGAGCCGGCCCGGACGGCTCCCACCAGGAAGCTGACGATCGAGACCGAGGGCCTGGACTGGCGGCGGCGTGAACCGGTGCCGCTGCCGACCACCCTCGTCGCGGCGAAGCACGCCTTCTATGAGCGGGGCTATCACGGCACATCGATACGTGACATCGCCTCGCGGGCCGGGGTGTCGCTGCCGACGCTGTACTACCACCACGACAACAAGCTCGGCATCCTCGTCGAGTTGCTCGAGGCGGCGATGACCTCGGTGCTCGCCTGGGTCGGCGCGGCGATCGAGGAGGGCAGGACTCCGAGCGAGCAGTTGTCCAATGCCATCGAATCGATCGTCCTGCACATGACCAGCGACGTCGAGCTGGCCAGTGTGGCAAGCGAGTTCCGCCATCTCGATTCCGACGACCCCCGACGCGAGACCTACGTCGCGATGCGGACGGAGACCGAGGACCTGCTCGCCGACGTCATCGCACGCGGCGTCGAATCGGGCGAGTTCTCCTTCGAGGAGGACGTGAAGGACGTCCTGCGCTACCTCTTCGGCGCGTGCCAGGCGGTCACCACCTGGTATCGACCCTCGGGTGCCCGGACACCTGCCGAGGTCGCGGCGTCGTATGCCCTGATCTCGCTGCGCGTCGTGGGCGCGCACGGGCACACCGACGACGACTGATCATCGACCGACATCGAGTACAGACTCACTCACGAAAGGGAGAAGCCATGAAACGCACCATCTTCGAAGACGAGCACGAGGCCCTGCGGGAGACCGCACGCCAGTTCCTGCAGCGCGAGTGCGCTCCGTACACCGAGGAGTGGACGCGGGCCGGTCAGGTCGATCGCATCGCGTTCAAGAAGGCCGGCGACGCAGGCCTTCTCGGCTTCAACATCCCCGAGGAGTACGGCGGCGGCGGCGCGATGGACGACTTCCGGTTCAACGCCGTGGTGGTCGAGGAGTTCGCGAAGTTCGATGGCGCGGCGCCCGGCCTCAGCCTCCAGAACGACGTCGTCGCACCGTACTTCGTGCACCTCGCCAACGACGAGCAGAAGAAGCGCTGGATGCCCGGGATCGCCACCGGGGAGACGATTCTCGCGGTCGCGATGACCGAGCCGGGTGCCGGCTCCGACCTCGCGGGCATCAAGACCTCGGCGAAGCTGGAGGGCGATCACTACGTCCTCAACGGCAACAAGACGTTCATCTCGTCGGGCATCAACTCCGACCTCGTCGTCGTGGTGTGCCGGACCAATCCGGATCCCGAGGCCGGCCACAAGGCGTTCTCCCTGCTGGTCGTCGAGCGCGGCATGGAGGGCTTCGAGCGTGGTCGCAAGCTCGACAAGATGGGCCTCAAGGCGCAGGACACCGCCGAACTTCACTTCAACGACGTGCGCGTACCCGTCGAGAACCTGCTCGGACAGGAAGGCATGGGCTTCTACCACCTCATGCAGAACCTGCCGTCGGAGCGGCTGTCGATCGGCATCGGCGCCATCGCCGGCGCACGCGCGATCTTCGACGAGACGCTGCAGTACACCAAGGACCGCAAGGCCTTCGGGCGTCCCATCGGCACCTTCCAGGCGAATCGCTTCACCCTCGCCGAGATGGCGACCGAACTCGACATCGCCGAGGTGTACATCGATCGCTGCCTGCAGGGCGTTCTCGACGGCGAACTGAACGCCGTCGACGCCTCCAAGAACAAGTGGTGGTGTACCGAGCTCGCCAAGCGGGTCATCGACAGCTGCCTGCAGCTGCACGGCGGCTACGGCTACATGAACGAGTACCGGGTCGCCCGGGCCTACACCGACTCTCGTATCCAGACGATCTTCGGCGGCACCACCGAGATCATGAAGGACATCGTCGGCAAGAGCCTGGGCGTCTGAGTTCTCCGACGACGTTCTCCGACAACCGTCGACAGCCCGGGGCCCACGCCCCGGGCTGTCGGCGTCTGCGGGCCGGCGGCCGTCAGCCCTGGTCCACTCCCACGGCGCGCAGGTGGTCCACGACCTGCTGCACGGCCCCACGCGAACGCGGCCGGGCGAGTGCCTCGTACACCCGGGCGGCGCGAACCCCCTTGAGCACCAACCGTTTCACGTCGGGGTGGCGTACCGCGAAGCGCGGCATCAGCGCGATGCCGTGCCCGTGGGCCACGAGCGCCTCGATCGTGGTGAAGTCCAGCATCCGCTGGGTCACCCGCGGCGCCACTCCGGTCGCCGCCGAGATCGACAGCAGCACATCGTCGACCGGGAACCCGCCTTCGACACTGATCCAGTCGTGGTCGGCGAGTTCGGTGACGGCGACCTGGTCTCGCAAGGCCAGCTCGTTGCCGGCGGCGACGATCACGTCGACCGGTTCGCGCATCAACTCGGTGACCCGGACCCGGGGCTCGTCGATCGCCGGGGTGCGTTCGTCACGGTGCGTGACCACGATGTCGTGATCCGCGAGAGCCGGTGCGGCATCGTGATATCCGACGTCGAGATGCACCGCGTGCACGTCGATGCCCGACGCCGCGGCCCGCTCCAGGACCGACGGCAGCAGCAGGGTCGCACCGGACGGGAACATCGCCAGCCGGACACGCGCCTTGCCGGACCGGTACGACGCCATCTCCTCCTGCGCCCGATCCACCGCCGCGATCACATCGTCGGCGCGCAGCACGAGTGCACGCCCGGCCTCGGTCAGGCGGATACGCCTGCCGTCGGGTTCGAACAGCGCGACCCCCGCCTCCTCGGCCAGCACCTTGAGTTGCTGCGACACCGCCGACGGGGTCATGTGCATCGTCTCGGCCACCGCGCCGATCGATTCGCGGTCGGCGAACTCGCGCAGCAGCCGTAGACGCCGGACCTCCATGGGACAACGGTACTCATCCCGACCTCGAGCCTGTCCGGAATGTCTGGGACCCCGCCACCGTTGTGGAGTGCATGGCATCGCAAGAAATCACCCTGGAAACCTTCGAGGACACCATCGCCTCGGACGGCATCGTCCTGCTCGACTTCTGGGCCGGCTGGTGCGGTCCGTGCCGGCAGTTCGCGCCCGTCTTCGAGAAGGCGTCCGAAGCGCATTCCGACATCGTGTTCGGCAAGATCGACACCGAGGCCGAGCAGCAGCTGTCCGGCAGCCTGGGCATCCGGTCCATCCCGACCCTCATGGCGTTCCGCGACGGCATCCTGGTCTTCAACCAGCCCGGCGCACTCCCCGCGGCCCAACTCGAGGAACTGATCGGCGCCGTCGAAGGTCTCGACATGGACGACGTACGCGCGAAGGTCGCCGCCGCGCAGGAGTGACGCGGCGAACATTCAGTAAAACTGAATAATCCGTCCGTCTAAATTCGATTGTTCTTCAATTCTCCACGACCGACGATGGGGCCATGTCCACTCGTGATCGCCTCCTCGCGTTGTTCGTCGTCGTCCTCTGGGGACTGAACTTCATAGCGATCCGTCTCGGACTGGACCACTTCCCGCCGTTCTTCCTCGCCGCGTTGCGTTTCGCGGTGCTCGCGATACCGGTGATGCTCTTCGTCAGGTTCCCGAAGGTGCGTCTCAGGTGGTTCCTGCTGTACGTGGCCGGCTTCGGCAGCATGCAGTTCATCCTGCTGTTCCTGGCGATGGATCTGGGTATGCCCACCGGCCTCGCGTCCCTGGTCCTGCAGACGTCGGCGCCGTTCACCGTCGTGCTCGGCGTGCTGTTCCTCCGGGAACGGATGACCCTCGGTCAGGTCCTCGGACTCGCGATCGCGGTTGCCGGCATGGCGGTGATCGCGCTGGACCGGGTCCGCGGGAGCGACCTCGGTGCGGCCGCGCTGCTCCCGATCGGTCTCACCGTCCTCGGCGGTCTGAGCTGGGCCGCCGGCAACATCGGCGGCAGACTCGCCCGTCCCGACGATTCTCTTCGGATGACGTTGTGGATGGCCGTTGTCGCCACACCGCCGCTGTACGTGGTCAGTCTCATCGTCGAGGGTCCGGCCGCCGGGTTCGCGGCGCTCTCCACACTCGGTACCGACAGCGGCCTCCGGGCCCTCGGTGGTCTGGTCTACCTCGCGATCTTCGGGACCGTCATCGGCGCGGGACTGTGGACCACGCTGCTCGGGCGCAACGACGCCAGCCGGGTGTCGCCGATGTCGCTGCTCGTGCCGGTGGTCGGGATCACCGCGGCCTATCTCGTCCTTGGCGAGGTCCCGACCGTCGGAGAGATCGTCGGCGCGATCATCGTCGTCGCCGGATGCGCCGCCGGGGTGATGGCGCGGCCGCGGAGTCCCCGACATTCGGCGGCCGACGCCCAATCGACGACGGTCTCACCCGATTCCGAGCCGGGCGACGTGTCTGAACTCAGCGGCGGGAAGACCCCGGTGCGTTCAGGCCGGTGACGTCGTCCCCGGCGGCGGCGTCGCGGCCAGCGCATCGCGCACCACCGCGCACAGGCGATCGACAGCGGCGCGGGCCCCTGGACTGATGAGGGTCATGTTGACGAACCCGTGGATCATCGCGCCCTCGCGCCGGACCGTGACCGGAACGCCGGCCTCCTCGAGCCTGCGCGCGTACGCGAGGCCCTCGTCGCGCAGCGGGTCGAAGCCGGCGACCATGACATGAGCAGGCGGGAGACCGGAGAGATCGTCGGCGAGCAGCGGCGAGCACCGCGGATCGCTCCGCTGCGCCACGTCGGGCAGGTAGCGGTCGGTGAACCAGGCGATGCCGTCGGCGGTGAGGAAGTACCCGGACGCGAACTCTCGCCGGGAGGGGGTGTCGGCGGACTGGTCGGTCACCGGATAGATGAGCAGCTGGAAGACAGGGGTCACGGAGTCGTCTCGGACCTCCCGGGCGACGACGGTCGCGAGGTTCCCGCCCGCGCTGTCCCCGGCGACGACGATCCGGTGGGGATCGAGACCCCACCGCGGCGCGACCTCGACGGCGAAGCGCCAGGCCGCCAGCGCGTCCTCGACAGCCGCCGGAAACGGCGCCTCCGGGGCGAGGCGGTACTCGACGGACAGGACGTCGAGTCCGGTGCCGTGCGCGAGGCGACGGACGAACGCGTCGTGGCTGATCCGGCTGCCGGTGACGAAGCCGCCGCCGTGGTAGTAGACGAGCAGCCCCTCCGACTCGGTCGAGGAGCGGTACCGGGTGGCCGGGATCGGGCCGGCGGGCCCGTCGATCACGAGGTCCTCCTCCACTGCCATCGGCGGCAACACCTCTGCCATGGAGGCGCCGCTCTCGTCGGTCTGCGCCCGCGACTGCTCCACCTCGCCCTGGAAGGGATTCAGGCCCGGCACGTGGTCGTTCGCCCAGCCGATCGCCGCGAGTTCGGGGGCAACCCGCTCGCCGTCGGAGTTGACCGGTGCCCGACGCCCCAGAACGGCCAGCGCGCCCGCTGGGATTCGCGCGGCGGCGAGCAGCACTCCGCGTTGCACTCGAGCGGGCAGGGACAGACGCAGTTGGGTGTCGCGGCTCACAGGCGCAGAGCCTACGCGGCACCGGCGGATGGCACGACCACTCCCGCCGGATCGGCCTGTGACACACTCGTGCGCATGCCCGACCGACTCTCTTCCGCCGGTTCCGCAACCCGCACGAACACCCGCGTTCCCGCCCGCACCGCCGTCGCCCTGGGCGCTGCCGCGGCCGCCCGGTGGGCGTCACGAACCGCGGGACGAGGCAAGGGGTCGATGATCGGCGGTCTGGTCGCCGCGAAGATCGACCCCCAGATCATGGGCCGGCTCGCGGCGGGCAAGCGCACCGCGATCGTCACCGGAACCAACGGCAAGTCCACGACCACCCGGATGACCGCGGCCGCGATGGCCGAACTCGGTGAGGTCGCGACGCAGGCCGACGGCGCCAACATGGACGCCGGGATCATCGCGACCCTCACCCTCAGCCGGACAGCGCCGTTCTGCGCGCTCGAGGTCGACGAACTCCATGTCCCGCACGTCAGCGACGCCGTCGACCCCGAGGTCCTCGTGCTGCTGAACCTCTCTCGGGATCAGCTCGACCGGGTCGGCGAGATCAACATGATCGAACGCCGGCTCCGCGAGGGCATCGCGCGGCACCCCGAGACCACAGTGGTTGCCAACTGCGACGACGTCCTGGTGACCTCCGCCGCCTTCGACGCCCCCGACGTCGTCTGGGTCGCGGCCGGCGCGAGTTGGGTCGGCGACTCCGTCAGCTGTCCGCGGACCGGCGAGCCCATCGTCCGTTCCGCGGACGGGTGGCGTTCGACCGGTGACGACAACTTCCGCCGTCCCACGCCCGATTGGTGGTTCGACGACGAGAACATTTACGGCCCAAACGATTTCAGCGCTCCCCTGGAGCTCGCGGTGCCGGGCAGGGCAAACCGCGGCAACGCGACTCAGGCGGTGGCCGCGGCCGTCGCGATGGGTGCCGACCCGCGCAATGCGGTGGCGGCCGTCGGCACGGTCGGCGAGGTCGCCGGCCGCTACGGCATCCACCAGGTCGGCAATCACTCGGTCCGAACACTTCTCGCGAAGAACCCGGCCGGATGGCAAGAGGCGATGTCCATGATCGACCAGGACGCCGACGGGCTGGTCATCGCGGTCAACGGTCAGGTTCCCGACGGCGAGGACCTGTCCTGGTTGTGGGACGTACGTTTCGAGGCCTTCGAGACCATGCAGGTCGTCGCGGCCGGCGAGCGCGCCGCCGACCTGTCCGTGCGCCTGCTCTACGCGGGCGCCGAGCACACCACCGTCCCCGACCCCATGGCCGCCATCGCGTCCTGCCCGCCGGGACGCGTGGAGGTCCTGGCCAACTACACGGCGTTCCGCGACCTCGGCACCGCCCTGGAACGCGCGGCACGATCGCGGAAGGCAGAGCAGTGAGCGAATCGACCCTGCGGATCGGCCTCGTCCTGCCCGACGTGATGGGCACCTACGGGGACGGCGGGAACGCCCTCGTCCTGAAGCGTCGTGCACTGATGCGCGGCATCGACGCCGAGGTCGTCCACATCACGCTCGACGACCCGGTCCCCGACTCGCTCGACGTCTACACCCTCGGCGGCGCCGAGGATTACGCGCAGCGACTCGCCACCCGGCATCTCACGCGCTATCCCGGCCTGCAGCAGGCGGCGGCCGCCGGACGTCCGGTGCTGGCCATCTGCGCCGCCATCCAGGTGCTCGGCCACTGGTACGAGACGTCGGCGGGTGAACGCGTCGACGGCATCTCCCTCTTCGACCTCACCACGGCCCCCCAGGCGACGCGGAGCATCGGCGAGCTGCTCGTCGACCCGGCCCTCCCGGGACTGTCACAACCCCTCACCGGCTTCGAGAACCACCGTGGGGGAACGACTCTCGGCTCCGACGCCGCGCCGCTGGGGCGGGTGCGGCACGGCGTCGGCAACGGAGTCGGCGACGGCACCGAGGGTGTCGTGCAGGGCAGCGTTCTCGGCACCTACATGCACGGTCCGGCCCTGGCCCGCAATCCCGAACTCGCCGACCACCTCCTGGCCACCGCACTGGGCGTGGAATCCCTTGCCCCGTTGGATCTTCCCGAGGTCGACCGGCTCCGTCGGGAGCGCCTCGCCGCCGGTCGCCGGCGGTAGTCCCTCCGCTCCCTGAAATGCGAGGAGCAACGGCCGCCTCCGCTCCCTGAGGTGCGAGGAGCGCTAGCGACTAGCCTCGAAGGGTCTCACCCACTCTCGATCCCCGCCGACCCCGCCGCCGCCGTGAGCACGTCCACGACCATGTCCACCGTGAGCCGCCCGGTGAAGGTGTTCTGCTGGCTCACGTGGTAGCACCCGAACACCTCGAGTTCGGCACCGTCGCGGACGAGCGTCGTGGAGGCGCCGTGCCCGAACTTCGGCAGTGGCCTGGGCACCGTCCAGCCGAGCTTCGCGAACGTTCGAAGCGTTGACTGCCAACCGAATCCACCGAGTGTGACCACCGCGCGGACCGTCGGTGCGAGGAGTTCCAGTTCGGCGTGCAGCCAGTACGAACAGGTGTCGCGTTCGGCGACCGTCGGTTTGTTCTGGGGCGGCGCACAGTGCACCGGCGCGGTGATCCGCGTGTCGAAGAGCTCCAGGCCGTCACCGATGGCCACCGAATGAGGTTGGCTCGCAAGGCCGGCGAGATACAGCGCGGAGAACAGGACGTCGCCGCTGCGGTCACCGGTGAACATGCGTCCGGTGCGGTTGCCGCCATGCGCCGCGGGCGCGAGCCCGACGATCAGCAGTCGCGCGTCGGGCGGGCCTATGCCGGCCACCGGCCGACCCCAGTACTCCTCGTCGGCGTACGCGCGACGCTTCTCGCGGGCGACGAGTTCGCGCCATTCGACGAGGCGCGGGCATGCGCGACACTCGATCAGCTGCGCGTCGAGCTCCGCCAGATCGCGGAAGCGTCGTCGGGTGGCCATACCTCGACACTAATCAGTCGAGGACCACACACCGTTCCCGCGTGCGATCCACGCCGAACCAGCCGCGCTCGAACTCCTGCCACGCCTCCAGATGTGCCCGCGCGTCCTCCCCGTCGCGGGCGACCGTCCGCTCGAGCCGTTCGCCGGGGGTTCCGCCGTCGAGCCAGAGCGCGTGGGAGAGGCGGTCGGCGATGCGTCGTCGTGCCGAGGACACCCCTTCGATGATGAGCAGCGGCTGCCACTCGATCCACACGCGGGGCCCGGGTGTCGGGATGCCGTCCTGCCAGACGCGTGGCCGGTACCGGTAGTCGCGGCGTCGTGTGAAGGGATGCAGCACATCTGCTTCCAGCTCCGGCCACCACGCGACGGGGTCGTCCCACGTCGCGAAGTCGTCGGTGCGGACCAGGGTCACACCGACCCCCCGGGCCCGCAGGTCCGCGACCAGGAGGTCGGCGACCGTCGACTTCCCCGCGCCGGACGGTCCGTCGACGGCGACGATCCCCGTGTCGAGTCGATCGGCCAGTTCGGTGATTCGGGCGCGGGTCTGCGGGTTCACCCCATCAGGATGGGTCACCGACCGGCCACACCAGACGCCAACGCCGGCGGCAACTGTGTCAGCGGGGCCGTGATCGGTGCCTCGGCGACGCGCTGCACGCTGGTCCGGCCGGTGCGGAGGTACTCGACGATCGCGTCGTCGAGAGGTTTGTTGCCCCGGCCGAGCTGCGCGTGATCGCCGCCGCCGACCGTGATGAGGTGACTGCGCATGAGTGACCGCATCGTCAGAGCACCGCGGTAGGGGGTCTGCGGGTCACCGACGCTCTGGATCTGCAACGGGGTCACCGCCAGTCCGCGATTGCGGATCTCGACCGGACGGGCCAGAGCCGGTGCACCTGCGCAGGCGAGTCCGGACTCGTAGGCGAGACCGGGCGCCTCGAACGGATCCCCGGTGACATAGTTCGCGATGAACGCCTGGAAACCGAGCGACGGCTGCGCGGGCACCCGATTCTCGTTGCACAGGATCGTGGCCTGCATGTCCTGTGAGACCTGCGCGGCTTCGAGTACGGCGGGCGCGGGCTTGGGCAGCGCCAGGCGGGGCTTCGCGGTCATCAACGCGACCGTGGGCCAGGAGTTCCGGTCGGGGGCGAAGGCGCGGGTCAGTGCCAGTAACGGCGAAGTCAGTTGCAGTGACCCGGGAGTGAGCAGGGTGGCGACGAAGTTCTCGAACCTCGCCCGTGCGTCGGCGGTGAGGTCGGTGCCTGCGATGTACAGATCGGCGAACGCCCGCAGCCCCGGGGGCACGTCCCCCACCTGGGCGGGCGGCGCCAGGAGCGAGGGCGGCACGCCCGCCTCCGCGCTGACCCGGTCGCTCCACTTCCGGTACACCGCGAGCGGTGTCTTCCCGAGATGGTAGATCCGGTCATGGCGCGCGATCCACGCCATCATCGCGTGAACTCGGGCCTTGTATCCGGGTGTCTGAGCGGAGAGGAGGCTGTTCCACACCAGCCCGGGGTCGAAGCCGGAATCGAGGACCATGCGGTCGACCCGCTGCGGGAACAGCGTCGCGTAGGTCGACATCAACAGGGTGCCGTAGGAGATGCCGTAGAGACTGACCTTCGATTCGCCGAGAAGGCCGCGGACGACTTCCATGTCGCGGGCGGTGTTCTCGGTGGTGAGCGTCGCGCCCAGGCCCGGTGTGCGGGCCTCGCAGCGATCGCGGTTCACCTTGCCGAGCGCCGTCATCAGTTCGGGTTCGTCGCCGGTGATCGGTTCGCAGCGCAGCGGGGTGCCCGACACCAGACCGCGCGGTTGCACAGCCACCAGGTCCCATTCGTCGAGCATCGCCGCGGGCGGGGGCACCTGGCTGAACATCGCGATGCCGTCGCCACCCGGCCCTCCCGGGTTGCCCATGACGACACCGCGCCGGCGGGACTGGTCTCGCGCCTGGATACGGCTGACGCCGATCTCGATCGTCTGTCCATCCGGCTTGCGGTGGTCGAGCGGGACCTCGACCGTCGCGCACCGGACCGTCGCCGGGACGCCGTGGACCGCGGGACAGGCCCCCCACTCGAGTGCGGGCGCCGCAGACGCCGCCGGCGTCGACGCGACGTGACCCGCGGTCACCATCCCGGCCACGACCACCGCCGTCAGGCCCGCTGCCACACCCCGAATCCGACGACGCCACCGACTACGCGAGTTCACCACCTGACAGTAGCCGTCCGGTTTGCCGGGTCCGACGGCCGGACCTCACGCCAGGATGCGACGACCCGACAATGCACGGCCGAGGGTGAGTTCGTCGGCGAACTCGAGGTCGCCGCCCATCGGCAGTCCCGACGCGAGCCGGGTGACCGACAGACCCGGGAAGTCCCTGAGCATGCGCTGGAGGTAGGTCGCGGTCGCTTCGCCCTCGGTGTTCGGATCGGTGGCGACGATCACCTCGGAGACGTCGACCCCGTCCTCCTGGTTGGCCAGCCGGCGCAGCAGTTCGCGGATGCGCAACTGGTCGGGTCCGATTCCCGACAACGGGTCGAGCGCACCCCCGAGCACGTGATACCGCCCGGTGAACTCCTTGGTCCGTTCGATCGCGTGCACGTCCTTCGGCTCCTCGACGACGCAGATCTTGCTGGCGTCGCGACGCGAATCCGAACAGATCCGGCAGAGGCGGTTCGCCGACACGTTCCCGCACTCGGCACAGAACACGACGTCGTCGCGGACCCGGCCGAGCGCGGCGATGAGGCGATCGATGTCGGACTTCTCCCCGGCCAGCAGGTGGAAGGCGATCCGCTGCGCGCCCTTCGGACCGAGCCCCGGCTGTTTGGCCAGTTGGTCGATCAGGTCCTGGATCGGTCCCTCATACATGGTGATCTGCGTCCACGGTGTCCGGGGTTTCTACTAGTCGGTCGGCGTCGTGCGGGTGCGCTGTGCTCAGCCGCCGAGTCCGGGGAGGCCACCACCGAGACCACCGGCGAGCGGGCCCATCTTCTCGCTGGCCAGCTGCTCCCGTTTCTCCGACAGGTCGGCGAGCGCCCCGAGCAGCAGGTCCTGCAGGGTTTCCACGTCGTCGGGATCGACGACCTTCGGATCGATCGTCACCGCGGTCACCTCGCCCGTGCCGTTGCCGGTCACGGTGACGAGTCCGTTGCCCGCGCTGCCGACCACCTCCGTCGCCGCGATCTCGTTCTGCGCGGACAGGAGCTTCTCCTGCATCTGCTGCGCCTGAGCAAGTAGTCCGGCCATCGGGTTCTCCCCGCCCTGACCGCCGCCGAACAACGCGCTGGGATCGAATGGTTGCGTCACCCGGCCCAGGGTAGTCGCCGCGTCAGCGCAGCAACCGATCGACATGCGCGGCGATGTCGTCGACGGTCGACTCGTCGGCGGCCGCGACCTCGAAGGACAGGACATCGTCGCCGAACAGCCGACCCGCTCGCGCCGTCAGCGCGAACTCGAACCGGTCGTCGACGCGGCGCCACTGCGTGATCGCACCGTAGACCGGCGCACTCGCCCCCGTCGTGACGCAGTACTCGTCGGCGCGCGGTCCCCCGACGAGGTCGCGCTGGATCTGGAAACACGCCAGCGACTCGTCGTCGATGAAGACCACGGCCTCGCAACCCAGGTCGGGATGCCGCTCGTAGGACGCTCGGATGGTCATGCGGCCAGGGTAGATCGCGGGGCTTCCTACCCCTCCGACACCGTCCGCATGCTCTCGAACCTGCGGTGCTCACCGGTCAGCGGGTCGGTGAACTCCAGGACCCGTGCCAGAAGCCGCAACGGCCGCGAGAAATCCCCGTGATCGGGGCGCGCCGCGAGATCCGGACGCACGTCGGGGTACAGCGGGTCGTCGACGATGGGTACTCCGAGCGACGCCATGTGCAGCCGGAGCTGATGCGTGCGGCCGGTGTGCGGCACCAGACGGTAGACGCCGTGGTGGCCTGCGCCGTCGACGAGCGTGATGTCACTGATGGCGTTGACGGGCCCGTCGACGACGAGAGCACGCAGGTCGCCCGCGGTCTTCTCGATCCGGTCCCGGACGGTCACGCTCGTGGCGAGCGCCTCGTCGGCCGGTGCGAGCGCGAGGTATTCCTTGCGAGCGGTCCGGGCTGCGAACAGGTGCTGATAGGCCGCCCGCACTTCCGGCCGGAGGGTGAACAGCAGCACTCCGGCGGTGAGCCGGTCCAGCCGGTGGGCCGGCGACACGATGTCGGAGCCCAACTCCCGGCGCAGCCGGACGAGCGCGGTCTCGGTCACGTGCCGACCCCGGGGCATCGTGGCGAGGAAGTGCGGTTTGTCCACGACGACGATGTTCTCGTCGCGGTAGAGCACCGGCAGGTCGAACGGAACCGGCACCTCGTCGTCGAGGTCACGGTAGAGGTACAGCGAGATGTTGGGCCGCGACGGCGAATCGAGATCCGCGGGGCGGCCGTCGGCGTCGACGATCTCACCGGCGGCGGACCGTCGACGCAGGTCCTCGGTGGTCAGTCCGGCCAGACTGGGCGCTGCCAGCAGCGCCTGGCCCACCGTCACCTCCGGGCCCGACCGCAGGACCACGCGCGTTGCGTCGACTCCGTCGCGGATGGGCAAGGGCGACTGTCGCGCCCGGCCACGGCGGCGGCGGGCCCGATCCGGGCGCCCCGCATCGTTCATCGGTCCGGCCGGGACGCGTCAGCTCTCGAGGCGCTTCTTCAGGTTGCCGAGCACCTCGGCCTGAATTCGATTGAGACCCTTCGGCGCAAACGTCTTTTCGAAGAAGCCGCCGATGCCCCCGGCACCCTGCCACGTGGTGGTGGTCGTGACGCGCGAACCGCTTCCCGACGCGGCGACGGTGTACGTGGTCACCATCGTCGAGTTGGCGTCGCGCTCGGTGACGGTGTCCGGGGTGACACTGACGGTCGCCTGCACGTCGCGTTGCCGCTTCGACGTGGCCTGCAGAATCCAGTGCACGACGGTGCCGTCGCCGTTGCCGCCGCTGATCACCCGGTAGTCGCGGTACTGCTCCGGGAGAATGGCCGGGCGCACCTCGTTGTAGTCGGCGAGAGCTCCGACCACGGCGTCCGGGGCGGCGGCGATGTCGAGCGACTGCGATGCGGAAACCTGACCCACGATTGGACACTCCTCAGTACGAAACGATTGGCGGGCGAACTGATCAAGTCCTAGGCTAACCGGGTGAGCAACCGGCTGGAGATGGGGGGAGCGGCATTCGACCAGGGGGTGTCCGACCTTCTGGCCAGCTATCGTGCCATTCCACCGCAGGCAACCGTGCGCCTTGCGAAGAAGACGTCCAACCTCTTCCGCAAGCGCGCCGCCAATCCACATCCCGGACTGGACGTCTCCGGACTCGACCGGGTCATCTCGGTGAACCCGGATGCGCGGACCGCCGATGTCGCCGGGATGTGCACCTACGAGAACCTCGTCGCGGCCACCCTGCCGTACGGTCTCGCACCCCTGGTCGTCCCGCAGCTCAAGACGATCACCCTCGGCGGCGCGGTCACCGGGCTCGGCATCGAGAGCACGTCGTTCCGCTCGGGCCTGCCCCACGAGTCGGTACTCGAGATCGACATCCTCACCGGCGACGGCGAGATCCTGACCGCGACGCCGACCAACGAACACGCTGATCTCTTCTTCGGTTTCCCGAATTCCTATGGCACGCTCGGATATTCGGTCCGCCTCCGCATCGAGCTGGAGCCGGTGAAGCCCTACGTGGCGTTGCGTCACATCCGGTTCTCGTCGATCGCCGAGCTGCAGTCGACGATGGACGCGATCGTCACCACGAGAAACCACGACGGCGAGCCGGTCGACTATCTCGACGGAGTCGTGTTCTCCGCCAACGAGTCCTACCTCACGCTCGGTCGCCAGACCGACGACGAGGGCCCGGTCAGCGACTACACCGGGATGGACGTCTTCTACCGATCCATCCAACAGAAGACGACCGACCGGCTCACGATCCACGACTATCTCTGGCGCTGGGACACCGACTGGTTCTGGTGCTCGCGCGCATTCGGCGCACAGAATCCCAAGATCCGTCGCTGGTGGCCGAAGCGGTACCTGCGCAGCAGTTTCTACTGGAAGCTGATCGGCCTCGACCAGCGGTTCGACATCGGCGACCGGCTCAACGCCCGCAAGGGTCTGCCTCCGGGCGAGCGGGTCGTACAGGACATCGAGGTGCCCATCGAACGCACCGCCGAGTACGTGGAGTGGTTCCTCGCCGACATTCCCATCGAGCCGATCTGGCTGTGCCCACTGAGACTTCGGGAGCCGGCGCTTCCGGGTGCCGATCCGGTACGCCCCTGGCCGCTGTATCCCCTTGCCCCGCAACGCACCTACGTCAACGTCGGCTTCTGGTCGGCCGTGCCGGCCACCCCGGGCGATCCCGGGCACACCAACAAGATCATCGAACGCAAGGTCGCCGAACTCGACGGCCACAAGTCGTTGTACTCAGAGAGTTTCTACACGCCGGAGGAGTTCGACGAACTCTACGGCGGAGAGAGTTATCGGCTCCTCAAGAAGCGGTACGACCCGCGCGGCCGTCTGCTGGACCTCTATGCGAAAGCGGTGAAACGCCAATGACCACGTTCAAGGACAGCACGCCGTCGAGTGTGGACTCACACGCCGGCAGGATGACCCTGGCGGAGATCTTCGAGACACTCCTCGGCGGAAATCTCTCGATCCGGGTCACCGCTTATGACGGCAGCACCGCCGGACCTGCCGACGCACAGTACGGCCTCAACCTGAAGACTCCCCGCGGGACGACCTACCTCGTCACCGCGCCCGGCGACCTCGGGCTCGCGCGCGCCTACATCGCAGGCGATCTCGAACTCATCGGCGCGCACCCGGGCGACCCGTATCCCGCGCTGAAGGCCATCGCCAGCAATCTGCAGTTCCACCGCCCGTCCCCGCTGGCACTCGCGCACATCGCCCGCTCACTCGGCATCGACCACTTCAAGCCGATCGCGCCGCCTCCGCAGGAGGCCGTGCCGCGTTGGCGTCGATTCGCGGAGGGCCTGCGGCACAGCAAGTCTCGCGATGCCGAGGTCATCCACCACCACTACGACGTATCGAACACGTTCTACGAGTGGGTTCTCGGGCCGTCGATGACCTACACGTGCGCGGTGTACCCGGAGCGCGAGGCATCGCTGGAGACCGCGCAGGAGAACAAGTACCGCCTCATCTTCGAGAAGCTCCGCCTCAAACCCGGCGACCGTCTCCTCGACATCGGTTGCGGTTGGGGCGGAATGGTCCGTTATGCCGCACGGCGTGGCGTCCACGCGATCGGGGCGACGCTGTCCGCCGAGCAGGCGCAATGGGCACAGAAGGCCATCGCCGACGAGGGGCTCGGTGAGTTCGCCGAGGTCCGCCACAGCGACTACCGCGACGTCACCGAGAGCGGATTCGACGCAGTGTCGTCCATCGGCCTCACCGAACACATCGGCGTCCACAACTACCCGGCGTATTTCGGTTTCATGCGCGACAAGCTCCGCCCAGGCGGCATGCTGCTGAACCACTGCATCACCCGGCCCGACAACGCGAGCCGCACCAAGGCGGGATCGTTCATCGACCGCTATGTATTCCCCGACGGCGAGCTCACCGGCTCGGGCAAGATCATCTCGAAGCTGCAGGACATCGGCGGCATGGAGGTCATCCACGAGGAGAACTTCCGCGAGCACTACGCGATGACGCTGCGCGACTGGAACGTCAACCTGGTCGAGCACTGGGACGAAGCAGTCGCCGAGGTCGGCGAGGGCACCGCGCTGCTCTGGGGCCTCTACATGGCCGGTTGCCGAATCGGCTTCGACCGCAACATCATCCAGCTCCACCACGTCCTCGCCACCAAGCTCGACGAAGACGGCACTCATCAGGTCCCGCTGCGCCCGTGGTGGGACGCCTGACGGAGACCCGGCCCGCGACTCCCAGACCTCAACTCGACCGATGGACTTCGATCGAAGTCTGGGAGTCGAGTTGAAGTCTGCCTGTCACGAAGCGGGCCGGTGGCACGCGTTTGCCCGCCCCGGTCCGAAGGAACCACAGACCCACTGGCCCGCCCCCGCTCCCTGAGGTGCGAGGAGCGCAAGCGACAGCCCCCGCTCCCTGAGGTGCGAGGAGCGCAAGCGACGAGCCTCGAAGGGTCCCGACGCTCAGGCGACCGGCACGTCGATGACCGGGCGGCGCACGTCGGCGCCGGGGCCGTCGAAGTGCCACCACTCCCCCGCGTAGACCGTCAGCCCACCGGCAGCCATCGCGTCGCGCAGGCGGGCTCGCGCGGCCCGCGCCGGCGCCGCCACCCCGTCCGTCGCATACGCGGTGGCCCGCGGGGTGAACGAGTCGAAGTCGGTCCCCATGTCGAGTCGACAATGATCGCCGACGATGCGCTGCGGCGGGCAATTCGGGCGGCGCGCGGCCAGTGTCACGTCGACCGAACGCCCGGCCTCGTGACTGGTCGAATACGGCCCCGGCCGGGCCACCCACGCCGGATCGGGCACCTTCTCGAACATCCTCTCCTGCACCGAGTGTGGTCGATAGCAGTCCCAGAACACCAAGACTTCGCCGCCGGCCCGCAGCATCCGCGCGGCGGTCCGGAGACCCGGGATCATCGATTCGTGGACGAGGCAGCGGGCGTTCGGCGGGTACAGCCGCTCACCGACGAAGTTGTCGGTCGTCGCATACCGCAGGTCGAGAACGGCATCGGGAACCGCGGTCCGCACATCGACGAAACCGACCGCGCTGACCCGCCGGTCGACGGGCATCCGTACCGACGGGGCGGGCCTGGGCGCGGGTGCATCCACCATCGATCCCGATGTGCCGCCGCCGGGCGACGCACCTTCCACCGTTGCCCCGGTCGGGGTCGCCGCCGCGCACGCCATCGACATCGTGAGTGCTGCCGTCACCGACATCAGTGACAATCCGATGCGTACCGCTACTCGTCGCATCTGTGCGTTCTACCACGATGAGCAGTGCACGACCGTCGTGCGCGGAGCGTCCGCTCACTCGAGCGGCCGGGCCCCCAGCTCCGACTTGAGCAGTTCCAGCGCCACCTGGTCCGGGTCGAGCCGCTGCTCGGGGTTACCGGTACGCGCATCGGCCACCATCTCCGCGCGCTCGTCGGGCGGGATGTCCTCGTCGGCACGTGGCGGCTCGGGCTCCTCCGGTTCGGCAACCGGTTCCGGCGCGGGCGCCGGTGTCGCCGACTGGTCTCGTGCGCGACTCGGACGTGAGTACGACTGCCGCGCCTTGGCCGGCTGCTTCGACGGCGGTGCGGTGGCCGTACCCGTGGGAGCTGCGGCACCCGGCGCCTGGTGCACCGTCCGTACGTCGAGTTCGGTACCGAAGACCTCGGTCAGCGCCTCTCGGATGATGGTGACCGCGTGTGGCGCGGACAACCGCCCGACCAGCACCTCCACCGGGTGCGAGAGCACCACGGTCGTTCCGTCGACGTCGGCGATGACCGCCGCCGACAGCATCGGCTCCAGGCTCTTGGAACGTTCCCGCACCGCGGCCCGGAATTCCTGATACCGCTTGCGAACGGAGTCGGCGTCGAGTCCCGCAGGCGCCTCGGGTTCGGGTTCGGGCTCCGGTTCCGGCGTGGGTTCGGGCGGGCGGGCGCGTACCGGCGTCACGTCCGGCGGCGGGACCTCGTACTCGTCGACGGGCTCGTCGGGCAGCGGGATGTCGTCGTACGGGGACGTCGACGCGGGTTCGGCGGCCGGTTCCGGCGAGGGCGCCTCCCGAGGGCGCGACGGTGGCTCGGGGGCGGATGGAGTCCGCTCGGCCCGCGAACGGGGCTGCGCGGGCGTCTCCTGGGCCGGGATCTCGACCAGAGTCGGCGCCTCCTCGTCCGACGTGGTGCCGTCGGCCGCCGCCGGATCGACCTCGACCGCCTCGTCAGACGGCGGTTCCGCGATCAGCTCGTCGAACATCGATTCGTCGTCGGCAGGGCCTTCGGCCGGTTCACCGACCGCCAGGTCCTCGGTGGGAACCGAGTCGACGACCGCACCGTCGAGGGACGTTCCCTCGTCCGCCACCGGTTCGGATGGTTCAGGTTCCGATGCAACAGGCTCCGCTGTAACCGGCTCCGGGACAACCGCTTCTGCGGCAACCGGTTCCGGGACAACCGATTCCGGGACCTCGGGCTTCTCGACGACAGGAGCGGCTACCGCAGCCGGCGCGTCCTCCTCGCGACGGGGCGCGGGCTGAGCGGTGTCGGCCTCCACTGCCTCGGCAGCCGCGCGGTCGGAGTTCTCTGCGGCCTTGGCGTCTTCCATCGCCTTGCGTTGCGACGGCCGCACGAACTTCGGCTCCGGTTCCGGCTCAGCCGGTTTCGCGGGTATCGGGATCGACGTCGTACCGATTCCCGACTCGAGCCGTTCGAGTCGCTGCAGCAGCGCCGCGTCGTCGGCGGAGACCGCGGGTAGCAGCATCCGCGCGCACATCACCTCGAGCAGCAGTCGTGGCGATGTGGTACCCCGCATCTCCCCGAGCGCGTTGTGCACGATCTCGGCGAACCTGGTCAACGACGCCGGGCCGAGGGTCTCGATCTGGGTGCGCATCCGGGCGAGCTGGTCACCTGGCGCTTCGACGAGCCCTCGGTCCGCGGCATCCGGAACCGCTTGCAGCAGAATCAGATCGCGGAGACGCTCGAGCAGGTCGACGGCGAACCGCCGCGGGTCGTGTCCGGCGTCCACCACCTTCTCCACGGTGCCGAACAGTGCCGACCCGTCGGCGTCGGCGAGTGCGTCGACGGCGGTGTCGATCAGCGCGACGTCGGTGACGCCGAGGAGGGCCAGAGCGCGCTCGTAGGCGACCCCCTGATCGTCGGCCCCGGCCAGCAGTTGATCGAGGATCGACAGCGAGTCGCGCGGGGACCCGCCGCCCGCCCGGATGACGAGCGGGTACACCTCGGGGGCCACCGTCACGCCCTCGCGCTCGCAGATCTTCTCCAGCAGGCCGCGCATGACCGGCGGCGCGAGCAGCCGGAACGGGTAGTGGTGGGTCCGCGACCTGATGGTCGGGAGCACCTTCTCGGGTTCGGTGGTCGCGAAGACGAAGATCAGATGCTCGGGCGGCTCCTCGACGATCTTGAGGAGCGCGTTGAAGCCCGCGTTCGTCACCATGTGCGCCTCGTCGACGATGAAGACGCGGTAGCGCGACTCGGCGGGTGCATAGAACGCGCGGTCGCGGAGCTCGCGGGTGTCGTCGACACCGCCGTGACTCGCGGCGTCGAGTTCGATGACGTCGAGGTTGCCCGGGCCGCCCGGCGCGAGGGCCACGCACGAGATGCAGGTTCCGCACGGCGTGGAGGTGGGCCCCTCCACGCAGTTCAGCGAACGAGCCAGGATTCGCGCCGACGACGTCTTGCCACACCCCCGGGGACCGGAGAAGAGATACGCGTGATTGATGCGTCCGGAATCCAGGGCGCGGCTCAACGGATCGGTGACATGCTCCTGCCCCACGACGTCGGCGAAGGTAGCCGGGCGATAGGTGCGATACAGAGCCACGCGTCGAGACTACCGGCGACCAGTGACACTCGATGAGTGTGCCTCACACTGGCGGCGGGGGCCCCTGATCCGGTGTCTCGTTGACGGGTTCGCCATCGGTTCCGACCAGGTCATCGGCCATACCGTGGGCGTGGTCGGTTCGGTCGGACGCACCCTCGGCCTCGCGTGGTCCGGACCCGTCCCCGTCTGCCTCCGCCTGCCGCCGGTCCTCGCCCCCGGAGGTGCCCGCGTCGCCGGTCGGCAGGCCCCCGTCGGCGATGACAGCGGCCGCCACGCCGGCCGGGATGATCGGGTCGGAGGACGTCGACGACGTCTCGCGGCTGCCGACCATCCGCAGGCCGACGATCGTGGCGACCAGCACCCCGAGATACGCCCAGAGATACGGGCTGACGGTGAACCAGTTGAGCCACGTGATGTGCGTCTTGACGTACAACCCCGTGTAGTAGCCGTCGGGGATCAGGGCGGGCACATGCGTCGGCCACGGGAACGCGAGGAGCACCAGCGCCGCCACACCCGCGCCTGCCCACAGCCTCGGCGCGCGCGGGCGCCGTACGTCAAGGATTAGGTGGACCCCGATGACCAGGATCGGGATGAACCAGACCCAGTGATGGCCCCACGACATCGGCGACACCACGCACGCGGTCATGCCGACGATGCTGACGGCCAGGAGTTCGTGGCCATGTCGATGTGCGTACGTCGCCACCGCGAAGCCGACCGCGAGCACCGCCAGCACCACCACCAGCCACAGCAGCGTCGGCGGACTGTCGGTGTCGAGATGGTTGGCGAGCATGCCCCGGAGGGACTGGTTGCCGCGCAACTGCGCCGACCCCACCCGGTCGGACTCGAACAGTTTGCCCGTCCAGTACGACCACGAGTCCCCCGGCAACACCACGAACCCGACGAGCACGGTGGTCGCGAAACCGCCGACGACACCGGCAAGAGCACGCCAGTTCCGCTGCACGAGGAAATACCCGGCGAAGATCAGCGGGGTGAGCTTGATACCGGCCGCGACGCCGGTCCAGAACCCCTTGAGGCGTCCACCGTCCGGACGCGTCAGGTCGGCCAGGATCACGAGCATCAGGAAGACATTGATCTGGCCGTACCAGATGGTCGTGCGCACCGGCTCGAAGAGCATCGCCACCGCCACCAGCGACGCCGCGATCACCCGCAGCGGCCAGGTCACCGGCCGGCCCAGGCTGCGGAAGCTCAGCATGATCACCAGGTAGAGCGCCACGACGACGCCCGCGGTCCACAGCGGCCGCGCGAGGTCGAAGGACATCCAGGCCAGCGGGGTGAAGAGCAGTGCCGAGAACGGCGAGTAGGTGTAGTCCAGGTCGCCGACCATCTTGACGTCGTACAGGCTGACGCCGTTGGTCACCGACCGCGCACCCGCCTGGTACACGGCGAGGTCGATCTGATTGTTCAGCAAACCCCAGAATTGGGCGCCCAAGGGTACGACGACATCCTGGAGTGCCAGTGCGATGACCCCCACGACGGCGAAACCGGTTGCGAGAAGAACCGGCCTGGGCAGATTCACGATTTGAAAGCCTGTCACAAAGTGGCGTGCACGCCAGCGCACTCGCCGGAGAATGAGAGCAATCTAACGCCGCAGTCGGCGCGTTGCCGGTGTGTCGGCGTCGTCCGCGCCGCCCGCGGCCGCGATGTCGGCGGCCGCGGTGCGGGCGAGAGGTCAGCTGGACCGGGCGAGCAGGGTCTCCGCGGCGGCCAGCAGGACGCAGGTGGACACCCCGTCCATGGCGGCACGCAGGTCGTCGGTGTTCGGGAACGTCGGCGCGAGGCGGATGTTCTGATCGCGCGGATCGGTCTTGTACGGGAATGCCGAGCCGGCACCGGTGAGCGCGATACCCGCCTCTTTCGCCAGCTCGATGGTGCGTCGTGCAGCGCCGTCGACGACGTCGAGGCTGATGAAGTAGCCGCCCTCCGGCTCCGACCACGACGCGACCTTCGACTCCGAGAGCCGATCTTCGAGGATGTCGAGGACGAGCTGGAACTTCGGGGCCAGGATCTCCCGGTGGCGGGCCATGTGCGCCCGCACGCCATCGGCGTCGCCGAAAAATTTGAGGTGACGCAGCTGATTGACCTTGTCGGGCCCGATGGTCTTCAGCGACAGGTACTTGCTGAACCAGGCCAGGTTCTCCGGCGACGATCCGAAGAAGGAGACGCCCGCGCCCGCGAAGGTGATCTTCGACGTCGAGCCGAGGACGTACACGCGGTTCGGGTGCCCGGCCTCCGCCGCCATGTCGAGGATCGGCAGGGCCGTCGGCGGGGTCTCCACCAGGGTGTGGACGACGTAGGCATTGTCCCAGTAGATCCGGAAGTCCGGCGCCGCGGACATCTCGAGCAATCCCCGTGTGACCTCCTCGGAGAAGGTGACACCGGTCGGGTTGGAGTAGGTCGGCACGGCCCACATGCCCTTGATGCTCGGATCGGCGGCCACGAGTTCGGCGCACACCCGCACGTCGGGACCGTCGGGCAGCATCGGCACCGGGATCATCTCGACGCCGAGGCTCTCGGTGATCGCGAAGTGGCGGTCGTAACCGGGCGAGGGACACAGGAACTTGATCGGCTGACGTCCCCACGGCTCGTCGGAGTCGGCCGTGCCGTGGAGCATCCCGAACACGGTGAGGTCGTGCATGATCTCGAGGCTCGAGTTGCCGAGCGCGATGAGGTTGTCAGGGTCGACGGCGAGGAGTTCGCCGAAGATCCCGCGCAGCTCGGGGAGTCCGTTGAGCCCGCCGTAGTTGCGGGTGTCGGTGCCCGCGCCGTCGCGGTACTCGTCGCCGGGCAGGGACAGCAGTCCGTTGGAGAGGTCGAGCTGCTCGGGGGCCGGCTTGCCGCGGGTGAGGTCGAGCTTGAGGCCCAGCGCGCGCAGCGACTCGTACTGATTGGTCAGATCCGCCTGGGTGTCGCGGAGCTGGTCGGCACTCATCGAGTGGAAGTTCAACGTTGGCCCTCTCGCGGCTCGACGCCGGTGCGGGTGGCCGACGCCGCAGACCTAGAAAAAGTGAATCGGATATAGGGGACCCCGCGCACCCGAGAGAGCCCGTTGACCCTTGCTGCCTTCCGGCCCTGGGGGAGTTCACAGGATGCACGCCGCGCGGGATCCGTCGTCCAGTGTAGCGAGGGGTTCCGGCGGCATGAGCAGGGGTCCTCGAAGCCGTTCCGGAGGCCGGTCGGGTCATGGAAACGACGAAGGTCCGCGGTGCACCCGGCGTGCGGGCGTCACTGCGGACCTTCGGTGGCGGAGGATAGGGGATTCGAACCCCTGAGGGCTGTTAACCCAACCCGCGTTCCAGGCGAGCGCCATAGGCCACTAGGCGAATCCTCCAACGTCGAGATGATAGCCGCCGAGCGTGCGCACACCCAAACCGTCCGGCGGGCGTAGGCGACCGCTAGGGTCGACGACATGGCGGATTCCTCTCCCATCGTCGTCGTCGGAGCCACCGGAGGGCAGGGCGGCGCCGTGCTCGACGCACTGCTCGAGGCGGGTTTCCCGGTCCGGGCGGTGGTCCGCGACGCGGTCTCGTCGAAGGCCGCCCGTCTCGCCGACCGTGGCGTCGAACTCGCGGTCGGCGACATCGTGAGCGGCGCCGGTCTCGCCGAGGCCTTCGCCGGTTCGGCCGGAGTCTTCGCCCTGACCACGCCGTTCGAGTCCGGCGTCGAGGCGGAGATCGCTCAGGGCACAGCGCTGATCCAGGCGGCCACGTCCGCGTCGATCCCGTACCTGGTGTTCTCCTCGGTCGCCTCGGCCGATCGGCACAGTGGGGTTCCCCACTTCGATTCCAAGTTCGAGGTCGAGAAGATGCTCGCGGACACCGACATCCCGCACACCATCGTCGGTCCGGCGTACTTCTTCGACAACCTCCTCGGCGGTGCCGACGCACTGGCGGCGGGCGTCATGCCGATCGCGATTCCCGCGGACAAACCGCTGCAACAGCTCTCGCGGCACGACCTCGGCCGACTCGTCGCCACGCTGTTCACCGCCCCCGACGTCCACGTCGGGCAGCGCATCGACCTCGCGTCCGATCAGCCGACGCCGGCCGAGATGGCGCGCATCATCGGCGAGGTCCTCGGCACCGCGGTCACGGCGGAGTCCTACGACCCCGAACGCATCGAGTCCGAGGACATGCGGGCGATGTTCACGTTCCTGGGCGAGCGCGGTTACGAGGTCGACATCCCCACCCTGCACCGCCGCTTCCCCGATGTCGGCTGGCAGAGCTTCGCCACCTGGGCCGCCGAGGCGCTGCGCCGCTGAGCCGACCGCAGTCGTCACTCACCCGTCGGTCCGCCGGTTGCCTTTCTCGTCCCAGTGCTCGGCGACCTTCTTGCTCGGCTGCACGCGCGGCGGCTCGCCCGGCATCTTGGGGTAGCTGGGCGGATAGGGCATGTCGCCCAGGCCATTTGCGTCATCGGCCTGCACCATCTCCAGCAGCTTCTCGATGCCGCGCCGATGATCGGCGATGTCGGCCCACGGGTCGCCGCGATCCGCCAGGAGCTTCGGGACGGTCGCGATGGTGCAGTCGTCCGGGTCGACGTCGGCGAGTTCGTCCCAGGTGACCGGCGTCGAGACCCGCGCACGGGCGCTGCGTCGCACCGAATACGGTGACGCCATCGTGCGGTCACGGGCATTCTGGTTGAAGTCGATGAAGATCCGTTCTCCCCGTTCCTCTTTCCACCACGACGGGGTGACGGCGTCCGGGTCGCGGCGTTCGAGTTCGCGGGCGATCGCGATGACGCAGCGTCGGGTGGCGATGAAATCCCACAGCGGTTCGATGGGCACGTACACATGCACTCCGCGCCCGCCGGAGGTCTTCACGAAACCGGCGAAGCCCAGTTCGTCGAGCAGGGGCTTCAATCCCTCGAGCGCCACCCGCCGGACGTCCTCGAAGGTCGTGCCGGGCTGCGGGTCGAGGTCGATGCGGAGCTGATCGGGATGGTCGTTGTCGGGGTGCAGGGTCGGCCAGGTGTGGAAGGTGACGGTGCCCAGGTTCGCGCCCCACACGAGATCCGCGGGCACCGTGGGCCGGATCGCATCGCCGGTTCGCTTCGAGGGGAACACGATCGGGGTGGACTGCACGTGCTCGGGCCGCTTCTTCGCGATGTGCTTCTGGTAGATCTCGTCCCCCTCGACGCCGTCGGGGAACCGCTGGAGGAAGGTCGGCCGGTCGCGGGTGGCGCGCATCAGCGGACCCTCGCTTCGGTCGTCGACGCCCAGGGCCACGGTGCGGTAGTACCCGACGAGATCGCGCTTGCGGCCACCGTTTTCCCCGAGTTCGGGGAAATAGATCTTGTCCGGGTTGCTCATCCGGACGGCGATGCCGTCGACGTCGAGTTCTTCGGCGGGAGAACGAGATGCCATGGTCATTCCCCTTCGAGGACGTCGTGGAGGTCGTAGGTCAGCGGGACGTCGAGCTGGTCGTAGCCGCAGCTGCGTGGCTCCCGATCGGGTCGCCATCGAAGGAACTTCACCGTATGCCGGAACCGGTGGTTCTCCATCTGGTCGTAGGCGAACTCCGCGACCAGTTCGGGTCGGATCGGGATCCACTCCCCCGACTTCTCCGACCGCCACCGCGTCGGTTCACCCGGTGATGCATTCTCCGGGTCCAGCCGCATCGGCTCGAACATCTGCTGCAGCTCGATCCGCTTGGCGTCGGAGAAGGCACCCGCCCCGCCGACCATCCGCAATTCGCCGTCGTCGCCGTACAATCCGAGCAGCATCGAGCCGATCCCGGTTCCCGACTTGTGGATTCGATACCCGAAGATCACACAGTCCGCGGTCCGCTTGTGTTTGATCTTCAGCATCTCGCGCTTGTTCTCGACGTACACGCCGTCGAGTCGTTTGGCGACGACACCGTCGAGTCCGGCCCCTTCGAAGGCGGAGAACCAGTCCTCGGCGACCGCCGGGTCCCTCGTCACCCGGCTGACATGCACCCGACGATCCCGCCCGCCCGGACCGACGGCCCGCAGCAGGGCCTCCCGGCGCACCTCGAAGGGCTCGGCCATCACGTTCGTCGACTCCAGCGCCAGCGCGTCGAATCCGATGAAGATCGCCGGGGTCTTCTCCGCGAGCATGGTGACGCGCGATTCCGCCGGATGAATCCGCTGCGCGAGCGAGTCCCAGTCGAGCCGATGGGTGTCGCCGATGAGCGCGGGAACCCCGATCTCGCCGTCGAGGACCACCTTCTCGGGCAGTTCCTCCTTCACCGCCGCGACGATCTCGGGGAAGTACCGTGCGAGGTCCTTCCCGCCACGCGATCCGATCGAGACCTCGTCGCCGTCGCGGAAGATCAACGCGCGAAATCCATCCCACTTCGGTTCATACGACCACGCCACCGAGCCGTCCGGCTGTGGCGGCACGCTGGTCACCGCCTTGGCCAGCATCGGCGCAACAGGCGGCATGACCGGGAGATCCATGAAACTCATCGTTCCTCACTCGTCGACGCGACCGCAACGCCAACGCGCCGCCGCGTACCCGGCGGTCGTCGTCCGGGCCGCACAGGCAGACCGGTCCCGGCGCCGATTCTCATCGCCGGCGGTAACCTCGACGCGATGTCGACGCAGCGAGCGGGCCGGTATGCGCCCTCCCCCTCCGGGGACCTCCACGTCGGCAACCTGCGGACCGCCCTGCTCGCCTGGCTCTTCGCGCGCACCACCGGCCGGCGGTTCCTGATCCGCATGGAGGATCTCGACCGGGCGGCTCCGGGCGCCGACTCCCGGCAGCTCGCCGACCTCGCGGCCCTGGGCATCGACTGGGATCCGCCTGTCGTCCACCAGACCGACCGGATCGGCACGTACCGCTCGGTCATCGACGGCCTGCGCGAGGACGGTCGCACCTTCGAGTGCTTCTGTACCCGCCGCGAGATCCTCGAGGCGCCGTCCGCGCCGCACGCACCACAGGGCGCCTACCCCGGCACGTGCCGCGATCTCACCGCGGCCGAGCGCGACGAACGCCGTGCCGTCCGGCCGCCGGCCATCCGGCTCCGCGCCGACGTCGAGGTGTTCGGCGTCGACGACCTTCTGCACGGCCCTTACTCAGGCACGGTCGACGACTTCGTACTGCAGCGCAACGACGGCACCCCGGCCTACAACCTCGCGGTCGTCGTCGACGACGCCGCGCAGGGAGTCGACCAGGTCGTCCGCGGTGACGACCTCTTGTCGTCGGCGCCCCGGCAGGCCTACCTGGCGACACTGCTCGGGGCGATCCCGCCGACGTACGCGCACGTCCCGATGGTGCTCAACGCCAACGGGATACGACTCAGCAAGCGGGACGGGGCGGTGACGCTGGCCGACCTCGCCGCCGACGGCGTCCCGACGTCGACGGTGCTGTCCCGCATCGCCCATTCGCTCGGCATCGCGGATCGCGACGAGCCCGTGACCCTCCCCCTGCTTACCGATCGTTTCGACCCGGCCGCCCTTCCGCGGGAACCGTGGTTCCTCACCTCCGACGAGTGGACTTAGCGGCCCACTTCCCCGCTCCCTAATCCGAAAGAACGCATGACCCCTGCTCCCTTATCCGAAAGGATCACACACCCATTGGTCCCTGAGGTGCGAGGAGCGCAAGCGACGAGCCACGAAGGGCCAGTGACGCACGCTCGTCAACCCTCCTACGCCGTGGTGGCCAGCAACCGCTGCAGCACGTCGTTGAGGGTGATGAGCCCGACCGCACGGCCGCCATCGGTGACCAGCGCGAGGTGGGCGCGCTGTTCCCGCATGGCGGTGAGCGTCTCGTACACCGGCTGGGCCGACTCGACGCTCAGGACCGGGCGCATGAGGTCAGCAGCGGTGGCGCCCGGCGAGGCACTCAGACTGTCGCGCACGTGCACGACGCCGCGGACGGGCGCACCGGCCGCATCGTCACGCACGAGCAGTCGTAGGTGCCCGGACGTCCGGCCGGCCGTCTGGATCCGATCGGCGTCAGCGGTCGGATCGACGACGGCCAGATGGTCGTTGGGTGTCACGACATCGCCGACGGTCAGCGACTCCAGTTCCAGCGCGCTCGTCAGGTGAGCGTGATACCGCTCGTCGAGCGTGCCCACGGTGGCCGAGTGCTCCACCAGGTGTCGCAGGGCGTCGCTGTCCTGTCCGGTCGCGACCTGATCCACCGGTTCGACACCGACGCGCTTGAGGCACCAGTTGGCGAGGTGGTTGAGCTGCACGATGAGCGGGCGCGTGACCCACATGAAGGCGCGCATCGGCAGGGCGAGCATGATCGCCGACTTCTCGGGGTGCGCGATGGCCCACGACTTCGGCGCCATCTCGCCGACGACGAGGTGCAGGAACGTGACGAGGATGAGGGCCAGGACGAAGCCGATCACGTCGGCCGACCAGTACGGCAGGCCCCAGCCGGCGAACAGCGGCGTGAGCCAGTGGTGCACGGCGGGTTTCGTGATCGAGCCCAGTGCGAGCGTGCACACCGTGATGCCGAGCTGCGACCCGGCGAGCAGTACGGACAGTTCCGACGCGCTGCGGAGCGCCGCACGGGCGCTGCCGCTGGTCGCGGCCGCATCCTCGAGCCGATGCCGACGAGCGGCGATCAGGGCGAATTCGACCGCGACGAAGAAGGCGCTGGACACGATCAGGGCCGCGGTGACGGCCGCGACGACCCACGGGTTATCCATTGTCGCCCTCCTGTCCGTTCTCGGCCGGGTGCTCGGCGCCGGTGGTCTTCCCGTCTGTGACCTTCTCTGTCGGCGCAACGCTCATCGACAACAGTGCGGGCACTCGCTTGTCCACCTCGAGCACCGTGGCCCGGACGGTGCGGGGTTCCGCCTCGTCGTCGTCGAGCAGGGTCGACGGGTCGGGGTCGATCGTGATGGTCACCGTGTCGCCGACCTCGGGGAGCCCGACGAACTCGGCGATCACGAGTCCGGCCATCGTCTCGTAGTCGCCTTCGGGGAGATCCCAGCCGACGGTCCGGGAGACCTCGTCGACGTGTGCGTCACCTCGCACGCGCCAGCCCTCGGGGCTCTCCTCGATCGCGACGGTCGCCTCGGAGTCGTGTTCGTCGTCGATCTCGCCGACGAGTTCTTCGGCGATGTCCTCGGCGGTCACGACGCCGGCGAAGCCGCCGTATTCGTCGATGACCACGGCCATCTCGTCGTGTGCGGCCGCGAGGTTCTCCAACACCTCGGGCAGCGGGAGCGTCGAGGGCACCACGACGGCGGGACGACTGAGGTCGACTGCGGTGGCCTTCGGATCAGCCTGCGGGGGTTGTTTTTTCAGCGCGTAGCTCCACTCGAGGAGGTCCTGCAGGTGGATCACGCCCCGCACCTCGCCGTCACCACCTGCGAGGACGGGGTAACGCGTGTGGCCGGTACTCATCAGCGTCAGCACGTCACCGGCAGGCAGATCCGCGTCGACGTGATCGGTGTTGGGGCGCGGGATCATTGCGTGTTCTGCTGTGCGCGTCGGGAACTCGAGCACACGGTCGAGCAGGACGGACAGATCGTCGGGCAGGTCGCCCGCGTCCCGGGACTCGGCGACGATGTGCTCGAGGTCGCGCACCGACGCCGAATGCTCGACGTCGTGGACGGGTTCGATGCGCAACGCGCGGAGCAACACGTTCGACGACTTGTCGAACAAGGCGATGAGCCAGCCGAACACGGCGAGGTAGATCGTGGTCGATCGCGCGAGCGACCGTGCGACCGGCTCGGGCCGTGCGATGGCGAGGTTCTTGGGGAACAGCTCGCCGAAGACCATCTGCACGACGGTGGAGAAGATGATCGCGATGATCGTGCCGATCGCGACACCCACGCCCACCGGGATGCCCACGCCGCCGAGCAACTCGCCGACGCCGGAACCGATCAGGGGTTCGGCGACGTAGCCGACGAGAAGGCCGGTGACGGTGATGCCCAGCTGCGCGCCGGAGAGCATGAAGGACGTGCGGCGGGTGACGGCGAGCGCGCGTTTCGCGGCGGCGTCGCCTGCTTCGGCACGGGCTTTGAGGCGGGACCGGTCGACCGCCATGTAGCCGAATTCCTGGGCCACGAAGTAACCGGTGAGGGCGGTGATCAGGAAGACCACCAGGATTCCGAGTCCGATTCCGAGGACGGTCAGCATGTGACCGTCCCGGTGTCGGTGCCGGGCGGAACTCCCGGATCATTCAGTTCACAACTGGGGGCCGACGGGTGTCGTCGACGTTTTCGGCGCTTTCCGCGTCTCATCGTCTCTCTCGCTGGTGCTCGGGTGTTCCATACCGGGTGCCGAGCGCTGAGGCATGTGGGTAAATGTCCGGTATGAGGTCCCAACGTACCCAACTCGCCGCTTGTTCCGCGAGACGGCCGGCGATCGTCGGGGTCGGCCGGGGGGTCGACACGCGATGCCGATGAGCGCCTCGTCGCTGCGTGAGCAGGTCGCCGAAGCCGCTCGACGTCTGGCCGCCGAAGGCCTGCTGATCGGCACCGCCGGAAACGTCTCGACCCGCGTAGACGACCACGTCGCGATCACCGGGACCGGGGTCGTCCTCGCGGATTGTTCAGCGGCCGACGTCACAGTCGTGTCCCTCTCCGGCGACGTCGTGGACGGGTCGGTCGCGCCGTCCACGGAGCTCGACCTGCACCTTCGCGTCTACGAGCGGACGAGTGCCCAGGCGATCGCGCACACTCACGCACCCTTCGGCACCGCGGTCGCCTGCGTCAGCGGGCTGACGTCGCTGCCGGTGCTGCACTATCAGCAGCTCGGCCTCGGCGGCGCGATCCCGATCGCGCCGTATGCGACATTCGGCAGCCCGGAACTGGCCGACATCGTCGCCGACGCACTGGTCGACACCCAGGTCGCGCTGATGGCGAATCATGGTTCGGTGGCACGGGGCTCGAGCCTGGCCGACGCCGTGGAGAATGCGCTGCTGCTGGAGTGGCTGGCCACTCTCTTCCACCGGACCTGCAGCATGGGCCGGCCCCGTGAGCTGACCGCCGACGAGCAACAGTCCACCGTCGCCCAGGCGATCCGACTGGACTACGGGACGCCCCAGGAGAAACGCACGTGACACCCACCTCGCCATCGACCGTCCCGCTCACGATCGCGACCGTGGGCGTCCACGTGCTCGACATCCACGTCGTCGGGATCGAGGCCATTCCCCAGGGCTCCGACGGCGCGCTCGTCGAGTCCATCGGCTTCTCCGCAGCCGGTACCGCGGGCGGCACCGCGCTCGTCTTCGCCCGGCTCGGCGCCACGGTCCGAACCCACGGTGCGATCGGCGCCGACTCGATCGGGCGTTCGCTGACCGCCTTGCTCGACGCCGAAGGCGTCGACACACGCGGGCTCGTTCCGAAGGCGGGGGTCCAGACGTCGTCGTCGGTCATTCCCGTGCGGCCCAACGGGGACCGTCCCGCCTGGCACTGCATCGGCGCCAACGCGCAGTTCGTACTCGCCGACCTCGATCCCGGCGCGTTCGACGGGCTCGATCACCTGCACCTCGGCGGCCCCGAGTTCCTCGGCGGTCCGGTGGCCGCCGAGCTCCTGAGCCGAGCCCGCGACCGCGGGATCACGACGTCGGCGGACCTGCTGTCGGGTGGCGACCCCGGGCTTCTCGAATGGATCGGCGACGCGCTTCCCCACATCGACTACCTGATGCCCAACGACGAACAGACCCGTGGGCTGACCGGTTCGAAGGACCTCACGGACGGTGCACGCGGGCTCGTGGACCGTGGCGTCGGATGCGTCGCGCTCACCCGCGGCGCCGACGGCGCACTGGTCGTGACCGGCGACGACACGATCGCACTACCGGCGTACTCGGTGGACGTGGTCGACACCACCGGCTGCGGCGACGCGTTCTCCGCCGGTTTCATCACCGGCCGGCTCCGCGGGCTCGGCCTCGCCGACTCCGCCGAACTCGGTTGCGCGGTCGCCGCGCACGTCACCCAGGGCATCGGGACCGCCGCCAACTCCTACGACCTCGACGCGATCGAGACATTTCGGCGGGCCCACGCCGCCGACTGAACACTCGCCCGACCGACCGCCGGTTTCGCCGACTCCCCCTCGGGTAGGCGATCACCACGGTTGCCGACAGGACGGGAGAGGTGCTCGACCGCTTCGGCTCCATCGACGTATGGGTGAACAACGTCGGTGTCGGAGCGGTCGGATACTTCTGGGACATCCCGATCGAGGACCACGCCCGCCTCGTCGACGTGAACCTCAAGGGGTTGATCTACGGCGCACACGCGGCGCTGCGCGTCTTCCGGTCACAGGGTGGTCGCGGCACGCTGGTGAACGTCGGTTCGGTCGACAGCGCGGTGCCCATCGCGCTCCAGAACACCTATGCGGCAACCAAAGCGGCGGTCCGCAGCCTCGGACACTCGTTGAGCGAAGAGCTACGTATGGCCGGCGACGACGACATCAAGGTGGGCACCATCATGCCGTGGGCGGTGGACACCCCGTGGTGGGTCCGACCCGGACAGCACGGGTGTCTCCGGCGGCATCCGCGAACGGATGGTCGCCGAGGACTCCCGCTGACGCGATTCGACGGTGTGGGCAATTGTCATCGCCTCGGACGTCGGTGACGGTTCTGTGTCAGCACATCGGTGACACTGTGCGTGTCAGGATTTCGGTGACGGCGGTCTTGGTCTTGGTCCAAGGCGTGATGGCGTGGGCCGGGTCAGCCCGACGCCCGCCGCGATGATCAGTCCTATACCGGCGAGGGTTATCGCTGTGAGGTGATCTCCCAGTAGTAGGCCGCCGAGCATCGCACCGATCGCTGGATCGAAGGCGAACAAGGTGGCGACGACGACCGGGCCGGCGAGCCGTAGGCCGATGTAGTCGAGGAGGAAGGCGACTCCGACACCGATGACTCCGATGACGGTCAGCGTCACCCATATGCCGCTCGAACTCGGTGGCGTGTGGGTTATTGCGACGGGGGTGAGCAGTAAGCCGGAAAACCCTACGGCCAGCGCCAGTTCTCCGTAGCCGGCGCGAGACCCGAGGCGGTGCGAGAGCAGTGTGTAGAGCGCCAGCGCGACTGCCGCAAGAGCGCCGGCGAGGACGCCCCAGAATGTTCCCGCGATCGCTTGGTCTGGTCGTGTGACCGCCAGTACCCCGGCCAGGGCGAGGATCGGCCAGACGAGCTGGCGGCGGTCTCGGATTGCCACCGTTGCCAGGACGAATGGCCCGAGGTAGAGCAGGGAGGCCGCCACGCCCAGTGGAAGGCGGTCCACGGCCAAGTAGTAGAGCACGTTCATGCTGGCCATTGCGGTTCCGAGGCCGGCGATGAGTAGCCAGGTTCTCGGGGGGCGGCGTGACAGGGTGGGCCGTAGCAGAACGAGCAGGGCCAGGCCGCCGATGACTTGACGCCACGCGGCGACGCCGGTCGGACCTATCTCGGCGAAGAGCGGCGAGGCCATTGCCGCCGAGCCTTGGATGGCGAAGCAGGAGCCGAATACTGCGATCGCACCGAAGACCCGGGCACGCGTTCGTTGTGCGGCAGGTGGTGGTTCGGAACCGCGAGTGCCGGCGGACGCCACTGACGGGTCACTCACTCGCGACTCGCCGCAACGCGTCGTGCGCGGAACTGCCGCGACTTGTGTTGACCGCCGCACAGACGCATGGAGCACCAGCGCCCCGTGCCGGGTCGCGAAGTGTCCCAGAAGACCCATTGGCAGGAAGGATTGGCGCATGGCTTGAGGCGACCAATCGACCCCGCGCGTTGAGCGACGTACAAGTCGAGTGTCATCTCCGCCAAGAGACTGTGCAGATCGTGCCCATCCAACGCAAAACCGTTCGCGCCGACAAGGAGTCGCGGGCTCGTGCTCCAATCCGGCGTCGCTTCCGGGGTCGAGTCGTGTTCAGGCAGGCTCCACAGCGTGGTGCACCCGACGAGTTGCCGCATTGCCGCGCGGGCCAGACGAACCTCGGGCAGCACGGACTTGTCGGCCCTGACCTCACCGCCGACGTCGGGTAGACCGTGAAGTAGTTGTTGCGCCTGTTCAACGTCGGACAACTGATCGCGGTCGCGGTACAGATCCAGAGAGTTCATGAAGCGGCGGACGCGCTCCAATCCGTCGGGCGCCTCGGCTGAAGGGTCCCAGTCGGCCGCACGCTGAGTAACCATTAAATGAGATTAGCAGGTTACGGCGACCGCCACCTCGGACATGTCGCCGGAGTCGTCGAAGATGACTCGACGATGTGACGAAACCCCCACTTGTTGCGGTTGCAAAGAGTTGCAGCCCTTGACACTTCGCAGTTGCGCAGACAAGCCGCCTGTGGTGAACTCAGCAAGTTCGCTATAGTGAATCACTACTACGAGTCGTTGGATGGGGCGTCTGATGGGGTGGCATCGGTGTGGGTCGCACCGGACACCGGTAGCGGGACTGGCAGCTACGACCGCCATCCCGTTCGGCAACAAAGACTCGCCGGCCCTTCTGCCGGACTGACCGTTGACGGTGTGCACGTCAAGGTCGACGGCTGCCTCGGACCAGTCGCCGTGCGCTCCTACGTCACCGTCGCGATCTCCACCCCACTCAACGACAACACCGTCAACGTCTACGGCAAACCCACTACGTCTAAGGGAGGCGTGTAGCCATGTCCCTCACCGCTTCCGAAACCCGCACCCGAACACCACGACATGCCACCACCCCTCCGCCGGACCAGCCCGCTGACAGGTCAACTCGGCGCTCTGTGGTGATCAGGGGCGTGTTGTTCGTCGCCAATTGCGTGCTGCTGATCACCGCCGCGGCCAACCTCCACCGCCTGGGCGAGTGGGCCGACCGATGGGGACAGATCCCGGTGTACCTCGGCTTCTTCTTCCTCATGTCGATCGCCGGCCGCTGGTTCTGGACCGGCGCCGACGCCATACTCGCGAGAGTCGTCGGCAACCAGTGACCCACACCCCCACCAGCCACACCTCAACATGCCGCGTCCGCACCGCGGCAGCACTTCTCGCCCTGGCAGGCACACTCATCGGCGCGACCATGCCCGCTGCAGCCGGACTCACCGGATCTTCTTCGACGGCACACGCCGACCCGCCATGTGATCAGATGCGCGCCCAATACGGTGCCGGCTGGCCGTGTATCAGCGGGTAGCGCCCCATAGAGTG
>NZ_LIYC01000024.1:0-68733 GCF_001418765.1 Gordonia sp. HS-NH1
CTTTCTCATGGCCATGGACACAGCGAGTACCGCGCTTTGTAGGGCCGGTGCCGCGCAGGCGAATGCCGCGCCCCAGACCAGCACAGCCGTTGTGAACAACCACGGCCCGCCGCCGGCGGCGATCACGGCGAGCGCGGCTGCCAGGCCGGCGAGAATGATTGCCAGGACAGTTCGCAATCGGTCGTCGAGGAAGCGACCGACCAGCGATATCGAGATCAGACCGGCGGCCCCGTAGCCGATTTGCAGTAGGGACAAGGACGTGGACCGGATTTCGACGTCGGCGGCCAGAACCGAGAGGTAGGTGTAGGGGATGTAGCAGGCCGTGACCACGGCCACCGTGGCGGCGCTGATGCCCCATACCTGCGCCGGGACGGTCGGGAGGCGGCGTACGCGGCTCGGTCGGGGTGAATCGGCGTGCGTGGCGGCGCCCCCGGACGTGAGGGTCACCCGGGCGGCGACGGCGAGCAGGGCCGCGACAAAACCCACCGACACTGCGGTCGCGCGCCATCCGATCACGCCGGTTGCTGCGGTGACGGCCGGGGCCCCGATGACAAGGCCCAACGCCCCGCCGACGAAAACCCTTGCTGTCGCCCGGCCCGGTGCTCCCACGTTCATCGACGCGGCGACTGTGGGGACTGTTGACCACAACAAGCCGTGGGGAATGGCGGCGACCACGCGAGCGGTATAGGCCCACCACAAATTGTCGGCGAGCGCGAAGGCCACCTGGGATGCGGCCAAGACGAGCAGCGAGACGACGATGAGCTGGCGGCGATCTCGGTGGCGCGTCAGTAAGACCACCGGAATGATCGCGGCGCCGGCCGCTATCGCGTACACCGCGAGCAGGGTGCCCGCGGCCGCTTGGGAGCAGCCCAGCGCCACAGCGAGCTCGGGCACCACGCCCACCGGGAACATCTCGGCTGTCATGTAGACAAACAGCGCACCGGCCAAGGTGGCGGAGGCCCTGGTCCAGCCTGCAACGACGGCCGGATCCGAACGCGCGCCGGTCATAGACGGTGTGTGTCTAGAAAGTCATTGATGTCCGTGATCCACACCGCGGTTTCATCGGGTGTGAAAATGTGACCGGCGCCGGGATACTCGATCATATTTGCGCCGGGGATCGTGTGCGCCAACGCGCGAGTGGTGGTGGGGAGCACGATGCGATCCTGCCCCGCCACTATCACCGTTGCCGGAACGCTGATTCCGGCCGCGGCGGCGGTTACGTCGAGAGACACCGCGAGCAGGGCCTGATCGGGTCCTCCCGCGGGAAGTGTCGCAGCGGTGTCCTGGACTGCGTGCTCCAGCGCGTCGAGGGTCAATCCGGCGAGGACGGTGGGCGCAGAGAGCATCACCAGGAGTCTCGCCAGCATCAGCGGATCTGTCGCAGCGAGCGATCGCCACAAGTCGACCACCAACCGAATCTGCGCGTCAGCGCGGGCGAATCCGACGGTCAGGACGAGTCCGGATACCCGCTCTGGGTGCCGATGCGCTGCGGTGAGGGCGACGGCACATCCCAGAGAGAGCCCGACTACCGGGAAACGTTCGTGGCCGTCGGCGACCGCTGCGGCAACCAGGGAGTCGGCGAGATCGCCGAGGTCGAGGGGGTCTGACGCCCGCGGTGTGGTCCCTGAACCGGGGTAGTTCACGCCCACCATGCGCCTGTGAGACGACATCGCATCGATCACATGACCGAAATTCAGGCTGATCGAACCACCCGCACCGTGTGCCAGCACGAGGGGCGGCCCGACGCCCGTGGCGACGGTGTCGGGTTCGGTGCGCGCTGTCGAGTGGCTCATGTCGATCGACGCTAAACTCTGACCCCAATGTGAGGGTCAAGGGTGAATCGGCACCAACCGCTGCGGCGTGCGCAGGGTCACACGGTGGGCGGGCAAGTTCGTACCAGGAGGCGAGGCCATGAGAATCGGTGAGGTGCAGCGGCTGACAGGTGTGTCCGCGCGGTCGCTGCGACACTACGACGCCCACGGATTGCTCGCCACAGCCCGGAACAGCAACGGGTACCGCGACTTCGGCGAGGGAACGGTAGAACAGGTCGGCCGCATCAAACGGCTGCTCGCGGCTGGTTTCTCCATCGATACGATTCGTCACGTGCTGCCGTGTGTGAACGGCGATCAGGTGGAAATGTGCCCCAAGGTGGCAGCACTGATCCGAGATGAACTCCTCGACATCGACAATGCGATGGCCGACCTCACCCGCAAGCGCGACCTCGTCACGTCGATGATCACCGAACAGCGTCTCGCGAAATAACACTCTCGTTGGCCGAACACGCCACCGGCATGACGACACAACGGACCCAGTCGCAGTTCAGCGTTGTCGTCGTCATCCCGCGCGACCCGAGTAGGCCGATCTGGCGCGCCCTCAGGGCTCGACGCGTGATCGGTGGATCATGTCAGAAGCTCCGTAAAACAGTTGGCGGACAACAGAGTTCAACCAACGAGAACCGCCAATTTGTCCGTTCGGTGCCTCGTGCTACCCGCTGAGGGCGAGTGGTGACTCCGGCGTGAGCGTCCGAGCCTCCTAAAGTTGCTGCCATGCCCATCCAGGACCACGCCGGCATTGTCGCTGCGATCTCGGACGAGGTGCGGGCGTTGATGCCGATCGACGAGCTCGAGACAGCGCATCGAGTCGAGGTTTTGCGGTGGTTGACGTCGACGTCGGATGTGTTTCGTCGGACGGCCGATCCTGTCGCACCTGTCCGCCATCTGGTCGCGTACTTCCTGATCACCGATCCCGGTAGTCGATCATTCCTGCTGGGTGACCACATCAAAGCCGGCAAGTGGCTTCCGTCGGGGGGACATGTGGAGCCAGGTGAGCATCCGGCAGCAACAGTCGAGCGTGAGTGCCTCGAGGAGCTCGGGGTGTCAGCGAACTTCAACCCGTCGACCGGGCCTCATCCTCTGTTTGTGACGATCACTGACACTGTCGGCTCGGCGAACGTCCACAACGACGTTAGTCTCTGGTATCTGCTTGAACTGCCCGAGCACACAATGCTGACGGTCGACTATGACGAGTACCGATCGGTGCGCTGGTGGTCAGCAGCGGAAATCAGGGCGGATGACCCTGGCCGGTTCGATCCACACATGCACAGAATGCTCACCAAACTGGAGTCCCTGTACGACACGGGCTCACCCAGATGATGCGTAAGCACTACTCGGACAGCGTAACCCGATGACGGCCGCGCGCGAGGTCTGTTTGATAGTAAGTGGATTCGGCGAATCGCACTGCACGGCAGAATAGTTCGCCACCAGCGACGAAAGTACGCAGAATCCAGGAACGTCCGCCACTACATGCCCGCCCGCGGCGAGGCGGTGCTCAGTAGAGGTCTTGCTCAAGCTCGGCGGAGCGTTGCGCTCGTCGGATCAACGCCACGACGAACGCAGCCAGCGTGAACCCGCCGGCTATCCACACGAGCCAGGCAGGAGCCGACACAAGAACATGTAGGACAAACAGCACGACTGTGACTGCGGCCAGAACAATCGTTGCTCGCGTCCCCAGGCTCCAGCCGGGACGTGCGACACCGCCCTGAGAATGCGCGGCCGTTTCCTCGCTCGGCGTTTCATTTGTTGCCATTGCTGCTCCCCGAATAGCTGCGCAGTCAACACGATGCTTTGCAGAGCTAACTATAGCAATTCAGACCCGATATTGGGTTTAGTTGCGGGCTTTCACAGAAACGGGAACTCCCGGGCCCGGGCCCGGCGAGTTGTCCTCGAAACTGTGTATATCCGTTTCGAACCGGGTGTGAAAGCATGCGCGGAGGTTGGTGTCGGTTCGGGTGAAGTGGGTGTGTACGCGGTGTTGTGGGATCTGATGCTGATCGGTAGTCCGGCGCTGCCCTACTCCTCGGTGATTGTTGGTCTGGTCCTGTTGGCGTGGGTGGTCGGGCTGATCGATGTGTTGTGCCGCGACGACACCGGCGTTCGGTTGTTCCCGCGGTGGGGATGGTTGTTGATGATCATCGCGGTGCCGATCGTCGGGACGGTGGTGTGGCTGATCTTCGGCCGTCCTCGTGCTCGCCGTCGGCGCCGAGCGCGACGTGGCCCGGGTGAGCGTCGGCCGTCGCGTGCGGTGGTGTCGGAGTTCCCGGAGTATGACCGGCCGGGCAGGTATGTGCCGCAGGACCCGGCCGCCGATGCGGAGTTCCTGCGACAGGTCCGCGCACGCGCTGAGGAGCAGCGCCGACGAGGTGAACTCGAACGCCGACGCCGCCGGCAGGACGGCGACGTCGCCTGACCCCGGCCGCAACACCCGGGCCGACCTCACTCAGATTCCAGTTCATCTCTGCAACAGCAACTTCGAGCACTCGAAATGGACTGCGTCCTCGCTGGGGATGTTGCCGCTGGGTCATGATCGCTCGTCGAGGACCAGGACGACGAACATGTCGTTGGTGATGTCCGACGTGGGGGTGCCGGCTGGTGCGCGCCGGTAGGCGATGATTCCGGCCGGGCCGGGGACAGCTTCGTCGATCTGGCGTATGACGCCGGTGACGAGTCCGCCGATGTCGGGAGGCCGGTTTCTGATCTGGGCCGCGGGATTGTCGAGGTCGACGGCGATCCGGTCCCCGCGGTGAGCAACGGTGGGCCCGAAATACGTCGGTGGTGCGGTGATGTGGAGTGTTCGCCTGGCGATTTCCAGTTCTGCCCGGTAGTCGGTGATCTGCTGTGGGGTGGGTTCGACGAGCACGAGGTCGGTGAGTGTCACGACGGCGCCGCCGGGTTCGAACGCGCCGGCCGGGGTGATCAGGGGTTCGGGAAACCTCTCGACGCGCTCCGCCGGCCGGACGGTCTCGCCGCCTGGGTCGGCAGTCGTGCCGAGGTAGATCTGGCCGACGCGGGTGATGGTTGCGGTGGCCTCGACGCCGGGTAGGCCGTCGGAGTGCCAGGACAGCCAGATGCCGACGGTTTGGTCGAAGGGGTTGCCGCGGGTGGGTTCCCACCGCGCGACCCCTCCATCGACAGTGACCAGGTCGCGATCGCGGTCCCAGCCGGTCACGCGTACCGGCGACCGGTCAGACGCGGTGGGATGGGCGAAGAGTGTGCCCGTGACGGTCTCGCCGACCGCAGGCGGTGTGCGGCAGCATCCGTACTCGAACAACGCAATCCGAACCGTCAGCGACGGCGGGGGTGTGATCACCATGTTCACCGGGAGGTAGGCGGTCCGCAGCACGAAGGCGACGGGTCCCGGTGCACCCGAGCACGAACTGTACGTTCCATTCCCCAGCGTCGTCCAGCTTCGGAACCTGGCTCGCCGGCCGCCGCGCCGACTACTGCAAAGGCCGTGTCGCGCGCCGTGCTGATGCACACTGGCATGGTCGGCCGTGCCGGCATTCTGGCAATCCACGTCGATCGCGCGTGCCGAAGTCCGGAGGTTCCTGTGAGTGCATTACCGGGTCGATTGGGGCAGGTCCGCCGCGACGGCGAACTCCCGCACCGGGACGACCTACCCGTCGTGTTCGACGAACTCGACTATCAGATGGCTTGTCAGGTCTACCTCTGGGCGCTGCCGTTGGTGTCCTATGCGCAGTGGCAGAAGGTCCACCGGGAGGTGTTCGGCGCCACGGAATCCGACATCGTCCACTATGTGACTTACCGGGATCGGCTCGGTCTGATCACGGCCAACGCCACCACCCCGTACATCCTGAATTTCTTCGACCTGGGTGAGACCGGTCCGCTGGTGATCGAGCTCCCGCCCGGACCGACCGCGGGTGGCCTGTCGGACTTCTGGCAGCGAGAGATCGGGGTCATGGGGGAGATGGGGCCCGATGGCGGGATGGGGGGCAAGCACCTCGTCATCCCTCCGGGCGGGTCTGTGCCCGATTCGGCTGACGGTTTCTACGTCCAGCACGCCAGCGGGATGAACATCATGTTCGGTTTTCGCACCCTCGACCCGGACCCAGCGCGAGCCCAGCACCTCGTCGAGCAGGTCCGGATCTACCCGTTCGCCGAGCGGGCCGCTCCGCCGGCGACGAGGGTGGTGTCCCCCGAGGGACGGCCTTGGTCGGGGGATCAACCCCGGGGACTCGACTACTGGGTCCGGTTGCACGACATCTATCAGCGCGAAGTCGTCGACGAGCGCGACCGGTTCTACATGGCCATGCTCGCCGCGCTGGGCATCGAGAAAGGCAAACCGTTCGAGCCCGACTCCCGGGTGACGTCGATCCTCGAGACCGCTGCTGCCGCCGGGGAACTGATGGCTCAGGCGAATACGTTCGCCAAGCGGTTCCCGGGTTCGACGTACTGGCCGGACCGGCACTGGGACCTCGTGCTGGCACTGGACCAGTCGAGTCAACGTGCCCGATTCCACGATCAGCTCCTCGAGAGAGCCGCGTGGTTCTACGAGGCGGTGAGCTTCTCCGCAGCGATGAAGAGTACGACCCCGGGGCTCGGGCAGGCGTATCTGAGTTGCTACACCGACAGTGACGACCAATGGCTCGACGGCGGACAGGACTACACCCTGCGCGTCCCCGCAGACCCGCCGGCGAAACTGTTCTGGTCGGCAACGGTGTACGACGCCGACACGCGATGTCTCGTCGACAACGAGCAGCAGCGCGGCGACCGCGGATCGCGAGACGCCGATCTCGACTACAACGACGACGGCTCCGTGGACCTCTTTTTCGGGCCGCACGCACCGGCCGGCCGGGAGAACAACTGGATACAGACCGTCCCCGGTCAGCACTGGTTCTCGTACTTCCGTCTGTACGGTCCGCTGGAGAGCTACTTCGACCGGAGCTGGAAACTGGGTGACATCGTCCGGTCGTCCTAGACCGGGTCGGGCGAAGCCGGTTCGGGCGGGTCAGCCCCGACCCGTGGGCCTCAGCACGATCTCCTCCGGATGGGCGTCGGCCGGGGTGTGGACGGCCTGTACGACCGCACGGGCGACGGTCGCGGGCCGCAAGAACTTCGACCCGTCGTACTCGTTTCCTTCGATGGCGACGATGTCGCGCTGCATGTCCGTGTCGATCCGCCCGGGGAAGACGGACGTCACCCGGAGGGCCGGTTCCTCGGCGCGTAAACCGTCGGCGAGAGCGCGGACCCCGAACTTGCTCGCGGCATACGGTGTCCATCCGGCGTTCACCCGGCGTCCCGCACCCGAGTTGATGAACACCACGTGGCCGCCGGCCGCCCGCAGGGCGGGCAGGAGCAGCCGCGTGAGTTCGGCGACGGCGACGAGGTTCACCTCGAGGATGTGGTGCCATTCCTCGACCGGGGTCTCCGCGACCGGCTCGAGGCTACTGGCCACCCCGGCGTTGTGGACGAGCACGTCGAGTTCGCTGATGGCCTCCACGGCGGCCTCGACCTCGTCGTATTCGGTGAGGTCGACGGCGAAGGTGCTCGCGCCGTCGAGTTCGGTGGCCAGTCGATCGAGTTCGGGGGAGGGGCGACCGCCCAGCAGGAGGTCGTGGGTCGGTGCGAGCTGGCGGGCGATCTCGGCTCCGAGGCCACGGCTCGCCCCGGTGATCAACGCGGTGGGCACACCCCGACCCTACGGGGGTTCGGTGACCGGGAGCCCCGTCGGGCTCGATGAGCAGAGGCCGACGGGGCGGGGCACAATCGTCGACGTGGCCAGGTACGGATTCACCCCAACGCAGTTGTCGGCACGTGCCGCGTACCTGCTCCGAGGCAATGACCTGGGCACGATGACAAGCGCTGCACCGAAGTTGTATCCGCACATGTGGAGCTGGGATGCGGCGTTCGTGACGGTCGGCCTCGCACCGTTGTCGGTGGAGCGGGCTGTCATCGAGATGGACACCCTGCTGTCGGCGCAGTGGCGCAACGGCATGATCCCGCACATCGTGTTCGCGAACGGTCGCGACGGTTACTTCCCCGGGCCGGGTCGCTGGGAGTGCGCCCGGCTGGCCGAGTGCGCGCCGGATTTCCCCGACACCTCCGGCATCACCCAGCCACCGGTACACGCGATAGCGGTACAGCGGATCCTCGATCACTCCCGGCGCCACGGTCGCACCACGCGTGCCGTCGCCAACGAGTTCATCGACCGGCGCTGGAGTTCCCTCGTCCGATGGCACCGCTGGCTCGCGCACGCACGAGATCCCAACGGGCGCGGCCGGATCACGATCTTCCACGGCTGGGAATCGGGTATGGACAATTCCCCCCGCTGGGATTCGGCATACGCCAATGTCGTTCCTGGGGAAGACCTTCCGCCGTACCAACGCGCCGACCTCGACCATGTCGACGACTTCTCGATGCGTCCCACCGACCTCGAATACGACCGCTACATCTGGCTCGTCGAGCAGATGAAGCGCGCGAACTACGACGACGAGCTGCTCCCGAAGGCGATGAGCTTCGCCGTCGAGGACGTCTTCGTCAGCGCGATCTTCGCCGTCGCCTGCGACGTGCTCGCGACGATCGGCGAGGACTACTCCAAGCCGCGGTCGGATGTGCGGGACCTCCGCGCGTGGGCCGACCGCTTCCGGGCCGGTGTTGTCTCTGCCGCCAACGACCGCAACGGCGCCGCAAGGGATTTCGACCTGCGGGCCAACTCGTGGATCAACACCGAGACGATCGCGGTGTTCGCGCCGCTGCTGTGCGGCGGCCTCTCCCGGGAACGCGAACGCGCACTGCTGCGCCTCTTCGACGGTCCGCGGTATTGCGGCCACCCGGACCTGCGCTACGCGGTCCCGCCGTCGACGTCACCGATCTCGGCGGACTTCCGCCCCCGCGAGTACTGGCGCGGTCCGGTCTGGCCGGTGATGACCTGGCTCTTCAGTTGGGCCTTCGCCCGCCGCGGCTGGACCGAGCGGTCCGCACGTCTGCGCGAGGAGGGACTCCGTCAAGCCACCGACGGTTCGTTCGCGGAGTACTACGAGCCGTTCACCGGTGAGCCGCTCGGCAGTATGCAGCAGAGCTGGACCGCGGCATCTGTACTGGATTGGCTTGACTGAGCTTCCAGGACGTACGGCCTACAACTCCCGGATACGACGACAGACATCGTCGTAGACGTCCAGCAGTGCGGGGCCCTGGCCGGTTTCGTTCAACTCGACCCACTCCTCGAACGCGCACTGGACCTCGAGGTTGGCGATCTCGAGGATCATCCGGATCTGACTCTTGGTCCGCGCCGAGCTGCGATCGCCGAGCGACTCGGGTCGTCGCCGACAGGTGTCGGCGTGTCGGCCGAGTGCCGCGCGGCTCAGGGTCGGGGTCGCCAGCACCAGCTTCTGCACTCGAAGGAAGTGTGCCGACACGTCGTCGCTGCGGTCGTCGAACCCCTCCAGGCGCGCCCGATAGACGCTCTCGATGTCGGCGAGCGCCAGACTGTCGGGATCGATGTCGGCCAGACGCGCGTCCAGTGCCTGCTCGAAGCCGAAGCGGTCGAAGAGCACGCACTCTTCCTTGGTCGGGAAGTAGCGGAAGAAGGTCCGCGGCGAGACCCCTGCGGCGGCGGCGATCTCGTCGACCGTCGTCTCGTCGAAACCGTTGCGCTCGAACAAGTCCACCGCGGCCTCATGGATCTCCATGCGGGTCGCATCCCGCCGGCGGGCGCGCAACCCACCGGTCTCGGAGGAATCTGGCATGCGTCGAGCCTAGCGCGCACCTCGCCGAGGTGTCATTTTCTGCCACTTTGGCAGACACTGCCATGATCCGGTAGCTTCGTCGTGTGATCGACCGGACGACCGACGTGATGGAAGAACGACAGTGACCGAGAACGCCGCCCTGCAGGGCACCGACAATCGAACCGACACCGGCACGGATCGCAGCGCCGTGCTGCTCATCGGTGTGCTGCTCGTCGCAGCCTTCGTGGTGATCCTCAACGAGACGATCCTCAGCGTCGCGTTGCCCACCCTGATGACCGACCTCGACATCACCGCCGCCACCGCGCAGTGGCTCACCAGCGGCTTCCTGCTGACCATGGCGATCGTCATCCCGATCACCGGGTATCTGATGCAGAGGTTCACCCTCCGGTCGATCTACATCGCGGCGATGACCCTGTTCACCGTCGGCACCCTCGTCGCCGCCCTCGCGCCGGGATTCGAGCTGCTGATCATCGCGCGCGTGGTCCAGGCATCCGGCACCGCGTTGATGGTTCCGCTGCTCATGACGACGATCCTCAACGTCGTCCCGGAGCAGAACCGCGGCCGGACGATGGGACTGGTCTCCATCGTCATCGCCGTCGCACCGGCCGTCGGACCGACGGTGTCCGGTCTGATCCTGCAGTCCCTCAGCTGGCGGGCCATGTTCTGGATCGTGCTGCCCATCGCGATCGGCGCGCTGATCCTCGGCGGGGTGTTCGTCCGCAATGTCACCGAGCGGCGGCCCGCACAGCTCGACATCATCTCGGTCCCGCTGTCGGCACTGGGCTTCGGCGGAGTCGTCTACGGCCTGAGCACCATCGGAGAATCGGCGGGCGGTCACGCCCCGATCCCGGCGTGGATGCCGCTGCTCGTCGGCGCCGTCGCGCTGGCCCTGTTCGTCGTGCGACAGCTCAAGCTCGCCGACCGCGGCCTGGCGCTGCTCGATCTTCGGACCTTCGCGATCGCGCCGTTCCGCCTGGCCGTCGTGCTGATGGCCGGCTTCATGCTGACCCTCTTCGGCGCTCTCATCCTGCTGCCTCTGTATCTACAGAATGTGATGGGCAAGGACGTCCTGACCACCGGCCTCGTGTTGTTGCCCGGCGGTCTCGTGATGGGTTTGCTCGCACCGTTCGTGGGAGCGCTGTTCGACAAGGTCGGCGCGCGACCGCTGGTTCTGCCCGGCACGGTGGCCGTCAGCGCGGGCACGTGGTTGCTCACCACGCTCGACGCCGGATCGTCGTTGGGCATGGTGATCGCGGCCCACGTGATCCTCAGTGCCGGAATCGCTTTCGGTCTGACCCCGCTGATGACCTCGGCGCTGGGATCGCTGAGCCCGGAACTGTACTCACACGGGAGCGCGACGGTCAGCACGGTTCAGCAGGTCGCCGGGGCGGCCGGGACCGCCTTGTTCATCACGCTGATGTCGCGGGGTACGCAGTCGGCCGTCGACGACGGGGTGGACCCGCTGCAGGCGGGTGCCGACGGCATTCATCTCGCGTTTGTCGTCGCGGCCTGCCTGTCGCTCGTGCTCATCGCGGCGGCCGCGCTCGTCCGAGGCCGAACCGGTGCGCCGAAGGTCGGAGTACCCGAGCCGGCCTAGCGTTCCGGCTCACGGGTCCGCCCGTTCACCGGGTTCGGTAGTCCAGCAGACCGGACCAGAACTCGTCGGGTATCTCGTCGCCCGCGCGCAGCACCTGGGCGAGACCGGCGGCCATGAACACGCCGAGCAGGCCGAGCCACAACCCGGACACCGAGATCGCCACCCAGGCGATGGCTACGGCGACCGGCCACGGGTCGAGAATCAACAGGATCGGCGCGAAGAAGAACCCTGCTCCGATGAACCAGGACGACAGGGCCCGGTCGCACCGCATCACCGCAGTCAGCCAGCGTGGGCTCGAGGTCGTGGGTGCGACGAGCGTGGGCGGCCTCGTGCTCGCGATGGTCGGTGTGCTCGCAATGGTCGGTGCGGCGGTCATCGGACACCTCCTCCGGGAATCGTCCTGATCCCAGATTCGGCGCGGGGCGTCGTGAAAGCCACTACCTCTCAGGTAATCGCGACTCCCGCGGTCGGCGAGCGTGGGGCGTCGATCACCTGTCCCGCGTCACGCTGTGGTCCGGCGGTCCTCGTGCGGGTGCGTCTGCGGAAAGCCGATGGAGTGCAGACGGTTCAGCGCATGGGTGCGCGCCCGGTGCTGGTTCCCCGGCGGGGGAACGTAGACACCCGCCCAGATCCCGGTCAGATGGGTCGGATCGTCGAGGGCGAGTCGGGCGCAGCTGGAACGGATCGGGCAGCGGACGCACCCGTCGAGGGCGTGACGGTTCGCCAGGCTCCGGGGTCCGGCGGCCTGTTCCGGGAACCACGCGTCCGGGTTCGAGGTACAGGTGGGACGCACGTCAGACAACCCACCGCGGTCGACGACGTCACTCGCACGAGTTGTCGCGTCCGCTTCTCCGGCCGCGACGGCAACCGTCACCCACTGACGACGATGTCCCACAGAGCCCTCCGATCAAACTGAGAACGTATGTTGTCAGAGTCTGGTCGCAGACGCAACAAGGTCGCGGGATACGTTGCCGCGCTGGGCGAAAAGCGGGACCGAACGAGACGGTCGCAGGTTCGGAGAGAACGGGACGCCGGGGCGGTGCCCGGCTGGGTTCTCAACCGGGCACCTGGGCCGGATCGCTCGCGAGGGGCTGAACCGGCTTGCCGACCGCGGTACCCGGGGCGCTGGGGTCCGAAACGGACAGCGCTCGCCGGGGCGCGGCGGCCGGACATGATCGTGCGCGAGTGCCGTCGCTCGGGGGGTGGGCGAGTCGCGTAGCACGCCATTACAGAGTCGTCACACTTCCGAAACACGACGCTTGTTTCATAACAGGGGACAAAGTCCACTGAGGGGAGTCGACCGCGTCGCGGGTGGTACGTCGACGTCATCGACGTATCACCTTCCGCGAGTACGCCCCGTGAAACATATGGAGGAGCAACGTGACCATCGAGAGTGCCAAGGCGTTGGAGTTCCGCGTGACGAGCGGCGGATATGAGGATCTGCCGAAGATGCCCGAGGCCGAGTACCCGGGCACCCAGGGCTTCATCGGCGACGTCTACGAGAACCCGGACGGAAGTCCCATGTGCAGCGGCTATTTCGAGCTGCGCCACACCGACGAACCGCTGTACTACGAATACGAGTACGACGAGATGAAGGTGGTCCTCGAAGGCGAGTTCCTCCTCGAGAACAAGGAGACCGGGCAGAAGACGGTGGCCAAGGCCAAGGACGCGATCTTCTTCCCGAAGGGCTCGAAGATCTACTTCAGCACCCCCGGCTACGCGCTCGCCTTCTACACCGGGCTGCGCGACGCCACGCTCCTCTGAGCCGCGGCCATGTCGCAGATCGCCTTCTCCAGCGTGCCGACATGGGCACGCCCCGGTGATCCGAGCGAGGAAACGACGCCCGCGCCGACCGGCAGCTCCTACGTGCTGGTCGGTGTCGGGGACGTCGTCGAGACCCTCGCACGCTGGGAATCAGCGCTGCCTCCGCGTGCCACCACGCGTATCCACGCCGACGCCGACTCCGCTGCTGCCCAGCTCGCCGGCACCTTGGCCGAAGCCGTTGTCGGCGTGCGGGTGTGGATAGCCGCGGATGCGGGATCGGCGCTGACCCTGCGGGCGGTCGCGCTCGGCGCCGGACTCGAGGACGACGAGATCTCGGTCGTACCGGTGACTTCTGCGCCGGAGGTCGTCGTGGAGGTCTTCTGCGCGCACTGCCGATCGGTCACCCGCGCGACCGCGTCTGTCGACGACGTCGTCCCGTGCGCCGGATGCCGGCGTGACCTGCTCGTGTACCACCACGTCTCGCGTCGAACCGGACATTATCTGGGGTTCATGGTCGACGCCGAGACCGCCCAGCCGGCCTGTCCGGACACCGAATCAGTCGAGGAACCCGTCTCATGAACACCGGAGTCGCCGAGATGAGCATGACCGAGTCCGTCCCGCGCCGGGCATCCGCCGCGACGACGATGGACCTCGTCGTGACCGCCGTCAGCGCGCCGTCGCGAGACATCCGCACGATCACCTTCGCCGACCCGGGCGGACGGCCGCTGCCCGGCTACGTCCCGGGCAGCCACCTGGTCGTGCACGCGGGCGCCGCCACCAACGCCTACAGCCTCACCGGTGACGGCACACATCCGTCGGAGTACTCGATCTCGGTGCTCCGCCTCCACGACGGGAACGGCGGATCACGATGGCTTCACGACGAACTCGACGTCGGCGCGGTCGTGCCGGTGGGGCTGCCGCGCAGCGCGTTCGCACCGATCGCCCGGGCGCGCAAACACCTCCTGATCGCCGGTGGGATCGGGATCACGCCGATGGTGTCACACCTCCGCGCGGCGGCCCGTTGGCATCGTGATGTCCAGCTTCTCTACGTCTTTCGCGAGTCGGCGGCGGCGCATCTCGACGAGGTCACCGCACTCGCCGGGTCGCGTGCCGAATTGTTCACCGACAGTGTCTCTTTCACCGACCGCCTGTCACACGCACTTCGGCGGCAACCGATCGGGACGCACCTGTACGTCTGCGGACCGTCCGCGATGATCGACGCGGTGCTCGCCGCCGCCACGGATGCCGGCTGGCCCGGCTCGCGAGTGCATTTCGAGCGGTTCGGTGTCGGCGCCCTCGACGACGGCGACCCGTTCCGCGTGGCGCTGACGGCCTCGGGCCGAACGGTCGACGTGCCGTCGGGGACCAGCATGCTGGATGCCCTCGAGAGCGACGGCGTTGCCGTGCCGAACCTCTGCCGGCAGGGGGTGTGCGGGCAGTGCCGCATACCCGTTGTCGGTGGCGCCCCGATCCACCGTGACCTCTACCTGAGCACCGAGGAGAAGGACGCGGGCAACGCCATCATGCCGTGCGTCTCACGCGCGGCCGCCGCAACCACACTGGAGGTTCCGCTGTGACGACCCTGTTCGACCCGCCGACCGGAGCCGGCACGATGCCGGACCTCGTCGCCGGTTTCCCGTTCCCGTTCCCCGAAGACCGCTATCGGTACAGCACGAACGTCGAGCCGGCCCAGGTGCCGGTGACCACCGCCGCGGGCCGGTGGGGTGCTGCAGTCGTCGACGTCGATTCGGAGTACCGCGCCGAGCTCGACCGGCGTGCGATGATCCTCGCCACCGACCCCACCCGCCACGCGGTGTTGCCGCACATGGTCCCGGCTGCGTGGGATGCGATGTTGACCATGATGCGCGAGCTCGACGCGACCTACCCCGACCAGATGCGGCTGCGGTCGACCGGAGCCGACACCTGGTCGTGGTGCAACGACATCCTGGGGATCGAGCAGCACTTCCGCTACGGCGACCCCGCGACTCTCCCCGAGGAGCCGTTGCGGTACATCACCTCTCAGGTCCAGGAGGACATCGCACTCCTCGACCAGCGCAACGATCAGCTCTTCGTCGACGCCGGGGTCGTCACCTTCGCCGCCGACTGGAGCTTCGGATTCGACGTCGGGATGAGCTTTCTCGAGATCCACGGGCCGGTGCCGCGCGTACGCCAGGAGGGCGTCATCACGCGCGCGCACGAATTCCTCAAACGTCTCCAACCCCATGAGCCCTACCGACGGACCAACTGGACCCTGACGATCGACCGCCGACTCGACGTCTCGACCGAGATCTATCACGAGTGGGGACCCGACCGGGAGACGATCCAGCAGGTGCCCGACGACGAGTTCGGCAGGCGAGTGCATCTCCGCGTCGAGGTGCAACATCTCATCCGGCTCCCCGATTCGGGTGCGGTGATGTTCCTGATCCGGACCTACATGCTGTCGCTCGAACAACTCGCGACCGTCGAGGCGTGGCGTCGACGATCCGCCGAGGTGCTGGCCGAATTGCCCGGCGACATGGCCGATTACAAGGGCATCATCAAGTTCCGCGATCGTGCGGCACAGTGGCTTCGTGCCGCCGCACCCGCGCCGACCGCGACACCCGGACCCGGCATGCCACGCTGGCCCGCCTCGCCGCCGGCCGTCGACACCACCGGCTCGGCCTTTCTCATCGTGGCGATCGGGGACGACGCCGAAGTCGCGCACGTGTCCCGGAACTGGGTCGGAGCGGCCGAGGCGGCCGGCCAGACGCGGTTGCTGGTCCTGGACACGCTCGTCGGGTCGCACGACCGTTCCGCTCTGCGCTCGGCCCTGGACGAGTGCCGCACCGGCACCCGGATCCTGGTGACCGGTGGGCAGTACGAGGTGCTGACCGCGCTGGCGATGGCGCGTGCCGCCGGCGCGGTGGCGGCGGAGTTGTCGTCGTACGTCACCCACACGCGCGACCTGCCGCTCTACTGCGCGCACTGTCGCGACACCTTCCGTGTCGACGCGGTCGTCGGCGGTACCGTCGCGTGTCCCGGTTGTGCTCGGGATCTCGAGGTGCACGAACATCATTCGCCCGTGATCGGTGGCTTCCTCGGTTCCGCCGTGGGAGACGACGCATGACCGCGGTCGTCGTGGGGGAGTACCCGGCCCACCTCCATCCCGCCTATGTGACGGGTCCGCGACCGATGCGGGTCCTCGCGGTACGACGGCTCACCGACGAGGTGACACACTTCCGGTTCGGGCCGGCCGACGACGCGGCGCCGTTCCTCACCTCGTACCAGCCGGGCAGTCATCTGATCGTCTCCGCCGGCGGGCAACGGAATGCGTACTCGCTCGTCGACGACGGGATGTACCCGACGAGCTACGGCATCTCGGTGATGCGACGCGGTGCCGGCGGCGGCTCGGACTGGTTGCACGACAACCTCGTCGAGGACGCCGTCGTCGAGATCGAGGGCCCGCGTTCGATGTTCCCGCCGGTCCTCGACCAGCACGGTGCGCTGCTGGTGGCGGGCGGGATAGGGGTGACCCCGGTGTTGTCCCACGCCCGTGCGCTCGCTCGTGACGGACGTCGGGCGGACATCGTGTACTCCTATCGTCGGGGGTGCGGTGCCCACATCGACGACCTGCGTGCACTCGCGGCGCAACCCACCGTGACCCTGCACGAGGTGTCCGGTGCCGCGGCCACTGTGGAGGTCATCGCCGACCGGTTGCGTGCCCAGCCGCTCGGCACGCACGCCTACGCCTGCGGTCCCACGTCGCTGCTCGAGACCTACACACAGCTCGCGGAGGCCGCCGGGTGGCCGAGCGCGCGGGTCCATCTCGAGCGCTTCACGGCGCCGGAACAGGACCCCGGCGATCCGTTCACGGTGACCGTCGCGTCCTCCGGCGCCCGTGTCGACGTACCCGCGGGTGTGTCACTGTTGCAGCGGCTGCTCGACAGCGGGGTCCCGGTGCCCAACCGGTGCCGTCAGGGCGTGTGCGGCGAATGCCGAATCCCCGTCCGACGCGGCCGGATCGAGCACCGCGACTTCGTACTGACCGACGACGAGAAGGCCATGGGCGACGCCATGTTGTGCTGTGTGTCGCGCGGCCAGGACATCGAGGTGGACCTGTGAGCATCGATTCGTTTCCGACCCGGAAGGTGGACCACCTGGCGAACCTGCCCTGGCCCTTCCCGGACGACCTGGAAGAGTTCTCCTACAGCGTGAACGTCGAGCCGGCGCGCATCCCCCACGCGACGCGTGCGGGCGAATGGGGCAGGCATCTGGTCGATCTGGGCGGTGCGGAGTATCCGGAGATCATGGCCGAGCGGCGTCGCATCCTCGACGCCGACCCGACACGGGTGCGGGTGCTCCCCGGTATGGAACTCGCGTGCTGGGACCTGCTGCTGTACTACCTCCGCGATCTCGGCCACGCCTATCCCGACGATATGACCTTGACTGAGCACGGCGACGGCCGATTGCATTGGCGCAACCGGCTTCTCGGCACGGACCAGGAGTTCGTCCTCGGCGACGCGGCCACTCTCCCGTGCGGACCGATGGAGTTCCTGGCGCGGGAGGTACCCGACGACCTGCTCCTCGTCACCGAACGCGACGGACACCTGTACTTCGATGCAGGCGTGGTCACGTTCGCCGCCGCCTGGTCGGTGTCGTTCGACGTCGGCATGGACATGTACCAGATCCACGCGCCCGTTCCCCGCATGCTCCGCGAAGGCATCGTCGCCCGCGCCGAGCAGTTCCTGCGCAGGCTACCCGCCGATCAGGTGTATCGCCGGGTGAACTGGACGCTGTCGGCATCGGACTCGCACAAGCTCGATGTCAGCCTCGAGGAACTGCCGGAGTGGGCAGCCGACGTCCCGGGCATGGTCGCCGACGGCGATTTCGCCCGCGCACGACTGCGAATCGAGCTCGAACACTTCGTCCGGTTGCCGATGTCGGGTGCGGTGACGTTCAATATTCGGACATTCATGGCCTCGCTCGAGGACGTGAAGCGAATACCCGAGTGGGCCGGTCAGCTGGCGACCGTCATCGAGACGCTCGGCGAGGACATCGCCGCCTACAAGGGATTCCTCGACTACCGCGACAGCGTCGTCGCATATCTACGCGGTCAATGATGCCCGTGAGCTCAGGTCCCGAACACCTCGACTTCTCGTAGAGTCCCTGAACCGAAAGATCGCTCATGGAACCCATACTCGCCGCCAATGCCGACCTGGCATGGATGCTGGCGGCCTTCGTCTTCGTCCTGCTGATGTTCCCCGGCCTGGCCTTCTTCTACGGTGGCATGGTCGGATCGAAGAACGTCCTCAACATCATGACGATGGTCATGTCCACCCTGGCGATCACGGCGGTTCTCTACGTCGTGATCGGACACGGGCTGGTGTCCGGTCCGTCGGTAGGCGGGTGGGGCATCATCGGCAACCCGACCGACTACATCGGACTGACCAACTGGCTCACCGACGACGCCTCCGGCGCCACCCAGACCCTGTACTTCGCAGCCTGGTTCATCCTGTTCGCGGCCATCACGATCGCGATCGTGGCCAGCGGCGCGGCCGGCCGGATGAAGTTCTCGTCCTGGCTCGTCTTCGCTCCGATCTGGCTTCTGGTGGTGTACTTCCCGGTGGCGCACTGGGTCTTCGCGGCCGACGTCGACGACAACTACAGCGGCGGCTTCCTGCTCAACGACCTCGAGATCGTCGACTACGCGGGCGGAACCGCGGTCCACATGAACGCCGGTGTCGCAGCACTCGCGCTGGCGGTGGTGCTCGGTGCCCGCAAGCGACGGATGGAACGTCCACACAACGTGCCGATGACCATCATGGGCGGCGGCATCCTGTTCTTCGGCTGGTTCGGGTTCAACGGCAGCTGTGCGCTCGGTGCCAACTTCCTGGCGCAGGCCGTCATCCTGAACACGCTGCTGGCCGGCTCGGCGGGCATGATCGGCTTCGCGATCATCGAGAAGTGGCGTGAGGGGCACGTCACCTCGCTCGGCATGATCACCGGCACAATCGCCGGCCTCGTCGGCATCACCCCCGCGGCCAGCAGCATGGCACCGCTCGGTGCGCTCCTCGTCGGCATCTTCGCCGCCGCGGTCGTCGCATTCCTGCTGAGCTTCAAGAACAGGCTCAAGATCGACGAGACGCTGGACGCCTTCGCCGTGCACGGTGTCGGCGGCATCGTCGGAACCCTCTGCATCGTGCTGTTCGCCACCGAGGCGGCGCCGGCCGGTGTCCAGGGAATCCTGTTCGGCGGACCCGTCGACATCGTCTGGCGCGAACTCGCCGGCATCGTCATCACCTGCACCTACTCGTTCGTGATGACCTGGCTGATCGCCAAGGGACTGGACAAGCTGATGGGCCTGCGCGTCGACGAGGAGACCGAGATGACCGGTCTCGACGCCGTACTGCACGCCGAGACCGCCTACGAGATCCCCAGCGCTTCTGTCGGACACGCCGGCGGACTCTCGACGATGTCACCGGCTCGAGCGGCAGAACGGGTGGAGGAGGCGATGCCGGCGTCCTCGCCGGCCTCGGCACCACCGGCCGGGGTCTGATCGACGCCTGCACACGACGGCTCGGGGGTCCACCGTTCGACGGTGGGCCCCCGAGCCGTCTGCGTCGCTCCCGCGCGGACATCGTTGTCGGACAAACCGACACGTACCGCTCACGGAGCCGAAACAGGGTCGAAACAACCAGTAGGTCTACTAATAGTAGACAAAGGTTCACAAGAGTGGACACGCGGACCGAAAGCCCCTAGAGTCGACCCCCGGAGCACATGATGACAACCACCGAGACGACGACCGGCGACCTCGCCGATCTCTGCGCGACGCACGGCACCAAGTTCATCCTCGCGATGTTCGTCGACCTCCGCGGCAAACCCTGCGCCAAGCTGGTGCCGGTGGAGGCCGTGGACGAATTGGCCACCGATGGAGTCGGTTTCGCCGGATACGCCGTCGGTGCCATCGGGCAGGAGCCGAAGGACCCCGACCTCATCGCCATCCCCGACGTCCGTTCCTTCCTGCCCATCCCGTTCATCAAAGAGGGCCTCGCCGTCGTCCAGTGCGATCCGCATGTCGAGGGCAAGCCCTGGCCCTTCGCGCCCCGCAACATCCTCAAGGCCCTCATCGCGCAGACCGCGGACGCAGGCTTCGAGCCGTGGGTCGGTGCGGAGGTCGAGTACTTCCTCCTCAAGCGGGCCGCCGATGGGTCCTTGGTGACCGCCGACGCCGCCGACGACTCGGATCAGCCCTGCTACGACGTCCGCGGCCTGACCCGCATGTACGAGCACCTGACCACGGTGTCCACCGCGATGAACCAGCTCGGCTGGAGCAACTACGCCAACGACCACGAAGACGGCAACGGTCAGTTCGAGCAGAACTTCGCCTACTCCGACGCTCTGACGACCGCCGACCGCGTCGTCACGCTCCGCTACCTGCTCTCGGCCCTGGCCGCGGAGCGGGGCATGATCGCGACCTTCATGCCGAAGCCCTTCGCCGAGCGCACCGGCTCGGGATTGCACTTCCACCTGTCACTGACGCGGGCGGGTGACCCGGTGTTCCCCGAGGTCACCGACGACGAACGCGGCCTGGGGCTGTCGGAGACGGCCTACGGGTTCATCGGCGGAATCCTGGAGCATGCGCCCGCGCTCCAGGCCGTCATCGCACCGACGGTCAACTCGTACAAGCGAACCGGAGCGACCGCGACCCGCTCGGGGGCGTCCTGGGCTCCGCGGCGGGCCACCTACGGCGGCAACGACCGCACGCATTACATCCGGGTGCCCGACGAGCAACGCGTGGAACTGCGCGGTGGCGACGGGTCGGCGAATCCGTACCTGGCCGTCGCCGCCCTCCTGGGAGCGGGACTCGACGGCATCAAGCGGAGTCTCGATCCCGGTGCCGTCGGGAACTGTCCCGGCCACATCGCCGAACTCCCGCTCACCCTCCTGCACGCGGTGGAGGCGCTCGAGACCGACACGGTGGTCGCCGGCGCGCTCGACGCCGCACTCCCGGAGGACTGGCCGGACGATCAGCAGCGGGTCTCGGCGTACTTCGCCGGCCTCAAGCGCGACGAGTTCTTCGACTGGCACGCGGCGGTCACGCCGTGGGAGGTCGACAAGTACCTGACGGCGTTCTGACCGTCGATCCCTGAGCGAAGCGTTTCTCCGACAGCAACATCCACTTCTCGACGTAAGGACCTGACCATGTGCGGAATCGTCGGGCTGCATCTGCGCAACCCGGACCTCCACCCCCGGCTCGGCGAGTTGCTCGCCGAGATGCTCGGCGAGATGCAGGACCGCGGAGCGGATTCGGCGGGTATCGCCGTCTACGGAAACCCCGGGTGGGCACCGCCGGGGCACGGCTGCATCTCCCTCCTCGAACTCGACGTGATCCCCGAGGAGGTGTCCGCGATTCTGAGCGCGGCGCTCGGGGTGGCGGTCGCGGCACAGACGATCGACGTCACGCTCGTGGTCTCGGCCCCGGTGACGGCAGACGAACTGCTCGCCGCCGCACGCGCCGCATACCCCCACGCACTCGTCGCGGGCTTCGGGTCGGACCTCACCGTCCTCAAGGGTGTCGGAGCGCCACGGGAACTGACCCGATCCTGGGGACTCGCAGCAGCGTCGGGGTGGCAGGGGGTCGGCCACACGAGGATGGCGACGGAATCAGCCGTCACCTCCTCGGGCGCGCACCCGTTCGCCGTCGGTCCCGAGCAGTGCCTGGTCCACAACGGCTCGTTCGCCAACCACGCCACGATCAGGCGCGAACTCCGCGCCGCGGGAGTGGAATTCGACAGCGAGAACGACACCGAGGTGGGCGCGCGGTTCGTCGCACACCAGCTGGCGGCGGGTAAGGACGTGGAGACCGCCCTGAAAGAGGTGTGCGCCAACTTCGACGGCTTCTACACCCTGCTGGTGTCCAACCGCGACTCGTTCGCCGTGGTCCGTGACGCCATCGCGTGCAAACCGGCGGTGATCGCCGAGACCGACGACTGGGTGGCCATGGCGAGTGAGTACCGCGCGCTGACCACACTGCCCGGGGTGGAGAACGCCCGCATCTGGGAGCCCGAGCCCGAGGTCGTGTACGCATGGACGCGATGACCGCCGAGTTGGCAACCACCCCTACCGTTCCCGCCTCCACCGACACGGCGAAAGCTGAGACGATGAGCCCCAACCACACCTTCGACCTCGCCGGCACCCCGCTGCGCGAGATCAATTCGGCGCTGCACGGCGACATCTCGGGAGAGGTCGTCATCGAGAACCCGGCCGGCGCCCACAGCGTCGCGGCCGGGGTCAACCTCCCGCTGAAGATCACCATCAACGGCCACGTCGGCTACTACGCGGCCGGGATGAACCAGCAGGCCGAGGTCACGATCAACGGCAACGCCGGTACCGGTGTCGCCGAGAACATGATGAGCGGCAGCGTCATCGTGAAGGGCAACGCCTCCCAGTCGGCGGGCGCCACCGCGCACGGCGGGTTCCTCGTCGTCGAGGGCGACGCCGCGGCACGGTGCGGCATCTCGATGAAGGGCGTCGACATCGTCGTCGGTGGAAACGTCGGGCACAACAGCGCTTTCATGGCACAGGCCGGCCGTCTGGTCGTCCGCGGAAACGCGGGTGACGGTCTCGGCGACTCGATCTACGAGACCCGCATCTATGTGCGCGGCGATGTCGCCTCGCTCGGTGCCGACTGCATCGCCAAGCCCGTGCGCGCCGAACACCTCGAGGAGCTGACCGGACTGCTCAAGGCCGCCGGCTTCGGCGACGACGACCCCCGCGACTACACCCGCTACGGATCGGCCCGCGAGCTGTACCACTTCAAGGTCGACAACACGTCCGCGTACTGAGCCTGCCCCGCGCCCTAATCCGAAAGAACGACCTGCTTCCTGCTCCCTGAGGAGCGCCCGGAGCTTGCGGAGGGCGCGTCACGAAGGGTCTGGCGACCGAGGCTGCGAAACCCTTCGTGACGCTCGCAAGCTCGCTCCTCAGGGAGCGGGGGGCATCCGTAGTCCACGACGGCCGCCAGGCCGCAGTTACTGAGGTGCGACCATCCTGCTCCCTGAGGTGCGAGGAGCGATAGCGACGAGCCTCGAAGGGTCCGGTGGCCTAGTCACCAAACCCTTCGCGACGCCCCTCCGCAGGCTCCGGGACTCCTCAGGGAGCGGAGATGGCACCCACCACACGACGAAAGAGAACCGTCATGACCGACAACCTGAGCATCGAACAGCGTGGCCTGCGCGAGTCGGCCACATTCGACCGCACGACCATCGCCGCGATCCAGCGCGCCGCCGAGACCGGCATCTACGACATCCGCGGCTGGGGCGCCAAGCGCAAGCTGCCGCATTTCGACGATCTGCTGTTCCTCGGCGCGTCGATGTCCCGCTATCCACTGGAGGGTTACCGCGAGCGCTGCGACACCGACGTCGTGCTCGGTAGCCGAAATGCGAAGTACCCGTTGCATCTCGCCACCCCGGTGACGATCGCCGGGATGAGCTTCGGTGCATTGTCGGCCTCGGCGAAGGAAGCACTCGGTCGCGGCGCCTCGGAGGTCGGCACCTCCACGACCACCGGTGACGGCGGGATGACGCCCGAAGAGCGGGGGCAGTCGAAGCATCTCGTCTACCAGTATCTCCCGTCGCGGTACGGGATGAACCCCGATGACCTGCGCAAGGCCGACGCGATCGAGATCGTTCTGGGGCAGGGCGCCAAACCCGGCGGAGGGGGAATGCTGCTGGGACAGAAGATCTCCGAACGCGTCGCCGGGATGCGCACCCTGCCGCAGGGTATCGACCAGCGCAGCGCATGCCGTCACCCGGATTGGACCGGGCCCGACGACCTCGCGATCAAGATCAACGAGTTGCGCGAGATCACCGACTGGGAGAAGCCGATCTACGTGAAGGTCGGCGCCACCCGCACGTACTACGACGTCAAGCTCGCCGTGCACTCCGGCGCCGACGTCGTCGTGGTCGACGGCATGCAGGGCGGAACGGCCGCCACCCAGGACGTCTTCATCGAACACGTGGGCATCCCGACCCTCGCCGCGATCCCTCAGGCAGTGCAGGCCCTGCAGGAGTTGGGAGTTCATCGAGAGGTGCAGCTGATCGTCTCGGGTGGGATCCGCAACGGAGCAGATGTCGCGAAGGCGATGGCGCTGGGCGCCGACGCCGTCGCCATCGGAACCGCCGCGCTGATCGCGTTGGGTGACAACGACCCCCGATACGCCGAAGAATACGAGGCGTTGGGCTCGGCCGCCGGCTTCTACGACGACTTCCAGGACGGGCGCGACCCCGCGGGCATCAGCACGCAGGACCCGGAACTGTCCGCCCGCTTCGACCCGGTCCTCGGCGGAAAGCGACTCGCGAACTTCCTGCGCGTGATGACGATGGAGGCCCAGACGATCGCGCGGGCGTGCGGGAAGGCACATCTGCAGCATCTGGAACCCGAAGACCTCGTGGCGATCTCGATCGAGGCGTCGGCGATGGCCCGCGTCCCGCTCGCCGGGACGAACTGGATTCCGGGGTCCGGGCTGTGAACCCGGAGTCCGCGTCGGTCGTCATCGTCGGCGGGGGTCTCGAGGGCGCGGCCGCCGCGTGGGCGTTGGGACAGCGCGGCGTCACCGATGTGGTCGTCTGTGAGCGCGACACCGTCGGCGGCGGGATGACGGGGAAGTCGTCGGGAATTGTCCGCTGCCACTACGGTGTCGGCTCACTGGCAGCCATGGCCGCGATCGGGCTCGAGGTCTTCGAGAAGGCCGAGGAGATCTTCGGCACGGACATCGGTTTCCGGCAGACCGGATACGTGGTGGGCGTGGGGGAGGCGAATGTCGAGAACATGCGCAAGAGCCTCGCGGCACAACGCGTGATGGGTGTGCAGACCGAGGAGATCGACGTCGCCGACGTCGCCGCGATGTGGCCGACCGCCGACCTCGAACCGTTCGCGGCCTTCGGATGGGAGGAACGGGGCGGGTACGGCGACGCGTATCAGACCGCGCAGGCCTTCGCGGCCTCCGCACGGGCGACGGGAATCCGAATCCGTCAGGGCACGAGGGTGACCGGCCTCGTCGTCGACAAGGACAGGGTGACCGGTGTCCGCCTCGCCGACGGCTCGACGATCTCCGCGGACACCGTCGTGGTGGCGACCGGCGTCTGGTCCAGGCCGTTCCTCGCCCCCTACGGGATCGACGTGCCGATCGAGGTGCATCGCGAACAGATCGTGATGATCGACCCGGGCGAGGACCTCGGCGAGGTGCCGGTCTTCTCGGACCTGGTGTCACTGCAGTACGTCCGTCCCGACGTCCGCGGTGAGATCTTGTTCGGCAACAGCGATCTGGCCGCCCTCGACATCGCGGACCCGGACGACTACCGCAATCGCGCTGACTCGGACTTCATCGACCTCACGGTCGACAAGGTCGGCACGCGATTCCCCGGTTTCTCCGCGCCGGCGATCACCACGAGCTATGCCGGGTGTTACGACGTCACGCCGGACTGGAACCCGATCATCTCCCGTGGACCGCTGGACGGGCTCGTGCTCGCAGGCGGATTCAGTGGGCACGGGTTCAAGATCTCACCGGCGGTCGGCCGGTTGATCGCCGATCTGGTCGTCGACGGGCGCAGCGCGGACCCTCGTATCCCCGAGTCGGACTTCCGTTTCTCACGGTTCGCCGAGGGAGACCTGCTGACGACACGCTTCCCGTATGTCGGAGCCGGCGAGATGCGCTGACCCGGCCTTCCGATGACCTGAGGCCCGACCGTCGACGGGAGCTGACTTCGTGTGTCAACTGTCAGGAAACGTTGTTTCTCACTATGCTGGCAGCGTGACGGACGACCCTTTGATCCGGAATCAATCCGGCACAGCGCGAGAGCGGCCCGTCGACCAGTCGGTCGAGGAGTTGGAGCTGGAGACGGCGATCGCGCACAACGTGCGGCGTCTGCGACGCCAGCAGGGACTGTCGGTGGGGGACATGGCGACTCGCGTCGGCATCTCCAAGGCGATGTTGTCGAAGATCGAGAACGCCCAGACCTCGTGCAGTCTCAGTACGCTGGCCCGCCTGGCCAACGGGTTCGACGTGTCGGTGACCTCGCTGTTCCGCGGCGCCGAGATGGAACGGTCGGCCGTGTTCGTCAAATCGGGTGAGGGCTCGGAGATCATCCGCGAGGGGTCTCGGGAGGGCCACGAGTACGAGCTGCTCGGTTCGTTGCGCGGTGAGCACAAACGGCTCGAGTGCCTACTCGTCACGCTGACCGAGAAGTCGGTCACCCAGCCACTGTTCCAGCACGCGGGAACCGAATTCCTGTACGTCCTCGAGGGCGTGATGGACTACGCCCACAGCCGCTCGGTGTACCGGATGCATCCGGGCGACTCGCTTCAGCTCGACGGCGAGGGAGCGCACGGGCCTGTCGAACTCGTCGAGCTGCCGGTGCGTTTCCTGTCGGTGATCGCATTCCCGGACTCGGCCGTCTGAGACGAATGGCTCACGTGCGCGACCCGCTGAGATCGAAGTCGTGGCGCGACGTCGGCACCACGTCGAGATTCCGGTCCGCGCCGAACCGGGCCACGCTCTGGAGCATGAGGGTCATCCGGCGTTCGAGTTCCTGCTGGTCCCCGCCGCTTCCGTAGAAGGCGTGGATGTCGCTGACCGCCTCCATCGGGAACAGTTCTTCGACGATGGCCGCGACCGGCGGGGCGTTCTCGGTCAACGGTCGTTCGACGATGTTCTGGACATATCCGAACGTGGCCTGGGTGTCGATGGCGACCTGGGTGTGGTCGTCCAACCACCGACGGAGCCACTCGTCGCGGTCGAGTTCGTCGGGACGACGCAGGAACGCGATGTTGGACAGCGCGTCGATGCGCGTTCCGTCGGCGGGTAGTTCCGGATCCAGCGGTGCTCGATCGGTGACCGCCCAGGCATCGATCCGAACGCCGAGGTGGTCGTCGACGGCCGCCAGGACAGGGCCGGGCTCGGGGGCCCAGAACGCCAGCACCGCAGCGATCGGCGGGTCGAGTTCGTCGATGCGCATGGCTCCCGACACCAGGTCGTCGTCGAGGTTGACCTGGACGCGCGTCGCGCCCGCGGCGGCACAACCCCGGACGAGGACATCGGCATCGGCGAGGGTCGGCGCATCGCCCCGGATGGCAACGATCACCTTCGAATCCGTCACCCCGCGGACGGTACCCGGCGATTCACGCGCTGGTCACCGATTGGCAGATCGGCGCCTAGAATTCCTCGGCGCCGATGAGTGCGGCGTCGTCGGCGACCTTGCGATCGTGGGCGACCTCGGCCAGCGACACCGCGAGGAGGGCGACGACGCAGTACGCGGCGGCGAACCACCACGGGGTCGCCTCCGAGCCGGTCCACTTGGCGAGGTAGGCGACGAGTACGGCCGCGATCGCGGCACCCATCCAGCGGAGGAAGCTGAACCCGGCGCTCGAGACCGAGCGCGGGGTGTCGCCGCCGACCGCCGACATGGCGACGTCGGTGAAGAGGGTGTTGAGCACGCCCGACGGGAAGCCGGACAGGATCACGGCCAGACCGATCAGCCAGACCTGGTCGGTTGCGGTGCCGATCCCGGCCAGCACCATCACCAGCCCGTAGACCGAGACGGCCACGAGGACACCGGACTTCTCGCCGATGAGCCGTGCGAGCAACGGCGCGACGAAGACGCCCGCAACCGCGGTGAGCAGACCCCAGCCGAAGAACACCAGTCCCGCGTACATGGGACGCAGACCCATCGCGATCGGCGCCCAGGCGATCACGGTGAACAGTGCGCCCGTGTAGAACGCGGAGCCGACGGAGGTGACGAAGAGGGTGCGGTTGCGCAGGACCTTGAGCGGGTCGACGATCCGCACCTGGACGCGTTCGGATCGCGGGCCGTCGGCGGGGAGCATGACGGCGCAGAGGACGGCGCCGGCCAGCATGAGCAGCGCGGTACCGGCAAACGGTGCGCGCCAGGTCCATTCGCCGAGTGTGGCGCCCAGGAGCGGGCCGACCGCCAGGCCGATTCCCAGTGCGGCCTCGTACATCATGATGGCGCTGTTGCGGTTGCCAACCGCGGACTGGACGATGAAAGCCAGTGCGGTGGCGAGGAACAACGCGTTTCCGAGGCCCCAGATCACCCGCAACGCGATGAGCTGGTCGATGTTGTCGGCGAGGGCCGAGACGCCGGCGGCGACGACGATGAGGACCAAGCCGACGGTGAGAGTTCGTCGGGGACCGAAACGGTATGCGGCCCAGCCGGTCAGCAGCATCGCTACGCACTGCACGCCGACGTAGACACCGAACAGGAGCGTGAGCTTCTCGGGCGGGGCATTCAGCGCTTCGGCGATGCTGTGCAGGATCGGATCGACGAGGCCGATGCCCATGAAGGCGATGACGGCGGCGAATGCGGTGATCCACACCGCGCGCGGTTGCGCGCGCAGGGAGGCGAGCATCGACGGCTCGGCCGCGGTGCGGTCGGCTCCACTGGCGACGGTGTCGCTCGGGGTGTGTTCGGTGACTGTCATGGGGTCCTTTGCCAGATCAATGCGAGGTGGCCGGTGGCGACGCGCCGGCTCCCGCTCACACGCGTGCGGGGGACGCGGCGTGCGATGCCGGATGGTTGTCGAGTTGGTCGCGCAGGGCCAGCAGGGCGGGACCAGCCGCGGCGATGGCTTCGCGTTGCTGATCGCTGAGTTCGGCGAGCGCGCCCGTCAGGACGACGTCGCGTTGCTCACGGATCTGCCCGACGAGAGTGCGCCCGTGGTCGGTGAGGCCGACGAGCACGGCTCGACGGTCCACCGGATCGGGTCTGCGTTCGACCATCTCGTGTTTCGTGAGTCCGTCGATCACCGACGTCGCTGTCGGCATGCGGATGGATTCGCGGTCGGCGAATTCACCCATGCGCATCGGCCCGTGGTCGGCGAGGACGCTCAGCGCCGACGTCTGCGCCGCGGTCAGCTCGACCGACGGTGCACGACGACGAAGAGCGAGGTAGAGCCTCGTGATCGTCGGCCGCAGGGCCTGGGCGAGGTGGGCGGGGTCGGAAGCGGACACGTTTAGCAAGTCTAATACTTAGAACTTCGAAGTAATGCATGCCAACGGTGTGACGCTCCTTACGGACGGGGCCACACGGTGCTCCCCCTGGATCCGCATGAGGTTGTGCCCGTGAACAGGGCACAACCTCATACGGAAGGTCGCGGCTTCCTCGGCGGAAGCGTGGGCTCTGCGGTCAGGCCCCGATCTCGGCACCGCCGTCGCGCCACACGGCGACGATGGAGGGGCGCGGCTGGGAATCGCCGCCGTCCGGCCAGTGCGACGCCGGGTTGTCCGCGGAGTGATCGTCGAGCTCACCCGGGTGCTGGACGGCGATCAGAACGCGGTTGGTGTCGATGATCGGGCCGCAGGTCTCGCCACCCTTGGGTACGGTCAGGAACTGCTTGGTCTCCCCACGCCGGTCGCCGTCGAGGGCAACCGCGAACAGGCCGTCGTTGCTGTCGAGCGCATTGCCGTCGGTCGAGATCCACAGGTTTCCGTGCGGATCGAAGGCGACGTTGTCCGGGCACGAGATGGGGCTGACCGCGGTCTTGTCGAACCCGCCGTAGTAGGTGTCGGCGGCGGCGGGGTCGCCGCACACCAGCAGCAGTTCCCAGGTGAACTCGGTCCCGGTGTGGTCGTCGGTCATCTCCAGAACCTGACCGTTCTTGTTCTCGGTACGCGGATTGACGGCGTCGGCAACGGCCTCTCCGTCGGTGCCGCGGTCGTCGTTGTTCGTCAGTGCGCAGTACACCTTGCCGGTCTTCGGGTTCGGTTCGATGTCCTCGGGGCGGTCCATCTTGGTCGCACCCACGGTGTCGGCGGCCTGCCGCGTGAACACCGCCACTTCGGCCGGGGTCATCCCCGGAATGTAGGAGCGAGCCGAGCCGTCGGCGTTGACCGTCAGCAGCGGTTTCCACGAACCCTTGCCGGTGAACTTCCCTGAGGCGGGCGGGGTTCCGGACCCGTCCACGGGGTCGGTCGGGTCTCCGGTGAAGGTGGCGACGTAGAGGGTGCCCTCGTCGAGGATGCCCATGTTGTGCGCGCGGGCGGTCCGTGACAGACCGCTCTTCATCTTCCGGCTGGACACGAACTTGTAGATGTACTCGAACTTCTCGTCGTCACCGCTGTAGGCCACGACCGTGTCTTTGTCCGGGCCGCTGCCGACGACATAGATGTTCGCCGACTCGTGCTTGAACCGTCCCATCGAACTGTGTTTGACCGGAACGGAATTCGGGTCATGCGGGTCGACCTCGACGATGTAGCCGAAGCGATTGCCCTCGTTCGGTTCGACAGCGAGATCGAAGCGTTTGTCGAACCGCCCCCAGTGGTGCTCGTCCCCGTCGTCCTCGAAGGAGTAGCGCTCGAGTCGCTCCGCCGCCTTGGGGTCGGTGACCTTGCTCGGGTTGGCGAAGTAGTTGTTGAAGTTCTCCTCGCCGGAGAGCATGGTGCCCCACGGGGTCAGTCCGCCGGAACAGTTGGCGAAGGTCCCCAGGACGGTGGTCCCGGCCGGGTCGGCAGCGGTCTTGACGAACTCGCTGCCCGCGGCCGGTCCCGTCAGGCGGAACGGGCTGGACGCGGTGAGGCGCCGATTGCGTGGCCCCACAACGGTTGTGAGTGCACCGCTCCCGGACTGCGAGGTGACCTCGACGATCGCGATGCCGACCGACGCCATGGCGATCCGGGCCTGCTGCTCGGTGGGCTCGCCGTCGGTGTACCCGGCGAACATGAACGGCTCGGTCGGATACTCGAGGTTGGCGACCAGATAGTGATGGTCGGCGACCCCGTCCACAGGGATGAGCCCCGCGAAGTCGTTGTTGAACCCGAACTGTCCGGCCTGCGCCTCCGGGGTCTGGTTGGCGAAGTCGAACTCGGGAGCACCGGGCAGAATGGGGTCACCCCACCTGATCACGACCTCTTGGCGGTATCCCGCCGGGATCACCACGGCGTCTTCGGTATTGGGTGCGACGGCATCGAACTTCATGCCGGGCAGTGCATCTCCGGACGATGCGCTGCTCGGGGATGCGGGGTCCGATGATCCGGAGTCCCCGCACGCCGCCAGCAGCGAGGTCGCGCCGACGGCCACCGCGGCACCGGCGGAGGTCTTGAGGACGCTGCGACGCGACACCGCGGTCCGGATGATCTCGCGGAAATAGGTGTTGTCGCTGGTGTTTCCCGGGTCGTGGCGGCACGCGTCGCCACACTTGTATCGGCAGGTCACGTAGGCGCGGGACGAGCGTCCGGCATCCTCACCGGTGGACATGAACAGCTGCAACGGAATACGCACACGGGCTCCTCTGGAAGCATGGTCGCGCCACGGGGCCGGCGCACGACGAAGAGCACGTTAGGAGGGCGAAGCGAACCGATGGCTACCCGTGTGTGAACGGCAACCCAACACCCCTGTTGGTTCCACGTGGAACAACGCCAGGCTTCGATTGGGCCCGCTCGCTACGCTCCCGGCGCCGGTGCCTCAGAAGCGGCCGCCGGTGCCGATCCGTCCCGAGGACCCGGAGCCGCCGAACGACCCGGGGCTGCGTCCGCCACTACCGAAGCCCCCGCCGAAGCCGCCCCCGCCGAAGCCTCCGCCGCGACCACCGATGGTGCCGCGCAGGAAACTGTCGACGAGGATGCCGCCCAAGACCGCGCCGGCGGTCGATGAACCGGTCGGGTGTCGCTGTTGCGACTGCTGCCAGCTGACCACGTCGCCCTGGGCGGCCATCAGGGCCTGGTCGGCCAGAGATCCGGCGCGACGAGCGGTCTGGGTTGCCGCCGGCGGGTCGGTGGCAGCGGCGTCCGTCGCGGACTGCAGGAGGCGTTGCGCCTCGGCGAGCCGGGTGCGAGCGGTGGACTGGACGGCACCGCGGCGGGTGCCGATGAAGTCGGCGGCGGCGGTCACCTTGGCGCCGGCTGATTCGAGTGCGGCCGTGAGGACCTGCGCGCGGCGGACGCGCTCGGCGGCGGCATCACGCGCTGCCGCGAGTGCGTCGTCGAGGTCGGCGTCGGCGTCGACCAGCGCGGTGAAGGTCCCCAGGGGATCGGTGTCGAAGCTGCTGCGCGCACCCGCGACCGCCGCACTCGCGGTCTCGATCGCGGTCACCAGCGACGTGCCGCCGGCCTCGGCCAGGGCATTCGCCTCGGCGAGTTCCTCCTCGACCTCGGCGACGAGCGCCGGCATCCGGGAGCGGGCGGCGGCAATGTTGGCATCCGCGTGGTCGATGGCGTCGAGGAGCACCGTCGCCTGCTCGATCGAACCCTCCGCCGACCGGATGGCGGCGACCGCCGGACCCTGCTGACCGACCGGTGCGGTGATCGCGGCCCGGCCCTGATCCGCGGTCGCCTCTGCGAAGTCGATCTGGGAGCGGGCCAGGTCGACGTTGTCGAGAATCGAGGTCAGTGTGCCCTCGCCGTGCTTGCCGACGAGATCGGTGAGCTGCTGTGAGGCGGTCTCCAGACGAGCGCGCAGGCCGATCAGCTGCTGGGTGATCGAGTCGAATCGAGAGTCCGCGTTGATCAGGAGGTTGCGCATCGCGTCGAAGTTGTCGACCTGATCGTCCAGCACACTGTCGATCTCGGTGCACATGGTGATGATCTGCACCAGGATCGATCGACGCTCGTCGTCGGTCTCGGCGACGTTGTCGTCGAGCCGTTGCCGAAGCGCGAATGCGCGAGCCAGCGCCTGCTCGGCCTGCCGGACGGAGTCGGTGAACGGTGCGGTCTCGACCTCGCCGAATTCGCCGACGGCCAGTTGCAGCTCTTCTTCGCTGGTGCGGATCGCGTTGTCGAGGTCGGTGAGCACCTCGCGCGACCACGGGTCGAGCACGTCGACGGGCTGGGCGGCCAACTGGTCGACGGTCAATTCCTGCTCGCGGAGCGTCTCGACGCCCTCGGTGATTCGGCGTTGCCTCCGTCGTCGTGAGTAGAGGTACGCGCCGCTGCCGCCGAGGACGACCACCCCGCCGACGACACCGGCCGCGATGATGCCGGTGTTGCTCGGATCGAGTGCTCCGGACAGACCGTTGACCGCCGCCAGTCCGGCTCCCGCCCAGTTCTCCTCGCGCAGCTGCGGGACGACGTCGTCGTTGGCCACCTCTTCGAGCGTCGACTGATCCAGGCCGCCGGCGCTGTCGGGCGCGAAGAACCGGTAGGCCCGATCCTCGGTCGCGACGGCGAGCAGGGCGTCGTGATCACCCAGCTCACTGGCGACGGCGGTCTGATCTGCCCACTGCTCGCTGGTGAGACCGCCGAAGTCGCGGACGTACACGATCCACATCTGGACCGCGTGGTCGCCGTAGAGCGAGTCGATCGCGGCCTCGAGTTCGGTGCGTTGTGCCGGACTGATCGCGTCCGCGGAGTCGACGACGTAATTCGGCAACCGGGTCGGCGGTTCGGCGGACGCCGCGCCGGGTGACGCGAGGGCCACGAGGACTCCCAGCAGTCCTACCAGCGCGGCCGTCGAAGCCACACGTGTCAGCAGTTCCCGAAGTGCCGGCACTCGATGCATGATCACAAACCTAGTCGTGCAGACGTGCGATGCCGACGAGGCATCGGGTCGGGTGTTGCATCCGGGCAATCGTCCGGCCGAGCGAATGACGGGCGGCGCCATACGGCGCCGCCCGCGACGCGGTCAGTTCCGCGAGTCGCGCCACCGGCACAGCGCCTCGAGGGCGGTGAGGTCATAGTCGGGCCCCGTGACGCCGACGGTCAGCAGAGTGACGCCCTCGTCGGCGAGTGCGTCCGCGTCGCGGAGCAGTGCGTCGGTGTCGCCGCTGAAGTTCACCCCGGACGACCGCTCGATGGTCTCCGGGTCGCGACCCACGGCCGCGCAGTGCTCGGCCAGCACCTTGGACTTGTGCCGGTACTGCTCGACGTCGTTGAAGCCGTGCCAGACGTCGCCGTGCTCGGCGATGTAGCGCAGTGTCTTCTTCTCGCCGCTGCCACCGATCAGGATCGGGATGTCGCGGGTGGGAGCCGGATTGAGCTTGGCCAGACGCGACTTGATCCGCGGCAGCGCAGCGCCGAAGTCGTTCAGACGTGAACCGACCGTGCCGAACTCGTAGCCGTACTCGTCGTAGTCCTTCTCGAACCAGCCGGCCCCGACACCCAGGATCAGGCGGCCGCCGCTGATGTGGTCGACGGTGCGGGCCATGTCGGCGAGCAACTCCGGGTTGCGGTACGAGTTGCAGGTCACGAGTGCGCCGATCTCGACGCGCGAGGTCTGCTCGGCCCACGCGCCGAGCATCGTCCAGCATTCGAAGTGTTCGCCTTCGGGCGCGCCGTAGAGCGGATAGAAGTGATCCCAGTTGAATGCGACGTCGACGCCCGTGTCCTCGGCGCGTCGAACCGCGTCGCGGATCAACGAGTACTCGGGTGCGTGCTGGGGCTGGATCTGGACACCGATGCGAATGGGGAATGCCATGCCGACCAGTCTGCCTGCTGTCGGCGCAATCGTCGACGAAGGCGACCGGCGAGACCGTGATGCCCCGACCCCGCCGGTGTCCGCCCTGACCCCGCGCCGGACTTCTTGCGGGTTCGGCAACGGTCCTGGCCACCCGCGACCGCGCGTGCCACAGTCGACTGCATGGCCACCGAGAACAGCCGTCCCGACACCATGACCGAGCCCTCGAGACCCGACGACCCGGGTACCGCCGAGGGCTGGGATGCGCGGTACAGCAGCGCTGACCGGCTCTGGACGTCGGACGTCAACCCGGCACTCGTCGCCGAGGTGTCCGGGATCGATCCGGGCACCGCACTCGATGTCGGGTCGGGGGAGGGCGCCGACGCCCGCTGGCTCGCCGATCGTGGATGGCAGGTCACCGCCCTCGACATCTCCCAGGTCGCCGTCGACCGGGCTCGGGAGATCGATCCACGACCGTCGATCACCTGGTTGCGTGCCGACGTGATCGCCGATGACGTGCCGGCGACCGGCGTCGATCTCGTGACGGCGCACTACTTCCCGATCCCGAAGGAGAACGTCGACGCGGCTCGCCGGCTGGTCGACGCCGTCGGGCCCGGCGGGTCCCTGCTGGTGGTCGCCCACGCCCCCGAGGGCGTGCGGGCCCATGGGTTCGACCCCGACGCGTACGTCCAGCCCGGGGATTTCGCGGATCTGCTCGGCGACGGCTGGGACATCGTGACCGACGAGACGCGGGAACGCGGGAAGGCCGCCGGAGGCGGACACCACACGCACGACGTCGTGTTCCGGGCGCGACGCCGGGCCGACTGAGATCGAGTTGCGTTCTGGCCCGGAAACCGGGACAAATCGCACCCTGATCTCGACGAGGTGTACACGCACACGAGCACGCCCAACGCTTGCGCCCCGGAATTGAGTGCACATCTGTACACTCGGGGCCATGACCGCCACGACCACGCGTGAGGCCGAGCTGCGGGCGCTCACCCACCTCGGTCTCTACGAAGCCGGCGCTGCCACGCGAGGCGTCGGAGCGATGCATCGTGTCATCGCCGGTGGTGTCTTCCGGATGCTCCGGCCGGTGTTGGGGAGTTCCGTCGACACGGCACAGATGGTGCACGACGCCGTCAGCGAGGGCACCTACAACTCCATCGCCGCGGCGCTCGACGCCGGGAGGTCGGCAGCGGACCACATGCCGTGGCCGGAGGGCCGCGCGCCGTCGCACACCCATCGTGGCGCCGTGCTCCTCGGCATCCTCAACGGCCTGATCGGCGATGAACTGGAGACCGCGGAATCGCCCCTGACGGCCGACATGTCGATCCGCGTCGATGGCCGTCCGGTCGCGCTCGACGCCGAGTCGCTGCGCGCGGGCTTTCCCGACGCGGGCGGACACGTCGTCGTGTTCCTGCACGGACTGATGGAGTCGGAGTTCGCCTGGTCCTCAAGTGAGCGTGCGACCTACGGCGAGAAACTGGCCGGCGACATCGGCGCCACCGAGGTCCAGGTCCGGTACAACACCGGTCGCCACATCAGCGAGAACGGCCGCGCGCTCGCCGACCTCCTCGCCGACCTCGTACTGCTCTGGCCCGCACCGGTGACCCGGCTGACCCTCATCGGTCACTCGATGGGCGGGTTGGTCATCCGAAGTGCTTGTCACACAGCCGTTCAGCGCAGCGAGTACTGGACGGGTCTGGTGTCGGAGACGGTGTGCCTGGGCACGCCGCATCTGGGTGCGCCGCTGGCTCGTGGTGTCCACCTGGCCACGAATGCGCTGCGGCGGACGCCGGTCACGCGTCCGATCGGTTCCCTGCTGCGTCGACGGAGTGCTGGGGTGCGAGACCTGTTCCACGGCAGCCTGACCGACGACGACTGGGTGGGCCAGGACCCCGACGCGTGGTCGCAGCCGCCCGGTGCCGACGTCCCGCTGCTGGCGGGCGCACGGCATCTCTTCGTCACCGCCACGATCACCCGCGATCCCGACAACCCGTTGGGACGCCTGCTCGGTGACGGTCTCGTGCTCGCACCGAGTGGGCGCGGGCAGCACACACGCCGGCGTCGTGGTCTGAAGTTCCAGGAGGGTTTCCATATCGGTGGCGCGCACCACTTCACCCTGCTGAACAGCGACGCGATCTACGACTGGCTGCTGGGCCACCTCACTCCACGAAAGGCGCTGCCGGCCGGCCGGTCGTCGTAGGACCAGAACGGGGTCCGTTGACAGCCCGGGAATTCAGTGCGGCCGGCGCTGACGGTAGCGTCCGCGTGCGGCAAGCACACCCACGACCCAGCCGACGACGAAGACGACGGCCAGGATGAACCACAACGGCGACTCGACGCTCACCCAGAACAGCTCGATACGCACGGTGGTCCGGTTCTGAACGATGAAGACCACCGCCAGAATCGTCAGCCCGAGCGCAATCCATTGCGGCAGTGACACTCTCGACAACGTGGAGGGTCTGCCGGATGCCGGCGTCGGGGCGCCGCGGTCTTTCGCCATGTCTGGGACTCTAGGTGCTCTCAGCGGCGGCCGTCTGCGATCCGGTTGCGTCTTGTCCCGGAAACCGGGACAAAACGCAACCTGACGTCGGACCCTCACGCCGGCGGGCGGCACCGGAGGCCGTGCGCCGCCCGCCGGGTGTGGCTACTTCTTGCCGGGGTCGTCGGCGGCTGCGATCTCGACCTCGGCGGTGGCCTGGATCAGCGCGAGTAGATCCTTGTCCAGTCCGGGCGCGAACTCCTCGCGCCGTTCGGGTGCGATGGTCATGGGGAATCCCTCGGGCATGATCTCGGTGCTCAGTTCGGTCCCGTCACCGCTGGGGGACGCACCGCGGTACAGCTTCGCCGCGTCGCTCTGGTTGTCGGCGCTGAAGGTGAACTGAACGCTCTGCAATCCCTGGTCGACCAGCTTCTTGACCTCCGGGTACCGCTCGGCATTGGTCTTCGGGATCGGCAGGATCGATCCCCAGTTGACCCCGAGGCTCTCCAGGGCCTTCGCGAAGGCGTTCTCGTGCGCCTGATCACGGACGATCAGGTAGGCGATCGTGGAGCGGGCTGTCTTGTTGTCGGTCATCTCGTAGATCCGACATTTCTGCAGTCGCCCGGTGGATTCGAGCATCAGGTTGTAGAGCAGATCCAGAACGAGGTTCCCGCTGTTGTACACGTAGGACCCCGACCAGGGATTGCCGGCGGCGTCGACGGGCAGTGCACCCTGTGCGCCGACGAGGTAGTGATGGATGTTGCTGGTGTCCAGCGCGATCTTGAGGGGTGTGGACCCCTTCTCACCCGGCTTGTCGACCGGATCGGTCTTCTTGCCCTTATACTCCGGCGAACCGTCGAGCAGGCGCGAGATGGTGGTGCCGATGAGTTCGACGTGGCTGATCTCTTCGGTCCCGACTCCCTGCAGCAGATCCCGGTACGGCTTCGACGCCGGATCACCACGGAAGTTCATGGACTGGAACAGGTACTGCATCATGGTGCGCATCTCGCCGAACTGCCCGCCCAGCCCCTCCTGCAGGGCATTCGCAGCGGCCGGATCGGGCTCGTCGACGGCGATCTCGTTGATCAATTGCTGAGTGTGTAGGTACACAGGCTCTCCTCGAACTCGTTGGGAGGCGGACCGGCGGTGCCGGAGTTCGCATATGGAGTGATCGGTTGGCCCGGACCGGTTGCGGCAGAGGATGAGCAATCCGACTCGCAGACACCCATGCCTCGCCGACGCCGGTCGAGGGGGCCACATCATCAACAGAGGCCACGTTTCTGGAGCAACTGGTATGCCGAGCGATACCCACGCAACCGGCGCCCAAACACGCCGGGCGGGTCAGTCCTGTCCGAGGGGTGTCCGGGGTCGGTTCGACGAACTCAACGATCGATACCGCGGTCAGCGGCAGACGGCCCCCTGCGACGCGGAGGTGACGAGCTTGGAGTACTTGGCCAGCACCCCGCGGGTGTAGCGCGGCGGCAGGGGAGTGAATTCCTGTGCACGTGATGCGAGTTCGTCGTCGTCGACCAGGAGGTCGAGGAGTCCGCGGCCGACGTCGAGTCGGATGCGGTCGCCGTCGCGGACCAGCGCGATCGGTCCACCGTCGACCGCTTCCGGTGCGACGTGACCCACGCACAGGCCGGTGGTGCCGCCCGAGAACCGTCCGTCGGTCATCAGCAGCACGTCCTTGCCGAGGCCCGCGCCCTTGATGGCGCCGGTGATCGCGAGCATCTCCCGCATCCCCGGTCCGCCCTTGGGCCCTTCGTACCGGATGACCACGACGTCCCCGGCGGTGATCGTGCCATCTTCCAACGCGTCCATCGCGGCGCGTTCCCGATCGAATACCCGTGCCGTTCCCTCGAAGACATCGGAGTCGAAGCCTGCGGACTTCACCACGGCGCCTTCGGGAGCCAGCGAACCCTTGAGGATCGTGATGCCGCCGGTGGGATGGATGGGCGACTTCGTGGCGCGCAGGACCTGACCGTCCGGATCCGGCGGCGCGATGTGCGCCAGGTTCTCGGCCACCGTCGATCCGGTCACCGTCAGGCAGTCGCCGTGCAGGAGCCCCGCGTCGAGGAGCGCCTTCATCACCACCGGCACACCGCCGATGCGATCGACGTCGGTCATCACGTGCCGGCCGAAGGGTTTGACGTCGGCGAGGTGCGGTACGCGGCTGCCCACGCGGATGAAGTCGTCGAGGGACAGTTCGACCTCGGCCTCGTTGGCGATGGCGAGAAGGTGGAGCACCGCGTTGGTCGAGCCGCCGAACGCCATCACCACCGCGATCGCGTTCTCGAAGGCCTCGCGCGTCATGATGTCGCGCGCGGTGATCCCGCGGCGCAGCATCTCGACGACGGCCACACCGCTGCGCCGGGCGAACTGGTCGCGGCGCTTGTCCGGGGCCGGGGGCGCGGCACTGCCGGGCAGGGACATGCCGAGGGCCTCGGCGGCGCTGGCCATCGTGTTGGCCGTGTACATGCCGCCGCAGGCGCCCTCACCCGGGCAGATGGCGCGTTCGATGGTGTCCACGTCCTCGCGGCTCATCAGTCCGCGGGCGCATGCGCCGACCGCCTCGAAGGCGTCGATGATGGTGACCTGACGCTCTGTGCCGTCGGACAGCGTCGCGTAACCGGGCAGTGTGGAACCGGCGTAGAGGAACACCGACGCGAGGTCGAGGCGCGCCGCGGCCATGAGCATGCCGGGCAAGGACTTGTCGCATCCGGCCAGCAGGACCGAGCCGTCGAGCCGTTCGGCGCTCATCACGGTTTCCACGCTGTCGGCGATCACCTCACGGGAGACCAGCGAGAAGTGCATGCCCTCGTGGCCCATCGAGATGCCGTCGGAAACCGAGATGGTGCCGAACTCGAGCGGATATCCACCGCCTTCGTGCACGCCTTCCTTCACGGCCTTCGCCAGCCGATCGAGCGACAGGTTGCACGGGGTGATCTCATTCCACGACGACCCGACCCCGATCTGCGGTTTCACCCAGTCGTCGTCACCCATCCCCACCGCGCGGAGCATGCCGCGGGCCGCGGTCTTCTCCAAGCCGTCCGTGACGTCGCGACTACGCGGCTTGATGTCGATCTCGGCGTCCGGTTCGGTTCGCTTGGTCATGAGGGCAAGAGTAGTGGTGATCGTCGGGACGCGGTCGGAGTCGGTACCGGCGCCGCGAGATCGGGCCGTGCGCGGTCAGCACAGAACCGTGCGCTCGTGACCAGATGCGTGGCAGCGGGAGTGGTTAAGGTCCACCTCGACCCCCGTTGACTCGTGGAAAGGCCGCCGACATGAACCCCAGGACCGCACTTCGAAAACTGGCCGGACGGGCACTGCTCGTCTCGACATTGGTGGCCACGGCCGCCGGCCTGTCGGTGGTTCCGGCCGAGGCCCAGCCGACCGCACCGACAGTGGTCCTGGTACACGGGGCGTTCGCGGATTCGTCGGGCTGGCGTGACGTCGCGCAGGACCTGCGCGGCCGCGGACTCGCGGTGCAGACCTTCGACAACCCCCTCCGGTCTCCGGTGTACGACTCCGCGCAACTCGAGAAGAAGCTCGCGACGATCGACGGGCCCATCGTGCTTGTCGGACACTCCTACGGCGGCTTCGTCATCACCAACACCCAGGACCCCGACGTCCGCGCCAACGTCTACATCGCCGCCTTCGCACCCACCACCGGCGAGTTCGTCCAAGGGCTGCTGAACCCGATCACCTACCCGGGCAGCCGGTTGCTGCCCCCCGCTCTGCAACTCAAGGTCGTCGAGAACGACCCCACCGGACTGGCCGGACGCAACGTCGACGGCTACATCGCACGCCCGTACTTCCGGGACATCTTCGCCCAGGACGTGACGCCCGCGGTCGCCGCCGACATGTTCGCGCACCAGAAGTCGGCGGCTCTCCGCGCCAACCTGGAACCGTCGGGACCGCCGTCGTGGTCGCGGGTGCCCAGCTGGTACCTCGTCTCACAACAGGATCGGGTGATCCCCCCGGCGCTGCAGCGATTCATGGCCGGACGGGCCGCGCCCGGTCGCACCTCCGAGGTCAACGCATCCCACGCCTCGCTGGTCTCGCGACCCGACGCCGTCTCGCGGATCGTCCTCCGAGCGGTCGACGCGACGTAGCCGGACTGACTGCCGGCGTGATGGCCCCGGCTCAGGCGATCGATCGACCTGGGCCGGGACCTCGTCCTCGTCGATCCCGATCGTCCCGTCGGCGTGAGCCGGCCGGAACCGGGGCCGGGGTTGCACAGCGTCTTCGCGGGTCGTGACCTGGATGTTCGCCGTCGTCAGCGGTCGGACTCGATAAGCTCTGACAGCATGGTTGGAGGAGATTCGCTATCACTGCTCGGCGAGCGGACGAGTCGCCGGCTGCGCGACAACGGCCTGTTCATCACGTGCATGCTCCTGTTCGCAGTGTTCTTCGTCGGAATGGCCGTGTCCGGCTGGCAGGTCTACAACGCCGAGCAGCTCTCCCACGGCGGCTCCGGACAGGTGTCGTTTCTCGGCTACTTCCTCACCGGCGACTTCATCGAGGCGACCTTCGAGAACTGGGAATCCGAGTTCCTCCAGATGGCCATGTACGTGGTTCTCACCGCGTTCCTGTTCCAGCGCGGATCCTCCGAATCGAAACCCGTCGACGGCGACGCACCCCAAGACGCCGACCCTCACGGGTCTGATCAGCCCCGCACGCCGTGGCCGGTCCGTCGCGGCGGATGGGTACTCAAGATCTACGAGAACTCGCTGGCCATAGCATTCTTCGCACTCTTCTTCGCCTCATTGGCACTGCACGCGGTCGGCGGTGCCCGTGCCTACAGTGCCGAGCAGCAGGAACACGGTGAGGCGGCCGTATCGGTGTGGCGCTATTTGACCACTTCGCAGTTCTGGTTCGAGTCCATGCAGAACTGGCAGAGTGAGTTCATCGCGGTCGCCGCGATCGTCGTCCTGTCGATCTTCCTGCGCCAGCGGAATTCTGCCGAGTCCAAGCCGGTCGCAGACCCCCATACCGAGACGGGTTCGTGAACGGCGACGGCGGCTCGCGACCACGGACGTGCGTCCCTGTCGAGGACGCGCATGGGCGGCCGCACGCCGGATCGGTGTCGGCGGAAGTCGCGGTGGCGCACACCGCGCGGCGGAGCGTTTGAGCGGTGCGCATTCTGGCGGGAGTCGTCGCGCCGGGGTGAGGCGGAATTGTGCCGTGACCGGCGGCAACCCCGCCGTCGCACCGTGTTCGCCGGTATTCTTCCTGTTCGATCACCCGTCGTCGCACGGCGAACATTCGGAGCTGAGGGGGTCCGGGCATGGCCATCGTCTTCGCCTCGCACGAAGTGACGGAGAAGGACCGGCGTGAGGCGACCTACTCGGCGTTTCTCGACCAGATATGGCCGACCTCGGTGGAGTTCGACGACCCGCTTCGTACGGACGCGACGTTGGAGCGCATCCCGTACGGCGACACCAGCATCTTTCGTTCGTACCTCACCGGACTCCGGCTGTCGCGCAGTCCGGCGCAGATCCGCAGCGGCCCGTCGGAGGTGCTGGCGCTCGCGGTCCAGGAGCGCAGCGTCGGCGGATTCGATCAATACGGAAGTCAGCAGTTGCTGCGGGCCGGTGACATGATGTTGTGCGACCTGAACACCCCCTACGACTATTACTGGCCGGGTAGGGGCTCATCACAGGCCCTGTACATCCCGCTCGAACAACTCGACCTCCCCCACGAGGTCATCCGCGGCGCGGCCGGCCGGCTGGCGTCGAGTCCGCTCTGTTCGCTGATGACCGACCGGATCGGGGCGATGGCGAACAACGGTGACGTGCTGGCAACGAACCCGATTGCGGCAGAGGCCATCGGATCGTCCGTGATCGACATCGCCCGGGCGTTGCTGGCGTCGGCCTACGACCCGGATTACGCGCGCCACGCGATGGCAGCCGTTCTCCTGCCGCGTATCCGCGGTTACGTGCGGCGGCATCTCGGCGATCCTCAGCTCTCGGCCGGGATGATCGCCGACGCGCACGGGATCTCGGTCCGAAAGCTGTTCCGGCTCTGCGCGGACGCGGGTTTCGGACTCGAACAGTGGATCATCGCGTGCCGCCTGGAGGGTATCCGCGACGATCTCGCCCGACCGGAGACCCGGCATCAGTCGGTCGCGCTCATCGGACGTCGGTGGGGAGTGACCAACCCGTCCTTCCTCGGCCGCCGGTTCCGTGAGATGTACGGCATGACACCGAGAGCATGGCGGGTGATGTCCCTGGCGCAGGAGAACAGCCCGTGATCACCGGTCAGACACAGGCCGGTCCGGAGGGTTCCCGATGCGGGCCGTGGCGCGACGTCAGGGGCGTCGAGGCGGTGGTCGCACCCGAACGTCACCCAGACGCGCCGACCGCGACGCACTGGCCGATGGGTGAGGGCATGTGGTTGACCATTGCCGACCATCAAGGGATCACTCTGTCCCGCAAACGATCCCACCGTGGCCGAGCCGAGGTGGCACTCGTGGTCGCGGTGCCCGGAGACGATGGCTGGACGCTTCGTCGCGGCCCCGGCGAGGAGGCGAGTCCACGCGGACTCACCGTCGTCGATGTGTTGTCGCCCTTCGATTTCCGTGCTCACGGCCCGGGTTCGATCGTGGCGTTGCAGGTGCCGCAGGGATGGTTGGGACTTGCTCCCGAAACAGTCCGGCGCGGTCTCGATCGCCTGCGCGACGCCAACCCGCTGCTCGGCTTCGTCCGTGATCACGTCCTGCATCTGAGGCGTCTGGCAGCGGACTGTCCCGAGTTGCTCCCGGATCTGGCCGCTCCGACCAGTGCCGTGGTCAGGTCCCTGCTCCTCACGGCGCTCGACGCCGGTGACCAGCCGCAACCGTCGGAGCTGGTCATTTCGGTGAAGAACCACATCGATGCTCATCTCACCGACCCCGGGCTGTGCGCGGACACAATCGCAGCCGCCCACCACGTGTCGACCCGGAAGCTGTACTCCGAGTGGCCTTCTGCAGAGGGCCGGCTGAACGACTACATCATCCGCCGGCGACTGGACCGCGCCCGGGACGCACTCGTGGTCCGTCGACACCTGACCATCCCGGCAGTCGCCCGAGCCCACGGCTTCAGCGACGCCACCCATTTCGCCAAGCGATTCCGGGCCGCGTACGGGATCTCGCCGTCGCAGTGGCGCCGCGACAACGCGGTGTCCTGAATCTGCGGTGCCTTTCGACCCCGGGCTGCCCGGCCACCCATCCGGCGCCGCGTCGGAGGTGGCCGGCGCCACATTGCGTGCGGAGTGATTCTAAAGCGGCCGCGGGCGGCGAGGGTGGCGCAATGCCCCGCGCCCGAGCGTGGCTCGCAGGTCAGCGCGCATCACCGGTGGCGCATTGCGGTGGGGGCGCGACCAGCGCCGGCAACAGTGATCCCAGAGTCGACGTGATCGCGTTATCGTGCCATCCATGCAGCTCAGGACCACAGCAGCCGGACGGCTTCGGGCGGACAACGCCCGTATGGTCGCCGACGTCCTCCGGCGCCAGATCCACGACGGCGACCTCGCCGACTCGCTGGACGAACGCGCACTCATCGCCGACTTCAATGTCTCCCGCAACACCATCCGGGATGCGCTCGCGATCCTCACGGAAGAGCGACTGATCGAGCGCGCGCCCCGGGTCGGCACCCATGTGGTGGCCCGAAAGCTCGACCACGGTCTCGATGCGCTGCAGGGATTGAAGGAGACGTTCCGCATGCACGGCGAGGTACGCAACACGGTCAAGATCGCCACCCTCGTCGACGCCCCGCGCGCGGTGGCGAGGCGATTGCAACTCGACGATGCGCAGGCCGTCTACATCGAACGGCTCCGCTACCTCGACGACGAGCCGATCAGCCTGGACATCACCTACCTCGTGCCGGACTTCGGGATCCCGCTGCTCGAGCACGACCTCGAGAACAACGACGTGTTCACGCTGCTCGAACAGATCTCCGGCGGACCGCTCGGACACGCGACGATGACGGTCGAGGCGGTCGATGCCGATCCGCATTCGGCCGCACACCTGGAGATCGGTTCGGGGACATCGCTTCTGCTCCTCGAACGACTGACCCACCTCGCTCACGAGAGTCGGCCCGTCGACCTCGAGTACATCCGGATGCGTAGCGACCGTGTCTGCCTGCGGAGCACCGCTCGGCGTGAGGTGGCCGGATCATGAGCCAGGTCAACAACCGGGTCGACGTACCGGTCACCATCGACGAATCCCTGTGCATCGAGGGTTGCACCCTCTGCGTCGAGGTCTGTCCACTGGACTCGCTGGCCATCAACCCGGAATCGGGCAAGGCCTTCATGCATGTCGACGAGTGCTGGTACTGCGGCCCGTGTGCGGTCCGGTGCCCGACGGGTGCGGTCACCGTCAACATGCCCTACCTCCTCCGCTGAGTTCTCCCGCCCACACCGCCGGCGCCACAACGCAACCGGCGGCAATGGCCCATGCCGTCATCTGTCCCGCACTTCCTCCATCCCCGGTCCCAGCCCGAAGGACACCCGATGAGAACACGTCTCCGATCCCGACAACTGGCGGCGATCACCGTCACCCTCGCTGTTGCTCTTGGCAGTGCGGCCTGTTCGCTGGAGGACACCGGTGATTCCGACGCGGTCCGGGTCGTCGTCGGCTACCAGTCGAAGACGATCAACACCGTGACGGCGGGCACCCTCCTCCGCGCGGAGGGCCAGTTCGAGAAGCGACTCGCCGAGGTCACCGAGCGGACCGGCCAGAAGTACACGGTCGAGTGGCAGGACTACGACACCGGCGCACCGATCACGACCGGGATGGTTGCGGGCAAGATCGACATCGGATCGATGGGTGATTATCCGTTGCTGATCAACGGGTCCCGGGCCGGTGCCGAGGAGGCGACCCGAACCGAGATGTTGTCGGTCACGGGGTCCAGCGCGCGGGGTTCGTTGAACATGGTTGTGGTGCCGCCGAATTCGCCGGCCACGACGATCGACGAGCTGCGCGGGAAGTCGATCTCGGCCAGCGTCGGATCGGCGGGTCACGGGACTCTCGTGCAGGCTCTCGACCGTGCGGGAATCGACCCCACGACTGGGGTGCAGGTGCAGAACCAGCAACCACAGGTCGGGGCGTCGGCGCTGGAGTCGGGCAAGGTGGATGCCGTCGCCCAGTTCGTGGCTTGGCCCGGTCTGCTGGTCTTCCAGGACAAGGCCCGGTTGCTCTACGACGGGGCTCAGCTCGGTGTCCCGACGCTGCACGGAGTGGTCGCGAGATCTGCCTACGCGCGGGAGAATCCCGATGTGGTCGCGGCATTCCTGCGGGCGCAGCTCGATTCGACCGAGTCCCTGAGCCGCGACCCACTCGCCGCGGCCCAGCTCGTCGCGGAGAACAGTGGGCTGCCGGCCGAGGTCGTCTACCTCTACAACGGCCCGGGCGGAACGGATTTCAACCCGGGTATCAAGCCGAACCTCGTCGAGGCATTACGAAACGATGTTCCCTACCTGAAATCGATCGGCAGCTTCCCCCACGAGATCGACCTGGACACCTTCGTCGAACCCGGGCCGTTGCAGGAGACCTTCTCCGCGGCCGGCGCGGACTACTCGGAAGCAGTGAATCGCACCGGCAACGCCTCCGTCATCCGTGGCGACGACCCGGTCTGCGAGGTCGAGGTCGACCCGGCCACCGCCGGTGAGATCTGGCTGCGCGGGCAGGAGCGGACGCAGCCCGCCGCCGATCCGACCTGCTTGCTGCGTGCGGTCGATCGGGCTCGGCGACAAGGACAGGAAGTCCGGGCCGCGTACATCTCCGACCCGCAGCTGGGGACCCGCTGGTTCGCCGACAAGGCGGTCTGGCTGCGGGAGGCCAACCGGTACGTCGCATTCACCACCCTGGACAGCGCGCGGCAGTATCGGGCGACGCATCCCGGTGCCGTCGACGTGACCTATGAGCAGGCACTCGCCGAGGTCGCGTCATGACCACCGCGACGGTCGCCCGGCTTCCCGTCGACGACGTGGTTTCCGACGAGGCGACAGCACGGACCCGGGACGGATCGAATCGACTCTGGCAGTGGGGAGTACGACTACTGGTCCTGGTGACGGCCGGGGTTCTCTGGCAGCTGCTGACGACCCACGATGTGGTCCTGTGGGCCAGGTTCGACACCATTCCCTCACTCACCGATGTCGCCCACGCGTTCTGGGGCGCTCTCGGCACCGGCCAGTACTACCTGGATCTCGGGCAGTCACTGATCAGGATCGGTACGGGATTCGCGCTGGCGGTCCTCGTCGGCATCCCGGTGGGCATCGCTCTCGGACGCTCCAGGGCGGCCAGACTCACGGCGGGCACACTCACCGAGGTTCTCCGCCCGATCCCGGCGATCGCGCTGGTTCCGGTCGCGATCCTGGTGTTGCCGACCGACGAGGCCGGCATGGTCTTCATCACCTTCGCGGCGGCGTTCTTCCCCATCCTCGTCGCGACCCGGCATGCCGTCCGGGCGCTGCCCACGATCTGGGAGGACTCGGTCCGGACGATGGGCGGCACGCGTCGAGACGTCGTGATCCGGGTGATCCTGCCCGGCATCGCCCCGGGCGTGTTCAGCGGACTGTCCGTCGGCGTCGGCGTCGCCTGGATCTGCCTCATCTCCGCCGAGATGATCTCGGGCCGGTTCGGCGTCGGATACCGCACCTGGCAGGCGTACACAGTGGTCGACTACCCGCAGGTGTTCGTCGGGATGCTGACCATCGGGGTGCTCGGCGCCCTGACGTCCGGGCTGATCGAGCTGTTCGGCCGGCGGGTCACCCGGTGGCTGCCGCGAGGGCAGGAGCAACGGTGAGCACTGCGACGACGAGACGGGACTCGGCCAGCGCGATGCGGCTCGACCTCGCCGACATCCGCATCGGGTACGGCGAGTCGACGGTGATCGAGGGCCTCGACCTCGTCGTGGGCGCCGGCGAGATCGTCGTCCTGACCGGGCCGTCAGGGTGCGGAAAGTCCACGCTCCTGCGTGCGATCGCGGGCCTGCTACCGGTTCGGGGTGGACGCATCCTGGCCGACGGCGATCTGGTTTCGACCACGTCGCGGGATCGGGCCATGGTGTTCCAGGACGACGCCCTGCATCCCTGGCGGACCGTGCGAGGGAACATCATGCTGGCGTTGACGTTACGCGGAATTCCGCGGCAGCAGCGCCGGGAGCAGGCCGAGCAGTGGATCGCCGAGATCGGCCTGGACGGCTTCGGCGACCACCTGCCGAAGTCGTTGTCCGGCGGGATGCGTCAGCGCGTGCAGCTCGCCCGCGGACTCGCCGGGTCGCCGAGAGCGGTTCTGATGGACGAGCCCTTCGGCGCTCTCGACGCGCAGACACGGACCTCCATGCAGGAACTGCTGCTGCACACCCTGTCCGGTCACCCCTCGACCGTCGTGTTCGTGACCCACGACGTGGACGAAGCGCTGCTCCTGGGTGACCGGGTGGTCGTGCTCGGCCGCGCAGGCGAACCTGTCCGCGCTGTCGTCGACATCCCGCACCCACGCGACCCGCGGCGGCGGGGCGACGACGCGACACTGCGGTTACGCCGCACCATCCTCGATGCATTGGAGAAGTGAACCAGCCGTGGACATCCCAGAGATCGACGATCGCACTCGACTCGACTGCGACGTGCTGGTCATCGGCGGCGGCACGGCCGGGACGATGGCCGCCCTCACCGCCGCCGAGAACGGCGCAACCGTTCTGCTGCTGGACAAGGCGCACGTCCGCCACTCCGGGGCGCTCGCGATGGGAATGGACGGGGTGAACAACGCCGTCATCCCCGGTAAGGCGACGCCTGAGGATTACGTTGCCGAGATCACCCGGGCGAACGACGGCATCGTGAACCAGAAGACGGTGTATCAGACGGCCACTCGAGGTTTCGCGATGATCGGGCGGCTGGAACGCTATGGCGTGAAGTTCGAGAAGGACGAGTACGGGGAGTACGCGGTCCGGCGGGTACACCGGTCAGGGGCGTACGTGTTGCCGATGCCCGAAGGCAAGGACGTGAAGAAGGCGCTCTACCGGGTCCTGCGCAAGCGCGACATGCGCGAGAAGATCACCATCGAGAACCGGCTGATGCCCGTGCGGGTCCTGACGGCGAACGGCCGTGCTGTGGGCGCGGCCGCATTACACACGCGCACCGGTGAATTCGTGGAGATCGGCGCGAAGACGGTGATCCTCGCGACGGGACCGTGCGGCCGGTTGGGCCTGCCCGCGTCCGGCTACCTCTATGGCACCTACGAGAACCCGACGAACGCCGGCGACGGGTACTCGATGGCCTACCATGCCGGCGCCGAGCTCAGTGGTATCGAGTGCTTCCAGATCAACCCGCTGATCAAGGACTACAACGGTCCCGCGTGTGCCTACGTGGCGAACCCGTTCGGCGGATACCAGGTGAACGCCGAGGGTGAGCGTTTCGTCGACTCCGACTACTGGTCCGGCGACATGATGGCGGAGGTGAAATCGGAGATCGAATCCGCCCGGGGTCCCATCTACCTCAAGGTGAGTCACCTTCCCGACGAGACGCTGGACTCCCTCGAGTCGATCCTGCACACCACGGAGCGGCCCACGCGGGGAACGTTCCACAGCAACCGCGGACACGACTACCGGACCCACGACATCGAGATGCACATCTCCGAGATCGGCCTGTGCAGCGGACACTCCGCATCGGGGGTCTGGGTGGACGAACACGGGCGCACCACCGTCGACGGCCTATACGCAGCGGGTGACCTCGCCTGCGTGCCACACAATTACATGATCGGCGCGTTCGTGTACGGCGAACTCACCGGTCAACACGCCAGTGACACCGCTCGCGACCTGACAGCGCCCGCGGAACTGCCGATGGACCAGCTGCGAGAGGCCCACGAGCTCATCTACCGGCCGCTCACCCATCCGGATGGGCCTCCGCAACCGCAAGTGGAGTACAAGCTGCGCCGCTTCGTCAACGACTATGTGGCGCCGCCGAAGACGTCGAACAAGCTGGCCATCGCCATCGAGACCTTCGAGCGCATGCGCACCGAGATCGAGGAGATGGGCGGGCGGACCCCGCACGAGCTGATGCGATGCGCGGAGGTGTCGTTCATCCGCGATTGCGCCGAGCTGGCCGCGCGGAGTTCGTTGACGCGCACCGAGAGTCGCTGGGGCCTCTATCACGAGCGCGCCGATCTACCCGAGCGCCGGGACGACGAGTGGGGTTACCACCTGAACGTCCGCAAGGCGGCAGACGGCATGATGGAGTTCCTCGGACGGCCGGTGGAGCCGTTCCTGGTCGGGGTCGAGGGCCTGGACCACATCCCGCCCACCGACCGTAGGGTGATCGCGATCGAACAGCCGGTCGTGTCGACGGGGCCGGGGTACCGCGGTGTCGAGAGCCCGGTCCGTGTTTCTCCGCGGGACGCAGAACCGGCCGCACCGGGTTCGCCTCGGATCGTCGAACTGCTCGGGACGTCGGTGACACACGCGTCGGACCTCGATCCCTACCTGGAAGACCCGGACCCGACCGTCCGCCGGACCGCGATCGCGATGCTGACCGAGAACACACCGGACGGATTCGAGATGGCCGTCGTCGGGGCGCTGTCGGATTCCGTGGGGTCCGTCCGGGGCGCGGCCACGCAGGGTCTGCGGGAACTGGTGGAGATCATCGATCCGACGGTGGAGTTCGTGTCGGCCCTCGCCGGTCACGTGGAATCGACCGACCCGGTCGTCCGGGCGACCGTCATCGACCTGCTCCGCGCCGTGCGCGCCGACCGTGTCGACCTGTTCGTCACCGCAACCGGAGATCCCCACCACCGAGTGCGCATCGAGGCCATCCGGGCGCTGGTGTCGCGCGACGAGTCCGGCCTGATCGCCGGCCTGGCATCGGATCCCGATCGTGAGGTCCGCATCGCGGTGGCCGAGGGACTGGCGACGATCGGTGCCGGTGGTGCGGAGGCCGTGCGTCGGCTCGGTGCCGACCGCGATCCGCTCGTGCGGGCTGCGGCCTTCTCGGCGATGGCGGTGGTCGGTGACGGCGCCGCCGACGGCCCGATCCTGGTCCGGGCGTTGCGGGAGACCGCGTGGCAGGTGCGCGTCGGCGCGGCGCGCGGGTTGTCGGTCGCGAGGGACGAGACGACGGTCCAGGCCCTGGACGCAGCTCTCGCGGACGTTCACAACGACGTCCGGCGTGCCGCTGCCCTCACCCTCGCGGACTGGGGTGACGATCCCAACGTCCGGCGAATCCTCGAATCCGCCGCGGACGATCCCGACGCCGACGTGCGCGCCGCGGTACGGCGGAGCCTCGCGAGTTCGTTCGTCCCACACTGAGTCACTGCCCGCCCGGACTGAGTTCACAAACGTGAGGTCATGCTCGTCGGTCCTGAAGGCCGAGGCGCTCTTCAGTTCGTTCGGCGACAACCGGAACTATGCCCGAAACGTCTTCCTCGATCCGGCCGGACGACGCTTCTTCGCGGACTGGGACCGGTCGGCGCAGTCGAGTGTCGCATCGCTCCGGGCGACGATGCACCAGCACCCGTCACCCCAGGAGCGGGCCGCGCTCATCGAGGAACTGCGGACGGACGACGAGTTCGACCGGTTGTGGGAGCAGTACGACGTTGCGCCCAAGACCGCCGAGGTCAAGACCCTCAGGCACGAGAGGGTCGGCGACATCACCGTGAGCTTCCACGCCTTTGCCGTGATGAGCGCGCCGGGCCGGCAACTCATCGTCTACCAGCCAGAACCAGGATCGGTGAGCGAGAGCAGATTGTTGACGCTGCGGATCGGAGCCCTGCATCCGGGGCCGACCGGCGTCGGAGCCGCGTCCGACTAGCGCATCGCCGGCCGCCTCCACGACCGTGCCGCGTCACGGACAGCACAGAACAGTGCACCCTCGACACGTTTCGCGAACCGGTTTGCTCCTACGGTGATCCCACATCGACACCGGAGGACTCGGAGGGGCCATGCCGTACGTCACCACACTCGACGGAACCGAGATCTACTACAAGGACTGGGGTGCCGGACGCCCGGTCGTTCTCAGCCACGGGTGGCCGCTGAACTCCGACAGCTGGGAGTCGCAACAGCTCTTCCTGGCGCAGAACGGATATCGGGCCATCGCACACGATCGACGCGGGCACGGACGGTCGTCACAGACCTGGTCCGGCAACGAGATGGACACGTATGCCGATGATCTCGCGGAACTGATCCGGCACCTCGATCTGGAGGAGCTCACGCTCGTCGGATTCTCCACCGGTGGTGGCGAGGTCACGCGCTACATCGGGCGGCACGGGACCGATCGGGTGGCGCAACTGGTGCTGGTCTCCGCGGTGCCCCCGTTCATGCTGAAGACCGACGACAATCCCGGCGGGGTTCCGATCGAGGTGTTCGACGGCATCCGTTCGGCGTCGACCGCCGATCGTTCGCAGACGTACCGGGATCTCGCCGACGGGCCGTTCTTCGGCAACAACCGCCCCGGTCAGAATCCGTCACAGGGGATGCGCGACGCCTTCTGGCGGCAGGGCCTGCAGGCCGGCGCCCACAACGCCTACGAGAGCATCGCCGCGTCCTCGGCCACCGACTTCCGCGCCGACCTCGACACCGTGGACGTGCCTGCCCTCGTCATCCATGGTGACGACGATCAGGTGGTGCCGTTCGAGGTGGGCGGCAAGGCGTCCGCCGCCCAGATCGCGGGCGCCGAACTGAAGGTCTACCCCGGTGCGCCACACGGGATCACCGACACGCACAAGGACGAGCTCAACGACGATCTGCTCACCTTCCTCGACACCTACACCGCCCGCTGAGCCCACACCCCGACCATCGACAAACGGAGACAACACATGACCACACCGTCCCCCGACACCATCGTCCTCATCCACGGCCTGTGGGTCACGCCCCGGTCCTGGGAGGAGTGGATCACCTACTACCAGGACAAGGGGTATCGGGTCATCGCGCCCGCTTATCCCGGCTTCGAGGTGGAGGTCGAGGCGCTGCGCGAGAACTCCGATGTGATCGCGAACCTCACCGTGCCCGCGACCGTCGACCATCTCACCGAGATCATCCGTGCGCTGCCGACGCCGCCGATCATCATGGGCCACTCCTTCGGAGGCGTCCTCACGCAGCTGCTGGTCGCGCGCGGTCTGGGCGCGGCCGCCGTGGTGATCGACTCGGCGCCGACCGAAGGTGTACGCGCGCAACCGCTCTCACAAGTGCGATCGCTGCTCCCGATCCTCAAGCGCTTCTCGAACCGGCACAAGGCCGCCGGATTCACACCCGCGGAGTGGCACTACGCGTTCACCAACACACTGAGCGACGAGGATTCGCGCGCGGTATACGACCGGTACGCGATTGCCGCCCCCGGGTCGTGGGTGTGGAAGTACGGCGTCTTCGCGAACCTCACACCGGGACATCAGGAGACCTGGGTGGACTACCGGAGCGACGACCGTGCACCGCTGCTGTTCATCGCCGGCGGGGCCGACCACATCATGCCGCCGGCGGTCAACAAGTCGAACGCGAAGAAGTACCGTCGGTCGAAGGCGGTGACGGAGTATCACGAGTTCCCCGGACGATCCCATTGGACCTGCGGTGAGCCGGGGTGGGAGAAGGTCGCCGACCATGCGCTCCGGTGGGCCGAGGAGCACTCCGGGCGGGCGGCGTTGCCGAGCTGAGTGGTCCCGGGCCCGGCCGGGCGACCATGCTCGGCTCACCTGTGATGGTCGCCGACCGCATGTAGCGTGGATCCCGTGCCACGCGCGACGTCCGCAGACAGCGAACCCATGAGGGCTCACCGGTATGACTGAGCCACCCCTGACGAGCCCGACCTTCGAGTGCCCCGCCGGGACGATCATGGCTCGCGTGGACGGACAGGTCCTCCGCGCCACGGGTATTCGCTACGCGCATGCGGCGCGCTTCGAGCAACCGTCCCCGCAGCCACCGGCCGCCGCGCCGATCGACGCGACGTCGTGGTCTCCGGCATGCCCGCAGCGCGACGGTGAGGGGATCGTCCACAACACCTTCGGCGACGCCGCGTTGGGCGAGATGGTCGGCGACGAGCACGCGCAGTACGTGTCGGTCACGGTGCCGGTGGATCGGGGACCTGACGAGCTGCTCCCGGTGATGGTCTGGATACACGGCGGGTCCTACATCATCGGCGCCGCCGACGCTCCCTGCCACGACCCGGCGGCGCTGGTCGCCGAGCAGCGGGTGATCGTGGTGTCGGTGACCTATCGCCTCGGTCTGTTCGGTTTCCTCGGCGACGGCGTCACGCGCCCTGCGAATCTCGGCGTGCTCGACATGATCGAGGCGCTGCGTTGGGTGCAGCGGAACATCTCGTCATTCGGCGGAAATCCCGACGCGGTCACCGTGTTCGGCGAATCGGCGGGCGGGGACGCGATCGCGCAGCTGATGGCGGCCGACGGTGTGCCGGGTCTGTTCCACCGCGCCATCATCCAGAGCGCGCCGCTCGGCATCACCCGCCGGCGCGAGCGGTTGCATGCCGACATGTTCGCCGCGTCGCACACGGTGTCGGAATCCGCCACGGTCGAGGAGGTCCTCGCCGTTCAGGATTCGATGATGGCTCCGAAAGCGATTCTACGACACGGACTACCGGCGTTCATGTCTTTCGGGCCGCAGTACGGTCATCATCCGCTGCCGCCTGAGAGCGAGGTGGACGCGGTGTGGGCGGAGCGTGCCCGGGATGTCGAGGTCTTGATCGGTTGGAACAGCCGTGAGGCCGGGTTCTTCACCGCTGCCATCGGTGGGGTGTCGTCGTTGCCCGCGGTGCCGGTGGTCGGTTCCCGCCTGTACGAGTGCCTCGTTCATCAACTAACGAGTGCCATCTACACCTCTGCGGCCGATCGCTTCGCTCGGCGACACCGGCGGGCCGGTGGTAAGGCCGCCCAGTACGTCATCGACTGGGGTGCCGACGATCACCCACTCCGCGCGGTGCACACCGTCGACATCCCGTTGCTGTTCGGAAGTCCGGAGATCTGGGCAGGGGCTCCCATCCTGGCCGGACACGACGCCGACCGGGCTGAGCGAGACGGTCGGCAGCTCCGCCGGATCTGGGCCGATTTCGCCCGGAACGGGTGGACCTCACCGGGCGACGTGCCCGGTCTGATCCGGTTCCCGTGACCTGCGGCATCTCGGAGCGACGTCGGGCGCTTTGCCCGGGCTGCCATGTCCGCACTCACACCACAGGTCGCCGGCGAATCGATTCGGCGATGAGTTTTCGCCGCGGGGCGTGTCCATCATGACGACCGCCCCACCACGGGGGCGCCACGGAAAGGGAAACACGATGTCTCGCATGCTGTTCGTCAACACCACCGCCACCGACATCCCGGCGACCCGGGAGTTCTTCACCGGCCTGGGTTTCGAGTTCAACAACGACTTCTGCGACGACACCACGTTGTGCCTGGTGGTCAGCGAATCGTCGTTCGTGATGCTCATGACGCCCGAGAAGTTCCAGGGCTTCATCACCGGGGGGATCACGGACACCGCGAAGGACCGCGAGGTATTGCTGGCCATCTCGGCCGAGTCGCGCGAAGCCGTGGACACCCTGGTGGACAAGGCACTCGCGACCGGTGGAAGTGCCTGGCAGGACACCCAGGACCACGGCTGGATGTACGGGCGGAGCTTCCGTGACCTCGACGGCCACGCCTGGGAGGTCTCGTACATGGATCTCTCGGCCATGGAAGGCTGACGCACTCGGCACTTGGCACTGGCACTCGGCACTTGGCACTTCGGCAGGTCCGGCCGGTTCGATCCTCGCTCACCCCCTGGTGACCGGCACGAGTAGCCGGGACGGGGCGTCCGGTCCCCAGTGCACGGTGGCCCGCCCACGGGAACCGCTTTCATAAGCCGCGGGTGCATTGCCGGTGAGCGGGTTTCGCGGCCACAACCAACGGCCGGCGATGACCAACCGTAATTGTTCGCCGTGCCGGAATGCAGTGGCGGACGGGCCGAGCGGGACGTCGACCTGCACGATCTCGCCCGGCTCGAGGGGTTGGCGGCGTTCGTAGGTGGGGACGGGTGCGTGGGGCGTGGACAGGGCGGGGTCGAGCTCGCGCAGGGAAGCGCGCAGCCAGCCGGTGGTGATCCGGTCACGGCCGAAGCCGTAGGAACCCTCGAACGGAACGTACTCTGTGCCATGCCACTTCTCGAGTCCGACGAACAGGTCGACGTCGTCGGCGTCGGTGACGGAGACGAACAGGCGCAGCGCCGCCGGCCCGCAGATCTCGGTGTCGGCGCCGAACGTGATACCGAAGCGCACAGCGGTTTTTGCTGGATCGAAGGAGATCGAACCGGCGTCGGGCTCATCGGATGTGAGCCCTTCGGAGCCGACGAACAGCGAGGTCCACTGCGTCGAGGCCGGCGGCCACCGGCTCTCGTCGCGGACGTCGACCACCGCGTCCCGGCTCTCGCGGACCTCGAGTCGGACCGCCGGCAATTGCGGCGCGGTGGAGTCCTCTCCCAGATGTCGTGCGAGGAAGTCGATCTGGGCTCGCTGCGCTTCCGCGGAGTAGAACGTCGCCCACTTGCCGCCGCGGTGGGTGTAGAGATGCTTCTCGATCGACGAGATCTTCTCGAAGCCGCGCATCGATCCGCGGCTGTGCAGGTTGTTGTCGGAGAAACTACCGCAGACCAGGGCGGGTACCTCGATGGCGGCGAGGTCGGGCACGAGCGAACGCCAGTAGTCGTCACGCAGGGGATGTTCGGCGGTCTCGGTGCTGATGTCGTACGCGAGACGGTTGGTCTTCACCCCCCGACTCCACATCTTGATGAAGCCTGTTTCCCGGATGCCGCCGGGGCGCATCAGATCCCGGTACGCGTCGGTGAAGCCCTCCCAGGGCACGATCGCGACGAGATGTGGTGGTCGGGTCGCTGCCGCTTCCCACTGGGTGATCGCCAGGTAGGAGACACCCAGCATGGCGACCCGCCCGGCGCTCCACGGCTGCACGGCCGCCCACTCGACCAGGTCGTGGACGTCCTCGCCCTCTTGATCGGCAAAGGGGCTGCCGATGCCGTCGGAGTGGCCGCAGCCACGCAGATCCGCGTTCACGACGACGTAACCCTGCGCGGTCCAGAACGCCGGATCGGGGGACTCCCAACTGGTCAGCGAGGAGAAGCGCACGGGCGCGGTCTGCCGCAGGGCGCGGTACTGGAACGGCAGGGTGTAACCCTTGCCGAACCGCTTCGGGGTCGGAAGATTGTCCTTGCCGTACGGGTGAGCACTGAGAATCACCGGAAACGGGCCGTCGCCCACGGGACGGTGGACGTTGACCCGCAGGACGGTGCCGTCGCGAGTGAGCACCTCGGAGTCCCGCTCGATGACCATCGAGTCCGGATCGGGCGTGTACACCTCGACCGGCGGACGGAGGGCTCCTCGAATACGCGTCAACGCGTACCGCGCCGCACCGGGGCGGCGCCATGGGCGGTCGAGCGCGGCGGCATCCGACGGTGTGTGAGGCAAGAACGGCGGTGTCGGGACCATGGATTCTCCTGGCATTCTCTGCGCGAAACGTCCCTCACCGTACGGGGGTTTCGGTTGCCGGGGGCAGGTCCGCGCAGAGGGGATCGGGTCCCTGGTGCATGTCCTACCCGCATGCGAACATGTGTTCTATGCACATCGAGCGTCGGGAGCGGCGGGACGCGTCGATCCTGCACGCCGATCTCGACTCGTTCTACGCGTCGGTCGAGCAGCGGGACGACCCGGCACTGCGGGGGCGACCCGTCCTCGTCGGCGGGGGAGTCGTCCTCGCGGCGAGCTATGAGGCCAAGGCGCGCGGCGTGCGATCGCCGATGCCCGGCCACGAGGCGCGCGCACTGTGCCCCGACGCAGTAGTGGTGTCCCCGCGATTCGAGGCCTACATGGAGGCCAGTCGCGAGGTCTTCGACATCTTCCACGACACGACTCCGGTGGTGGAGGGGATCTCGGTCGACGAGGCATTCCTCGATGTCGGCGGTCTCGGTCGCATCAGCGGAACGCCGCACGAGGTGGCGGCGACGATCCGGCGGCGCGTCCGGGAGGAGGTGGGACTGCCGATCACGGTCGGCGGTGCGCGCAGCAAGTTCCTCGCCAAGGTCGCCAGCGCCGTCGGCAAGCCCGACGGCCTCCTCATCGTCGAACCGGGTACCGAGCTCGACTTCCTGCATCCGCTCCCGGTCCGCCGGCTGTGGGGCGTCGGACCGGTCACCGAGGCCAAACTGCACGATGCGGGCGTCGAGACGGTGGGTCAACTGGCCGCCCTCGGGGAGCGATCGTTGCGCGGCATCGTCGGTTCAGGTTCCGGTAGACACCTCTTCGCGTTGTCGCTCGCGCAAGACCCGCGGCGGGTCGAGACCGGCAAGAGGCGCAGCTCGATCGGTTCGCAGCGCGCGCTCGGTCGGCGACCGAAGTCCGAGGCCGACCTCGAGGCGACGATCACCGCGATCGTCGAGCGGCTGGGCAAACGACTCCGAACGGCCGAGCGGGTCTGCCGGACGGTGGTGCTGCGGCTGCGCTTCGACGACTTCACCCGGGCCACCCGGTCCCGCACGTTGCTCGAGTCCACCGACCGCACCGACCTCATCATGGCGTCGGCGCGCGGTCTCCTCGCCGATGCCATGCCGATCATCCGCGACCGGGGGTGCACCCTCGTCGGACTGTCGCTGAGCAACCTGGACGACCACGACAACATCCAGTTGACCCTGCCCTTCGACACCGACCACGCCGAAGAGCTCGACGCGACGATGGATCTGCTGAAGGAGCGGTTCGGTCGCGACTCCGTCACCCGCGCGGTGCTCATCGGACGGACCCACGGCGACGACGCACCGATGTTGCCCGACTGAGGATTTCGTAGCGAGAATCCGCGCTATCAGCGCATCCGCGCTACGAAATTCCCGGAAATCCCGCGGGTGCGCGAAAAGCGCAAAACGATACTTATGCGCTCAAGCGTGACTGTGATGCCGGTAACGCCAACACTTCTGATGTGACCACCGATGTGGTCGTCCTCACATCCGCTTGAAGAATCGAGTAAGACAATGTTGGTAGCACTCGGCCTCGGGATGGTCGCCACCTTCATGGTGCTGATCATCACCAAGCGGGCGACGCCCGTGGTGGCGCTGATCCTCGTCCCCGTCGCCTTCGGCCTCTTCGCCGGTGCCGGCCTCGGCATCAGCGACATGATCACCGACGGCATCAAAGACCTCGCCCCGACGGCCGCGATGCTGTTCTTCGCGATCATCTTCTTCGGGATCATGATCGACGTCGGCCTCTTCGACCCGGTGGTCCGGGCGGTCGTCCGCGCCGTGCACGACGACCCGGCGCGTCTGGTGGTCGGCACCGCAGTGCTCGCCGGTGTCGTATCCCTCGACGGTGACGGTTCGACGACCTTCATCATCACGACGGCCGCACTGCTGCCGCTGTACCTCAAGCTCGGTGTCAGCCCGGTCGTCCTCACCGTCGTGGCCGGACTCACCAACGGCACGATGAACATCCTCCCGTGGGGCGGACCCACCGCCCGCGCCGCGAGTGCGCTGAACATCGACACCAACGACGTCTTCGTCCCGATGGTCCCCGCGCTGGTGGCCGCTCTGGTCGTCGTGCTGCTCTTCGCCTATCACCTCGGTGTGCTCGAACGCCGCCGCATCGGCAAGCTGCAGATCAGGGACTCGATCCTCGCACCGAAGGAGGAGGTGCTCGTCGCCGCCGGCGGTGGGACAGGCTTGCCGCCCCGGAGTCGTCGTGCGCGCGGTTCGGGTTCGGCCGGGACCGGCTCAGCCGCTTACGACGACGCCCCCACCGGCGATCACGACCTGAGCGCCACCGTCGCGAACCCGAGTGACGACGACCGCGATGCGTCCTTCTCGGGCGTCCTCGATCCCAACCGGGAAACCCTGCGCCCCAAGCTCTTCTGGGTGAACGCGGGCCTCACCGTGGCCCTGCTGGCCATCCTCGGCGCCGACATCATCGCGATCCCCGTGCTGTTCATGATCTTCGCCGGGATCGCCCTGGCCATCAACTTCCCGCACGTCAAGCAGCAGCAGGAGGCCATCACCCGGCACAGTTCCAGCATCGTGTCGGTGGTCGCCATGGTCCTCGCCGCCGCCGTGCTCACCGGGGTCTTCAACGGCACCGGAATGGTCGACGCCATCGCGCACTGGCTCGCCGACGGCATCCCCGACTGGATGGGCCCCCACATGGCCATCGTGATCGGCGTGCTCTCGATCCCGCTCACCTTCCTGATGAGCAACGACGCCTTCTACTACGGAGTGCTGCCGGTGCTGTCGGAGACCGCGACCCGCTACGGCATCGACCCCACGGAGATGGCTCGCGCCTCGATCACCGGCCAGACCGTGCACATGCAGAGCCCGCTCGTCCCGGCCATCCTGCTGCTGGTCGCGCTTGCCGGGGTCTCCCTCGCCGACCACCACAAGAAGGTCCTGTGGCGCGCCACGGTCGTCTCCCTGGTGATGCTCGCAGTCGGCGTCCTGGTCGGGGCCATCCCGTTCTGATCGACGTCGCGGCGACGCCGGTCCCTCTCGAAGCCGACGCGGCGATCCGTTCCCCACGGATCGCCGCGCCGGCACGGCACTAGGCTGGCGTCATGCGTTTGCGGACGCAGGTGCTGCTCCTGCAGCTGGCGGTGATCGCCGTCAGCCTCGTCGTCGGGTTCGGTCTGGTCATCGCCGGCGCCGACGACCGCGTGCGGGAGGAATACGCACAGCGGGCTCTCGCGATCGCCCAGTCGGTCGCCGCCGATGCCGAGGTCCGCAGCGAGGTGGCCGCCCACCCGGGCACCCGAGTGAATGCGTCCGACCTGCTCGACGGCCCGCTCCAGCGTCAGGCCGCGGCTGTGCGGGCGCGCACCGGAGCCCTGTTCGTCGTCATCGGCAACGATCGCGGCATCCGTCTCGCTCATCCGGAGGCGTCGGAGCTCGCCAGGATGGTGTCCACCGACCCGTCGAAGGTGCTGTCCGGCTCTGACGACGTCACCACCGACCGGGGCACGCTCGGGGAATCGGTACGGGCGAAGGTTCCGGTCCTGAGCGCGGACGGCACGGTGGTCGGGTTCATCAGCGTCGGCGTCTCCACCGAACGGCTGGCGTCGGAGACCCGCAGCGACATCATCGCGACCTCGCTCCTCGCGCTCACGGCACTGGGCATCGGCGCGGTGGGCTCGGCGCTGCTGGCTCGCCGCTGGCGTCGGCTCACGCTCGGATTGGAGTCCGACGAACTGGCCGAACTCGTCCGGGAACAGGGTGCGGTGCTGCACTCGATGGCCGACGGCGTGCTCGCCGTCGACGCCGACGGCATCGTCCGGGTCGTCAACGACAGGGCGCGTGCACTGCTCGCCGTCGACGCACCCGTCGGCACGCCGGCCGCCGACCTCGGCCTCAGCCCGCGGGTGGCCGCCGTCCTGGCCACGCCGACCGCCGAGCCACTCGCCGCGAGTGTCGGTGAGCGGGTCGTCTTGGTGAGCTCGCATCGGGTGCGCGCCGACGGCCGCGATCTCGGCATGGTCCTGTCGGTGATCGACCGCACCGACGTCGAGGCGCTGAGCCGCGAGGTGGACTCGATCCGATCGATGAGCACGGCCCTACGCGCGCAGCGTCACGAGACGGCCAACCGGATGCACGTGCTCGCCGGCCTCCTCCGGCACGGGCATGCCGACGAAGCGCTGGCCTACCTGGACGAGGTCACCGGCACCGGACCGGGCGGAGCGCTCCTCACCGGACTCGACAATGTGCGCGAGCCGCATCTGCACGCATTTCTCGATGCGAAGGCGGCCCAGGCACGGGAGCGCCGCGTCGTGTTGCGACTGGGCGACCAGACCTGGCTCCAGGGTGCGCTCACCGAACCCGTCGTCGTCACCACCGTGCTCGGCAACCTCGTCGACAACGCCATCGACGCCGCCGGCTCGGGCGATGGCACGGGAGCCGAATCCGGCACGGGGGAGACCGGGGAGGTCGAGGTCGAGGTGATCGCCGACGACGACACCATCCTGGTCACCGTCGGGGACTCGGGTCCGGGCATCTCCTTCGACGATCCCGACGCCGTCTTCGCCGAGGGCGCCACGACGAAGTCGGGCGCGCACGTGCCCGGCGGCCGCGGCATGGGCCTCGCTCTGGCCCGGCAGATCGCGCGTCGAATCGGTGGGGACGTCTGGGTCGCCGACGCGGGTGGGCAGGCTCCAGGCGAGCAAGAACTCGGCGGAGCCGTGTTCGTCGCCCGCCTGCCGGGGGTGCTCGCGCCGACGGAGGGCACCGAGAGCAGCAACGCCGGGGAACTCGGCGACACCGACGAGCCGGGAGGCCACTGATGACCGACGACCTCGGCGTCCTGATAGTCGACGACGACTTCCGGGTCGCCGCACTGCATTCCACGATCGTCGATGCCGTGCGGGGGTTCACCGTCCGTGCGCGTGCGGGGAGCATCGGTGCCGCGCGGCAAGCGGTGGCCGAGCACGCCGACATCGACCTAGCGCTGCTGGACGTCTACCTGCCGGACGGCTCGGGCATCGATCTGGTCGCCGAACTCGACTGCGACTGCTTCATCGTCGGCGCCGAGACCGATGCATCGGCGGTGCGTGCCGCGATGCGTGCCGGTGCGCTCGCCTACCTGATCAAGCCTTTCGACGACGCCGACCTCGCACGTCGGCTGGCCGGTTACGCCCAGTACCGGCGGGTGCTGGCGGGCGAGAACGTCGACCAGCATGCCGTCGACGCCGCCCTCTCGGCACTGCGCTTCGGTACTCGCGCCGCGGACCGGGCAGAGGGTGGGTCACCGACCGAACAGCGCATCCTGGCACTGTTCACCGCCGGTACGCCGCTGTTCGCCGACGACGTCTCCCGCGAGATCGGTGTCGCAGCACCGACCGCGCGCCGGCACCTCGCGAACCTCGTCGCCGCCGGCCGCCTCAAGATGTCGCTGCAATACGGCACCACCGGCCGGCCGCGGCAGGAGTATCGGCTGCCCGAGGCGTGAGTCCGGGATCGCCCGGCACCGGTCGCCGACGCCTGCCGAGGATTAGAGTGGTGACCCATGACGATGCGTGTTGAACCCGGCGCCGGGAGCGGAGCGAGCGGGCCGAATGGTGCCGGCGCCGGGAGCGGAGCGAGCGGGCCGAATGGTGCCGGCGCCGGGAGCGGAGCGAGCGGGCCGAGAGTTGCGGGTGGGGGCAATCCGGATCTGATCACGGTGGATGTGCCGACGCATTGGTACAACCTCGCCGCCGAGCTCGACTCCCCGATTCCGCCGCACCTGCATCCCGGCACCAGGGAGCCGGTCGGCCCGGACGATCTCGCCGCACTGTTCCCGAGTGGGCTCATCGCCCAGGAGGTCTCCACCGAGCCCTACATCGAGATCCCTGATCCGGTACGCGAGATATACCGCATGTGGCGGCCGTCGCCATTGATCCGTGCGCGCCGTTTCGAACAGGCGCTGAACACCAAGGCGCGGATCTACGTGAAATACGAGGGCGTGAGTCCGGTCGGCAGTCACAAGACCAATTCCGCTGTCGCGCAGGCTTACTACAACAGCATCGATGGTGTCACCAAACTGACCACGGAGACCGGGGCCGGTCAATGGGGCAGCGCGCTCGCATTCGCCGGCGCGCAGTTCGGTATCGACGTCGAGGTGTGGCAGGTCCGTGCGTCGTACAGCTCGAAGCCGTACCGCGGGTTCCTGATCCGCACCTACGGCGGCACCATCCACCCGAGTCCCTCGGAGCTGACCGAGTCGGGTCGAGCGATGCTCGCCAAGGACCCCGACACCACCGGGAGCCTGGGCATGGCGGTCAGCGAGGCCGTCGAGGTCGCCGCCGCCGATCCCGATACCCGGTACGCGCTGGGCAGCGTGCTCAATCACGTGGTGCTGCACCAGAGCGTCATCGGTCAGGAGGCCGTCGAGCAGCTGAACGCAGTGGAGCCCGGCGGTGCCGACATCGTGTTCGGTTGCGCCGGAGGCGGTTCGAATCTGGCCGGGCTGTCGTTCCCGTTCCTGCGGGAGAAGCTGCACGGTCGCTCGGACCCGCGGGTCGTCGCCGCGGAGCCCGCCGCGTGCCCGTCGATCACGCAGGGGGAGTACCGCTACGATCACGGTGACGTCGCCGGACTCACGCCGCTGCTCAAGATGCACACTCTCGGAATGGATTTCGTGCCCGATCCGATCCACGCCGGTGGTCTGCGCTACCACGGCATGGCACCGGCGTTGAGCCACACGGTGGAGCTCGGTCTGGTCCAGGGCGTCGCCATCTCGCAGCACGATGCGTTCGCCGCGGGCGTGCAGTTCGCCCGGACCCAGGGCATCGTCCCGGCCCCTGAATCGACCCACGCGATCGCGGCCTGCGCCGCGCACGTCGCCGACAGCGACAAGGAGGAGGTCGTGGTGATCGGATTGTCTGGCCACGGCCAACTCGATCTGCCGGCCTACGCCGAGTTCCTCGAGGGCAACTTCTGAATCGAGCCCGCACAGTGTTCCCGGCGATGCGGACCGTCGGTGTCGACCTGTCCGCATCGCCGGTGAAAACAGCTGTGGCATGCGTGGATTGGCGTGCTGACCGGGCGGAGCTGACCGAGCTCGTCGTCGGCGCGGACGACGCCGCCATCCGGCGGCTCGTCGAGGGAGCCACCCGGATCGGGATCGACTCTCCCTTCGGCTGGCCCGACGAGTTCGTCGACTTCGTCGTCGCGCACCACCGCAACGAGCTGCCGAAGGGCCGCGAACTCGACGACATCACTCGTCGACGACCACTTGCGCTGCGTCGCACCGATCTGCGGATCGTCGAAACGGGAGTGGGCCGCCCGCTCAGTGTGTCGGCCGACCAGATCGCGCACGTCGCGTTCCGATGCGCCGGGTTGCTCGCGGACCTGGGCGTCGACGACCGCGTCGACGGATGGGCGGTCGAGGCGTACCCCGCGGGGGCGCTCAAGCGGTGGGGACTGACCTCGCGCGGATACAAGCGTGCCGCGAACGTGCCGGTTCTCGCCGCACTGGCCGACGCTCTGCAAGCGGCTGCGCCATGGCTGGATCTCGGCGATCACGCCGAGACGATGGCGCGTGACGACGACGCGTTCGACGCCGTGATCACCGCGCTGATCGCGCGCGCCGCGCAGCTCGGCCGGACCACGTCGCCCGACACGGCCGATCGACCGGTCGCCACCCGCGAGGGATGGATCCATGTACCCACCGGCGAACTGTCGGAACTGATCTGACCTCCCCCGCGCGGCTCGGCGCGAGCACGCTCAGACCAGTGCCAGGCGCATGAGCACGCGCGGGAACCCGGCGAGGACCGACGAGGTGTCGGCGGCCTTGACGAACCCGGCCTTCTCGAACAGGCCGCGGGTCCCGACGTAGGCCATCGTCAGATCGACCTTGGCGCCCTTGTTGTCCACGGGGTAACCCTCGATCGCCGGCGCACCGTTCGACCGCGCGTAGTCGACGGCCCCGGCGAGGAGCGCATGCGAGATCCCCTGCTTGCGATGACCGGGACGGACGCGGATGCACCAGACCGACCACACCGGGAGGTCGTCCACGTGGGGGATTCGCCGGTTCCGCGCGAAGCTCGTGTCCGCGCGCGGCGACACGGCCGCCCAGCCGACGACCTCACCCGCGTCGTCGTAGGCGAGCACGCCCAGCGGAATGCCGCTGTCGCACAGTTCTTTCACGAACTCGCCGCGCTGTTCGCGGACCAGCTCCTGGTTCTGCTTGCTCGGTATGCGGTAACTCAGACACCAGCAGACGTTCGAGGTCGGCTTCTTCGGGCCGACCATCGTCGCGATGTCGTCGAAGATCACCGCGGGACGGACCTCGATGGGCATGTCCCCAGCATCGCCGCTGCGGTCCGAGACAGCAAGGGGGACACATCCGGCCGCCGTGGTGATCGGAGGTCCTGGCCACCAGGATCAGGGAGCCGGGCTCGCGGGACCCGATCCGAACACGGTGCGGTACCAGATGGCGGTGAGGATCTCGATGGCCGTGTCATCGTCTGGGACGGGACCGGCTGCGTCGTTGCGGACCGCGAGCCAGGTCCAGCAGTTGGATTCGAGGGTTGCGACCAATGCGGACGCCAGCGGTTCGAGCGGCAGCCCGACGGCGTAGCCCGCGCGTTCGGCCGCGTGCAGCCCGGACAGCACCTGCTTGATCCCGGACACGCGGTTGGCGTGCCATCGAGCGCGGAAGTCGTCGTCGAGCATCGACATCTGGAACAGGCCGATGATCTCGGGCAGGTACTTCTTGTAGGTCGTCCAGTAGGCCGTCACGGCCGCGCGGACACCCGCCTCCGGGTCGGTGTGCCTCGTCGCGAGCGACTGTTCCACCACTTCTTCGGAGAACCGGTCCAGCAACGCTTCGAGCAACCGGTCCTTGCTGTCGTAGTAGTTGTAGAACGAACCCGTCGAGCGGCCCGCAGCCGCCGAGATGTCGGCGATCTTGGTGTTCAGATAGCCCTTCTCGGCGAATGTCCGACGCGCCGCGTCGAGAAAAGCGGCCTCGGTCTGGCGTCCCTTGTTCGTCGGCGGCACCGTGAGCTCCTTCCACGCACCGATCACTCATCGAACCACGTGATCGTCGAGGCGGTGCACGTGGATCGAGACTGAGTGTGACCCTTGTCATCTCCTGAACCTGAATCTAGCATCAGAAAATCGCAGAGAACAGGAGTTCGGCATGGAATCGTTCATCCAGCACCGGTCAGGGCGCACGCCTCGGCAGGTGCACCGAGATGTCGGCGACCTGAAGGACGATGAGCTCGGGCGGTACGGATTCACCGGTCGCACCGCGCATCTGTACCGACGCAACGATCCGACACAGTTCCGGGCGGTGGGCACCCATACGGGGGTCGACCGGATCGTCACCGATCTCACGCCCACCGACCAGACCGATCCCGCGGGCGAACCCCTCGTGATGTTCCACAACGAGGACTGCCGCATCTCGTTGAGCCGTCGAATCGAGACCGCTCCCTTCTGGTCTCGTCCGGTCGACGGCGACGAACTCGTCTTCGTCCACGAGGGTGCCGGTTACTTCGAGACCGAGTTCGGCCGATTGCCCTATCGCCCCGGCGATTACGTGTACATCCCGAAGGGGTGTACGCATCGCCATGTACCGGACGGTCCGTCGCTGCTGCTCATCATCGAGGCGGTCGACGAGTTCCGGGTTCCCGAGCCCGGAGTGCTCGGCAGGTTCTTTCCCTTCGATTCGTCGCTCGTTGTCGTTCCCGAGGCGGAGGCGTTCGATGGTGACGGCCGAGACGAGTACGAGGTGCGGTTCCGGCAGCGCGACGGGCAGACGTCGTTGTTCTACCCGTTCCATCCGCGACGTAGAAGGCTGGCGCGGAGACAATTTCCCTTTCACGTTCAACATCGAGGACTACGACGTCATCACGTCCGAGACCGTGCACCTGCCGCCGACGGTCCACCTGTTCATGCAGGCCACCGGGGTCTACGTGATGAACTTCCTCCCACGCCCGGCCGAGGCGCGCAAGGGTGCCGAACGGTTGCCCTGGTATCACCGCAACACCGATTTCGACGAGATCGCATTCTTTCACGGCGGCAGCATGTTCGGGGTCGGCATGCCGCCGGGATTGATCTCCCACGCACCCCAGGGCATGCATCACGGCATTCCCGAGCGGGCACGGGAACGGTCCCGTCGCAAGTTCGACGAGTTCGATCGGGTCGAATGGCAGGTGATCTCGATCGACACGCGCCGTCGGCTCATCGCCGCACCGGCGATTCTCGAATCGGACCTGTCCGACGCCGCGCCGGCCGACGGAGAGTCGCGGGTATGACCGTCACGACCGATCCGGCCCGTCACGACTACGACCGCATTCCCTATCTCGTTGTCTTCGACGACCTCTCGGCCTATCAGGACACCTATGGCGGGGTCACCGAGAGTGTCGTTCTCGAGAGCTACCTGCTGCGACCCAGGGGCGTGCCGTCGAAGAACGTCATCGTCTTCATGCATCCGATCGGCGGCGGTGCGTACCTGCCGATGACCAACGCGCTCGCTCGCGCCGGTCACCATGTCATCTACTGCAACAGCCGGTATCGCGGCGTCGACAGTGCGTTGATCATGGAGAAGGTCGTGCAGGATCTCGGTGCGTGCGTGAAGGATGCACGCGAACGTCTGGGCTACGAGAAGGTGATCCTCGCCGGTTGGAGCGGCGGGGGTGCTCTCTCGCTGTACTACCAGCAGCAGGCGCAGCACGCGACCGTCACCGCGACCCCCGCCGGTGAACCACCCGACCTGACAGCCCTCGACCTGCCCGCCGCGGACGGCATGATGCTGCTCGCCGCGCACGTGTCGCGACACGGGACACTGACCGAGTGGATGGACCCGTCGATCCTCGACGAGTCCGATCCCGATCGCCGCGATCCGGAGCTGGATCTCTACAACCCGTCGAACCCCAACCAGCCGCCGTACTCCGCGGACTTCCTCGACCGGTACCGCGCGGCGCAGATCGACCGGAACAGACGGATCACCGCATGGGTCAAGGAACGACTCGACGAGCTGCGCCGGCGCGGTGAGCCGTTGCTGGAGCACGGATTCGTCGTCCACGGGACGATGGCCGATCCGCGTTGGCTGGACCTCACCGTCGACCCCAGCGATCGCTCACCCGGTTGTTATCTGGGAGATCCACGGATCGTCAACATGGGTCCGGTCGGGCTTGCCCGGTTCACCACCCTGCGCAGCTGGCTGTCCCAGTGGAGCTTCGACGAGGCGAACGGAGACGGCCCGCGGTGCGCCGCCGATCTCGCGGTTCCGGCCCTGGTCATCGGCAACTCCGCGGACAACGCGTGCACGCCGAGCCACACGCACCGCCTCTTCGACGCGGTGGGTCATCCCGACAAGACCCTTCACACGATCACCGGAGCGACCCACTACTACTCGGGGCGCGACCAGATCCCGCACCTGAAGGAAGCGGTCGGGACGATCACGGAGTGGATGGCCGAACGGGGATGGGCCGACTGAGGACGTCAGCCTGGTGAAAACCGCCCCCCGGACGCGACGGGGCGCCCTATTACGGGCTGTTGCGTAAACGGGT
>NZ_LIYC01000025.1:0-66799 GCF_001418765.1 Gordonia sp. HS-NH1
CTGTGGTTCTTTCGGATCAGGCAGCAGAGTTCCGTCGTGGTCCACGCCACCCGCCTGGACGCAGATCCGGTCAACTCCGGTCAGAAGTAGCCGTTACCCGGCAGCGGGGTGTCGTTGACGCGCAGATCTCCGATGGCGACGGCCTTGTACGCGGTCGGGTTGTGCAGGGTGATGGTCCGGATGTTGCGCCAGTGCCGGTCCAGGTTGCGGCTGCGACTGGCCGCCGACGCGCCGCCCACGTCGAAGACGGCCGCGGCCGCCGGGAGCGCGATGCGGTCGACGTGCACCTTGACGCGCGCGGCGGCGAGCGATGCCTGCGCGAACTGCGCGACGTCGATGACCCCGCGCCGTGCCAACGCATTCGCCGTCTCGACCTGCCGGGCCGCGCTCAGGACCGCGTCGCGCGCCACGTGTGCGGCGGCATCGATCTCGCCGATCCGTTCCAGCAGCAGCGGATCCTGCCTGGGCTCCGGCGTGGGTGCGTGCTCGAAGGTCCGTGCCCGCGAATGCAGCAGTGTCACCGCGTCATCCGCCGCGGACAGGAGGATGCCGGCGATCAGTGCCTGGAGGAACAGCTGCAGGAAGGGGCCGTCGTTGGCGGCGGGCGGCGTGGACTCGTCCAGTTCGACGAACTCGAGGACGTCCTCGGAGGTCACCCGGACATCGTCGAACAGGGTCGAGCCGGTGCCCGTGCGATGCTGCCCGATCCCGTCCCAGTCGTCGACGACGCTCACCCCGTCGCGGTCCACCGGGACGACCACTTTGACCAGCCGTGAGCGCAGGGCGTCCGGGACGATGGCGAGTACCGTGACGAAATCCGCGAAAGCCGTTCCGGTGCTGTAGAACTTCTCACCGCGGAGCCGCCAGCCATCACCGTCGGTGACCAGTTGTGTCGCGTACTGGCGTGACCCGGCGGCGACGCCGCGTTCGCTCGACGCGTTGCCGACGATGGCTCCCGCGGCGATTCGCTCGCTCCAGCGGCTGCGCACCGGTCCGATGGGCAGTCGTTCGATCTGCTCGACGAACCAGTAGTGGGCGCGCAGGATGTGCGCCGCGATCGGGTCGGCGCGGGCGAGGTCGATGATGAACTCGAAGAGTTCGACGCTCCCGGCCCCGCCGCCTCCCGACTGTGTGTCGAGGGACAGCGCAGTCAACCTCGACCGTCGTAGGAGCGCCACGGCTTCTCGCGGGTCCTGGCCCAGGCGTTCGCGTTCGGCCGAACCGGCCGCGATCTCCGCGAGGATCTCGTTCCGGTCGGTCACGACCCGCGCGGGTGCGGTCATGCCGGAACCCCGGCGAACGCGCCGCGATAGCGTGCCGCGGGGTGCGACTCCGGAAGCCGGTCGCGGCCGGTGAGTTTGGCGCGTGAGGTCCCCTCGGCGTACTCCCGCTTCGCCAGGCCCCGCTCGCGCAGGACGGGCAGCACGTGCTCGGCGAACTCGACATAGCTGCCGGGGATGGTCGCGTTGATGACGTTGATGCCACCCACGCCGGCGTCGCGCCACTGCTCGAGACGGTCGGCGATCTGGTCCGGGGTCCCGACGACCCGCCCGGTACGGCTGCGCAGCTGAGCGAGATCGCGCACGGTCGGTTCGCGGTCGGGCACGGCCTCGCGCAGCCACAGCAGGTGGCTCTGGGAACCCTCGGTGTGGATCTGCCCGATCGGGGTGTCGAGGTCATAGTGTCCGAGATCCACCCCGATGCCACCCGCCGAGTGGGCGATGATCGTGCTCGGATCGATGAGCTCGTCGAGATCACGGGACTTGCGCGCCGCTTCGTCCTCGGTGCTCCCGACCACGAACGAGAGTCCCTGGAAGAACTGGAGATCCGACGGATTCCGGCCGGACTCGACCGCGAGGCGCCGGGTGTCGGCGATCAGCGTGCGCGCGGCGTCCGGCGACGGCGAGAGGATGAACTGGGCCTCGGCATTGCGGGCCGCGAAGCGCCGTCCGGCAGGCGAGGATCCGGCCTGGAAGAGCACCGGGGTCCGCTGCGGTGACGGTGACACGAGATGAGGACCCTCGACGCGGTAGTGCTCGCCGACATGGTTGATCTTGTGAACGCGGTCGTAGTCCCCGTGGAGGCCGCCCGACTTGTCCTGGATGAGCGCGCCCTCGTCCCAGGACCCCTCCCACAACTTGTAGGCGACGTCGACGTACTCGTCGGCCCATGCGTAGCGGTCGTCGTGTTTGGTGATGCCGTCATATCCGAAGTTGCGCCAGGCGTTGCCGGACAGGCTCGTGACGATGTTCCACGCGATCCGTCCCTTGCTCAGGTGATCGAGGGTGGATATCTTCCGCGCGAAGTCGAACGGGTGTTCCTGCAGAATCGAACTCGTGATCGCGATGCCCAGATGCTCTGTGTGCGAGGCGATCGCGGAAGCCAAGACGAGCGGGTCGTTGCTCGGGATCTGCAGGCCGGAGTCGACGAACTTCTTCCAGTCCCCCTGGTAGTCGTCGTACAACCCGACCACGTCGGCGAAGAAGATGAAGTCGAACCGGGCCTCTTCCAACAGTTTCGCGAGTCCGATCCAGTGATCGAGGTCGTTGAAGCGGTGCTGCTGCGCCTCGGGTGCCCGCCACGCGCCGTGCAGGATGTGCGATGTCGTGTTCATGACGAAGGCGGCGAAGTTCAAGGGTGGCGCGGACATGGCTGCTCCTGATCACGAGGCGGCGGACTCAGCGCGACGTTACGGACGAGGACGCGCGTGCGGCGACTTCGGATCACGGTGGCCTCAAGGGGTGCCCGACACCGTCCGAAGCCCCTACTTTGTGGTGATTCCCATCCCGACGCCGGGCTCGCGCTGTCGTGTACCAGGACCTCGAGCCGCGTTCGCCGCCATCTGTGCTGCCCGAGGAGAGTTCTGTGCTGCCACGAAGTCCTGTGCTGCGACGACCGCGGCCATCCCGCCTGCTACCCGCGGTCGGCATCGCTCTGACCTGTGCGGCATTGCTCGCGGGATGTGCCCAGCCGCGCACCGGCGACGGCGAGTCGACGGGGGTCTCCGCCACGCCGGGCCAGTACGTCTCGGGCGGGACCATCTCCTACGGCCATGAGCAGGAGCCGCCCTGCGTGCACGGAGGGTGGGTCCAGAACGCCTATCTGGCACGGCAATACCTCGACAACCTGGTATCGCTGGACGACTCGGGTCGAGTGGTGCCGTGGCTGGCCACCCGCTGGGACGTCTCCCCCGACGGACGCTCGTACACCTTCCATCTCAAGCCCGGCGTCGAATTCAGCGACGGCACGCCGCTCGACGCCGAAGCCGTCCGTGCCACCTTCGCGTCGTATCTGAATCCAGACAAGCCCAACGGCACGGTGGTGTCCTATATCGGCAAGTACTTCGAGTCCGACGAGGTCGTCGGGCCGCTGACCTACCGGATGAACCTCAGGTCCCCGTACACCCCGCTCCTCACCGTACTGACGCAGGGTTACTTCGGAATCCAGTCGCCGACCGCGCTGGCGCGTGGTCCGAAGGCCAATTGCACCAGCCCGGTCGGGTCCGGCCCGTTCATCATCGAACGCTGGGATCGCAATCGCAGCATCACCTTCGTCCGCAACCCGAACTACACCTCGCCCCCGGCGAACGCGAAGAACCAGGGTCCGGCCCACGTGGACAAGCTGATCTGGAAGTTCCTCAAGGATCCGGTGCTCCGCTACGGATCGCTGCGCAGTGAATCCTCCGACGTCATCTACAACGTGCCGGCCATCAACTGGGCGGACGCGACCAGCCGCTATCAGGTGAGTCGGTACGTGACGCCGGGACGACCGAACGCCATCACCCTCAACGTCGACCATGCACCGTTCGACGACGTCCGGGTCCGCCAGGCGTTCGCGTACTCGGCGGACCGTCGGAAAGCCGTCGAGACGGCGTTTCTCGGCGTGGTCCCCTACAACGCCAACGGCGCCCTCAGTCAGAGCACCCCGGACTACGACCCGGAGGCCGGGAACTACCCGCATGACCCGGAGGCGGCCGCTGCCCTGCTCGACGAGGCGGGCTGGACGGGCCGCGACGACGACGGCATCCGCACGAAGGACGGACGGCGCCTGACCGCTCGGGTCGTGTACGCCGCCGACGCGATCGTCGGACCCGAGGGTGCCGCGATCCTTCAGGCGGTGGCTCGACAGGCGCGTGACGTGGGCTTCGACATCCAGCTCGTCCCCGCCACCCAGAGCGCGTATTTCGGCGGGCAGTACGCGAAGGCCCCGACCTACGACGCCTACGTCGGCTACTGGACCAGCCCGACCCCGGGCCTGCTCTACATCAACTGGCGTCAGCGACTTCCGGACAGTCCCAACCCGCACAACACGGCGTACTACAACGACCCGCGCCTGCAGAGTCTCATCGAGCAAGGCAACGCCTCCCCGGATCCGGTGCAGGCCCGGGCGTTCTACCGGGACGCCCAGCGCCTCATCGGCGACAACGCGCTGTCGATCGGGTTGTACACGCAGACGACGTCGTTGGCGGTGTCACCGCGCCTGCACGGGGTGTGGGTCGAGAAATCACAAGGCGAACCGGTGTTCGCGGATGCGAGGTTTGTGCGATGACCCTGGTCGACGACCCGGCCGTGACCGCGGCCCGGCGCCAGGTACTCCCACCGCGGGGCCTGACCCGTTGGGCGGGCAAGATCGGTTCCGCTGTCTTCGTGCTGTGGGCCGCCGCGTCCATAACCTTCCTGCTCCAGGTCCTCGCACCCGGTGACCGCGCCACGCTGCTCCTCAACCTCTCGTCGGGTGAGAGCCGCGAACGCACGCCGGACGAACTCGCTCCGGTCAACGCCGAGTACGGCTTCGACGATTCGGTGTGGTCGCAGTATGTGGACTATCTCGGCGGTCTGCTGCACGGCGATCTCGGCATCTCGTTCCAGCTGCAGCAGCCGGTCACCGAGATCATCGCCGACCAGATCGGGCCCACGCTCGTCCTCACCCTCACCGCCCTGGTCGTCGCGTGGCTCTTCGTGCTCGTCCTCACCACGCTCACGGCGGGCCGCCGCGGGCCCTGGGGCGCGGCCGGGTCCCTGATCGAGACCGTCAGCGCGGGCCTGCCGCAGTACTGGGTGGGATCGATCCTCCTGGTGGTGTTCGCGATCAACCTCGGCTGGTTTCCCGTCGAGAGCGGAACCGGCCTGTGGGGACTCGTCCTGCCGGTGCTCACCCTGGCCATTCCCCTGTCCGGTTTCCTCGGCCAGATCGCCCGCGACGAGTTCGCCCGCGCACTGGACCAGCCCTTCGTGCTCACCGCGCGCAGTCGCGGACTCGGTGACCTGTCGGTCCGGTTTCGACATGTGTTGCGGCACTCCGTCCTTCCCGCGGTCACGGTCTCGGGCTGGGCCATGGGTGCGCTGCTGTCCGGTGCGGTGATCGCCGAAACCGTCTTCGCGCGTGCGGGTATCGGTCAGACACTGGTCGCGGCGGCCAGTTCGCGTGACGTCCCGCTGGTGAGCGGCATCGTTCTCTTCGTCGCGCTCGTCTACACGATCGCCAACCTCGCCGTGGACTTCCTCTACACCGTCATCGACCCCAGGATCGAGGTCCCATGACCCTCACCAATCCGGTCCGGCCCGCATTGACGAACGCGCTCTCCGCGGTACGCAGGTCCACCACCGGCACGCGTCTCGGCCAGGACCACCACCCGCGTCGCTCGTGGCCGCCGGCGGCGGTGATCGCCGCGCTCGTGGTTCTCGGCCTGTTGCTCGTGGCCGCGGTCGCACCCAACCTGCTCGCTCCTTACGACCCGCTCGCCGTCGACCTGGACGCCACCCTGCAACCGCCGAGCTGGGCACACCCGTTCGGCACCGACCTCTCGGGACGAGACCTGCTGAGCCGCGTCATCGCCGGTACACGGCAATCGCTGATCATCGGGCTCGGCGCGGTCGCACTAGCCTCGGTCCTGGCGGTGTTGCTCGGCATCGCCGCGGGACTGTCGGGTCGGGTCTCCCAGGCACTGGCCAATCGCTGGATCGAGGTGATGTTCGCCTTCCCCATCGTGCTTCTCGGCCTCCTCCTGACCTCGGTCTTCGGCCCCGGACAGGTGACCCTGATCCTCGCGATCGGTATCGGTATCGCGCCGGGGTACGCCCGCATCGTCCGCGGACAGGTGCTCGCCGTCCGCAACGCGCCCTACATCGAGGCCGCGACCGCCCTGGGCCACCCTCGCCGCCGAATCCTCCTGCAGCACATCGCGCCCAACGCGCTCCGCCCGATGATCGTGACCGTGACGCTCGGAGTGGGACAGGCCATCATCTGGGCGTCGGGACTGGCCTACCTCGGACTCGGCGTGCCACCACCCGCACCCGAGTGGGGCGCGCTGCTCGACGCCGGACGCACCTACATCACCGTGGCCTGGTGGCTGGAGATCTTCCCCGGCCTCGTGATCGTCACGGTGGCACTGGCATTCACGACCGTGGGCCGGTATCTCGGCACACGCCTGGAAGGAGAACGCCGATGACCGTCGTCACCCGAGAGGCAGTGACCTCCGGCACCGAAGTCCGGACCGACGCGCCGCTGGCCGAGGTGCGCGACCTCCGCGTCTCGTTCGCCGGCCGCGAGGTCGTGAAGGGGGTGTCGTTCAAGGTCGATGCCGGCCAGTGCCTGGCGATCGTCGGCGAATCCGGCTCCGGCAAGTCCGTCACCGCGCGCACCCTCATCGGGCTCACCGGTCCGGGAGCCGAGATCGACGCCGCCGCATTGTCATTCGACGGACGTGACCTGCGCGGCCTCGTCGACCGCGAATGGCGCGCCATCCGAGGCCGCGAGATCGGATTCGTGCTCCAGGACGCCCTGGTGTCCCTGGATCAACTGCGCACGGTGGGCAGCGAGATCGCCGAATCGCTGACCGCTCATGGTGGCATCGGTCGCCGGACCCCGACACGGCTCGGACGTGCGCTCCGCGAGGAGCGTGTCATCGAACTGCTCGACCTCGTGGGCGTTCCCGAACCGCGGGTACGGGCGCGTCAACGCCCGCACGAACTCTCCGGCGGACTCCGCCAGCGTGCCCTCATCGCGTCGGCCCTCGCCCAGGACCCGAAGCTACTCATCGCCGACGAGCCGACGACGGCACTGGACGCCACCGTCCAGGCACAGATCCTCGAGGTGCTGGCCGAAGCGAAGACGCGAGGCAACGGCATCATCCTCATCTCGCACGATCTGGCCGTCGTCTCACGGCTCGCCGACCGCGTGGCGGTGATGCGCGACGGCGAGATCGTCGAATACGGCAACGCGCGCGAGGTGCTGACGGCCCCGCAGCACGAGTACACCCGGGGTCTCATCGACGCGATCCCGTCCCGCGCATCCAAGGGCACCCTGCTCGTCAGCGGTGAGCAACTCGGCACTCCGGCGACTTCGGCGCCCGAACAGCCGCTCGCGCTGCGCGTTCGCGACCTGCACAAGTCGTTCAGCGGCAAGGCGATCACCGCCAGACCAGCCGTGGCCGGGGTGAGCTTCGACCTCGCCGCCGGACGCACCCTCGGCATCGTCGGCGAGTCGGGCTCGGGCAAGACGACGACCGCGCGGATCATCCTCGGTCTCACCGAACCCGACTCCGGCACTGTCGAACTGAATGGCGAGCCGTGGTCTGGACTCACCGAAGCCCGGCGCCGGGAGTCGCGTCGGCTGATCTCGGTCATCTACCAGGATCCGCTCAGTTCGTTCGACCCACGATGGACCGTCGACCGCATCCTCGCCGACGCCCTGCGCGTGACCGGCGTCCGCAGCGCGGATCTCGACCACCGGATCACCGAACTCCTCGACCAGGTCGGTCTGCACGAGGAGCACCGGCACCGGCACCCCTCGCGACTGTCGGGCGGACAACGACAGCGCGTCGCGATCGCCCGTGCGCTCGCACCACGGCCCGCCGTCATCGTGTGCGACGAACCGGTATCGGCCCTCGACGTGTCCATCCAGGCACGGATCCTCGACCTGCTGGCCCGCCTGCAGGCGGAAACCGGTGTCGCCCTGGTGTTCATCTCCCATGACCTGGGCGTCATCCACCACGTCAGCGATGACATCGCGGTGATGCGTTCGGGCGAGGTCGTCGAGTACGGTGCGGCCGATGCCGTCTTCGACGATCCGCAACACCCCTACACCCGCGAGCTCCTCGCCGCCGTGCCGCGGATCCAGGTGGCCTGACGCCGCGCGGGCATGACGAACACCGCCGCGAGGAGGGCACACCCGAGGAGCCCGGCGGTGAGGTAGTACGTGTCGGCGACCGCGGACGCGAGTTCGGGCATGGCCTCGACGCGTTCGGCCGAGCTCAGCGACATCGCACCCGCCACTCCCCGGCCCTCGACGACCGCACTGCGCGAATTCATCAGCGCCGCAATCGTGGCCGTGACCGCGGCCGACGCCAGCGCGACGGCGAACTGGTTCGAGGTCGTCAGGATGGTCGTGCCCCCGGGGGTGTCCGCACCTTCGAGGTCGCGGGTGGCGGCGGTCATCGTGGGCAGCATCGTCGCGCCGACCCCGATCCCCATGAGAGCGAGGATCGCGACGATGACAGGGTACGGGGTCGCGTCGTCGAGCACCGCGGCCATCGACGTCATCGCCGCCGTGGACATCACGATCCCGCAGATCGCGACCCGGCGCGGGTCCACGGAATCGGCCACCCGCGTGGCGATCTGGAGAGTGATGCCGCTCAGCAGCGCGGGAAGGACGAACAGCATGCCGGCGGTGGTGGCCGAATCGGACCGGACCGACTGGACATAGATGGGCAGGATCGTCATCGAGCCGAAGTACGCCCCGGCGAAGAAGATCATCACCACCACGCCACCGCGCAGGCGCGCATGTGCCAGCAGTCGCAGATCCAGGACGGGTGTTCGGCTGCGCAGCGACCGTCGGACGAAGTAGCCCAACAACATCAGGCCGACGCCCACCGGGACCAGAATCGACGCCTCCAGCAGCGAGCCGGTGTCCCCGGCGCGGGACAGGCCGAGGACCAGGAACGCACCGCCCGGTGACAGTGCGGCCACCGCTCGCAGGTCGATACGCGGCATGCGGCGAGAAGCGGTCCGGGGGAAGAACCGCCACGCCAGTGCCGCCGCGATCAGACCGAGGGGAACGTTGACCGCGAAGATGACGCGCCAGCTGCCGTGGTCGACGAGAACACCGCCCAAGACCGGACCGAGCACGGGGCCCACGAGCGTGGGCAGTCCCAGGATGGCCATCATCCGTCCTCGCAGTGCTTCCGGTACCGCCTGCAGCGCGATGGCCATGCCCACGGGTTGCAGCATGCCGCCGCCGAGGCCCTGTAGGGCCCGAAAGACGATGAGACTGCCGATGTTCCAGGACAACGCGGTGAGAAGCGATCCGAGAACGAAGACCAGGAGGGCCGCGCAATAGACCCGCCGGCCACCGAATCGGTTGCTGGCGTACGCGGACAGCGGCATGACCGCGACGAGAGCCAGTGCGTACGCGGTGGTCACCCACTGCACGCTCGACAGCGGTGCGTCGAACTCGGTGGTCAGTTGTGGGAGCGCGACGGTCACCACCGTCACGTCGAGCATCACCATGAGGGTCGGGACGACGAGGATGAGGCCGATGCGCCGGCTGGCCGGGTCGAGTGTGGTCACGACGACGAGCAGACAACCTCAAGTCAGCTTGAAGTCAAGGCCGGTGTGAAAACGTGCGTCTTCGGGCAAGGTGGAGAGATGCCGGACAACGAGAAGCCCACCTGGACGACGAACGAAGACGAACTGAAGACCGATCCCGATCTGCGCGACGATCCCGACGAGGAGGACGGCCCCGAGTCGGTTCTGCCGGCCGCCGGTGACACGGAGATCGGCGAGACCGACCGAATCCGGGAAGACAAAGCGTCCTACGACGGCGCGCAGCCACCGGCCGACCACACCGATGAGGGTCACGCGGTCGGCGGATCGGAGGGCACGACCGATGGCCAGTGAAACCCCGTCCGGACAGAAACGCACGATCGTCCTCACCGGCGCCAGCGACGGGATCGGCGCGATCGCGGCGCGATCCCTGGCCGGACCCGAGACCGAGCTCATCCTCGTCGGACGCTCACCGAAGAAGCTCGCGCCGATCGCGGCGGAGACCGGTGCGACCCCGTTCACCGCGGATTTCTCGGATCTGTCGCAGGTGCGGGACCTGGCCGCGGAGATCAATTCCGCCGTGGGGACGATCGACGTCCTGATGAACAACGCGGGCGGGACGTTCGACTCGTCGCAACGCTCCGCGGACGGGCACGAGCTCAACTTCCAGATCAACCACCTGGCCCCGTTCCTCCTGACCCACCTCCTCCGGGATCGGTTGGCCGCGGCCCCGCAGTCCCTCGTCCTGAACACCTCCAGCGTGGGCAACCTCTTCGGCCAGGTCGACCTCGACGACCTCGACTTCGAGAAACGTCGCACGCTGGGGATGCGGCCCTACGGCACCGCCAAGCTGATGAACATCCTGTTCACACGCGGGATCGCCCAGCGCTGGACCGCTGACAAGATCTACTCCGCCGCAGTCCATCCCGGACCCGCGGCTACGAGTTTCGGCCGCGACTCGCGGTTCGTCGGACTCGCCTACCGGTCTCCGCTGACGCGCCTGGTGACCATCACCCCCGAGCAGGGAGCCGCCCCGCTCATCGCCCTCGCCGAACGCGGCGCCGACCCGAGCGTCAACGGGGTGTACTTCAACCGCCACAAGGCCAACGGCCGGGAGAACCGTCAGGCCCACGACCAGAAACTGATCGACGGCCTGTGGCAGCGCTCCGCCGAGCTCACCGGTCTCGCCTGACCTGACCTGCGTCGTGGCCGACACCGCGGTTTGTCTCTACGTTGGCGGACGACGACCACACCGACTACCTGGGCACAGGAGGTTCAGATGACACGAAACATCCTCTTCATCATGACCGGCGCCGGAAGCTGGACGCTGAACGACGGCTCGACTCACAAGACCGGATTCTGGGCCGAAGAGGCCGTCGCGCCGCTGGAGGTGTTCCGTGCGGCCGGCTACAAGGTGACCGTGGCCACCCCCAACGGTGTCCAGCCGCCGGTCGACGAGACCAGTCTCGCGGTCGAGAGCATCGGCACCCCCGAGCGTGCGGCCGAGATCCGTCACGTCGTCGAGACCGCACCCGAACTGAAGAAGCCGATCGCCCTCACCGACGTTCGCATCGCCGACTACGACGCGGTGTTCGTCCCGGGCGGACACGGTCCCATGGAGGACCTGGCCGTGGACTCGAACGCAGGTGGCCTCCTGATAGCGGCCGACGAGGCGAAACTGCCGCTCGGGATCGTGTGCCACGGACCGGCGATCCTGCTCGCCGCCACCAACTCCGACGGTGTCAACGCCTTCGCCGGTCGCACGGTGACCGGCTTCAGCAACGCCGAGGAGGAACAGGCCGGGCTCGCCGACAAGGCACCCTGGCTCCTGCAGGACCGGCTCACCCAGGCGGGGTTCAAGATCACCCTGGGTGAGCCGTGGGCGGTCCACACCGAAGCCGACGGCAACCTGCTGACCGGTCAGAATCCCGCGTCGTCGGAATCGCTGGCACGCACTCTGCTCGATCGGCTCGAGAACGTGCCGCAGGGCTCCAAGTAGGACTTTTTCGACCCGAGGAACGGGGAGCGCAAGCGGCGCCCCTCCCGCCCCCTGAGGTGCGAGGAGCGTTAGCTACGCTCCCTCCCGCTCCCTGAGGTGCGAGGAGCGTTAGCGACGAGCCACGAAGGGCTGGCGAGGCACGTCACCATGCCCTTCGTGGCTCGCTTCGCTCGCACCTCAGGGAGCAATGGGGGTCGCGTCTACTCACACCTCAGGGAGCAATGGAGGTCGCGTCTACTCACACCTCAGGGAGCGGCGGGGGGCTCGTCGCGCTCGTTCGCGAACACGAGTACCGGACGTCAGTGTCGTGAGTCGTACGGCAGCAAGGCCATTTCGCGCGCGTTGCGGATCGCCGTGGCGACCTGACGCTGCTCCTGCGGGCTCAATCCGGTGAGCCGCCGGCTGCGGATACGGCCTTTGTCGGACAGGAACTGTCGCAGCAGCGCGACATCCTTGTAGTCGACGGGAGTACGCCCGTCGACGCGCACGCCCTGTGCGACGAGCAGGTTCCGTTTGCGTTTGACCGGTTCGTCGTCGCGCCGACGGGTTCTCTTGTTGGCCATCACCATTCCTTGTTCTCGTGGATCCGTCTCACCAGCTGGACTTCTGGATTCCGGGCAGCTCACCCCTGTGCGCGAGTTCGCGGAACCGCACGCGGGACAGACCCGCCTTGCCGATGTACCCGCGGGGGCGGCCGTCGACCGCGTCCCGGTTGCGCAGACGCGTCGGACTTGCATTGCGCGGCAACCGCTGTAGGCGATGTAAGGCCGTCATCCGCTCCTCGGGCGTCGAATCGGGCGCCACACTTGCGCGCTTCAGTTCGGCGCGGAGGTCGGCATACCGCGCGACGACCTCCCGGCGCTGCTCGTTCCGGACGATCTTGGACTTCTTGGCCATCAGCGGTCCTCCTTGAAATCGACGTGGGCACGGGCGATCGGGTCGTACTTGCGGAGCACCATGCGGTCGGGATCGTTTCGGCGGTTCTTCCGCGTCACGTACGTGTATCCGGTCCCGGCGGTGGAACGCAGTTTGACGATCGGCCGGATCTCGTTGCGCGCCATCAGACTTTCTCTCCGCGCGCACGGATCCTGCGCAGCACCGACTCGATGCCGTGCTTGTCGATCGTCGAGATCCCCTTGGCGCTCACGCGCAGCGTCACGTACCGACCCTCACCGGGCACGAAGTAGCGGCGTCGCTGGATGTTCGGGTCCCAACGGCGCGAGGTCCGCTTGTGCGAATGCGACACCTGCTTGCCGAAGCCCGGTACCCGACCGGTGACCTGGCACCTCTTGGACATGTTGCCCCCTTCTTATCGACAATGATTGGCATTAACTGTTCGGCCACGGTACCGTCGCCGGAGCGCAAATGGAAATCATTCTCAATAGATCGGAGTGGAGCCGTGCTCGACGATGGACTCGCGAACCGCCCGGATGGTGCCGGACCGACCGACCGTCGAACCCCGATCGTCGTGGTCACCGGGCTCGACGCGTCGTCGATCCACCGGGTCGGCGACGCGCTGGAGGGCGGGGGCGCCGGCAGCGTCCAGGTGCACCACGACCTGACCCAGGTCGAGGACGGCCGCGTCGTCCGGACCGTGAGCTGGCGGGGACCCGACGGACGCAGCCGACATGACGTCTGCATCGTCGAGTTGGCCCACGGATGCATCTCGTGCACGCTGAGAGAAGACCTGCTCCCGCTGCTCCGCCGACTTCATCGTCGACCGTCGGTGAACCGGATCGTCCTCACCCTGGACCCGGTCCTCGAACCCGAGCAGGTCGCGTGGTCGATCGAGAACGTCATCGTCGCCGACATGCCGGGGTTCGACGACGCCCCGGCAGCGGTCGACGTCCGCATCGACCTCACGGTTGCCTGTGTGGCCGAGGATGATTGGCTGACGTCGGCGACCGGCGACCTCTCTCTCGCCGAGGGTGGGCACGTCGCACTGGACGACGACCGCACGCTCGCGCAGGTGGCGGTCGGGCAGGTCGCCTTCGCCGACGCCCTGGTGGTCGCGGCGTGCGACCCGACCGTCCGCGACGCCTGGGCGTCGGCGCGACTCGTGGCCGTCCTCAAACGGCTCGCACCCAACGTCCCCATGATGTTCGAGCTGCCCCAGCGCCCGATCACCCCCACCCTCGCCGAACAGTTGCTGGCCGCGGTGCCGCCGCGCTCACGACGAGGTCGCATCGACGGACCTCACGACCCCCTCCTCGCCGGCGAACCCCCGTTGGAGTCCGACTGCGGCGTCACGTGGGTCGAGTTCCACAGCGATCGACCGCTGCATCCGGGCCGATTCCACGAGGCGATCGACGCACTGCTCGACGGGGTCGTCTGTGCGCGCGGGCGAGTCTGGATCGCCACCCAACCCGACGAGGCACTCTGGCTCGAGTCGGCAGGCGGTGGGCTGCGCGTGGCCCACGGCGGTCCCTGGTTGGCCTCGATGTCCGACGACGAACTCGCGCAGGTACCCGCCGAACGTCGTGCTCTCGGCGCACTGCGCTGGGACGAGACCTTCGGCGACCGGCACACGTCGCTGGTCGCGCTCGTCCATCAGGCCGACCCCGCCGAGATCGAGGACGCGCTCCGCAACGCCTGTCTCAACGAGGTCGAACTCGCTGCGGGTCAACAGTTCTGGTCGACCTTCGACGATCCCTTCGGCGAGTTCCACGCCGACCCCTGCGACGACCTCGACGTCGCCGAGTCGACCGTGGACGCGGTGCCGGGGCTCGACACCTCGGACCCGCGGGACAACTGACCCCTCGCCGACACCCATCTCACCGGAAGGCACTCATCATGAAGAAGGGCATCCACCCCGATTACCACCCCGTCGTCATCCGCGACGGTTCAACGGGCAAGGAGTTCCTGACCCGCTCCACCGCGACGTCGCCGACCACCGTCACCTGGTCCGACGGCAACGAGTACCCGCTCATCACCGTCGACGTCACCAGCGATTCGCACCCGTTCTACACCGGGGTCAACACGATTCCCGACATCGCCGGCCGGGTCGAGAAGTTCCGCCGCCGCTACGCGCACCTCGAACACTGACCCGAGTCGGCGGCCATCCGGGTTCGATTGCCTCGCTGTGGCAATCAGTTCTTGTCGTCCTTCGGTTTCCCGTTGCCACTGTTCCCGTTGCCGCCATTTCCTCCGGAGTTTCCCCTACCGTTCCGATCGTTCTCGGTCGGAGTCGGCCCCGTCTGGGGCACACCGGTCTGCGGCAGTTCTGTCTGGGTCGGTTGCGGCGTCTCGATGGTGCTCGCCGGGATCGAGGGCTCTGCGGCGGGCAGTGAGGCAGGGGCGGGGTTCGTCGGCGACGGCGCGTCCTCGTCCGAGCTCGTCGCCGCCACGGTGATGGCGACCAGGAGCGCCGCCAGCAGTGCGGCGGATCCGCCGACCAGCGCGACCCAGGTTCGTCTCCGTGGTCGCGGCCGCCCCGTGGAGAGAGGTGCCGTCGGCGACCCGCCCCCGACCGGGGGTACGGGCCCCGGTGTCGCAGTCAACGGGGTCGCCGACAACGGTGTCATCGACAGCGGGGACGTGAGCCGGCTCGTCGCCGGATGTGACAGCGGTTCGGCACCCTGGCCGGACAGCGCCGCAAGCATCGCCGCGGCGTCGGCGAACGATGCCGCGTCACCGGGGCGCATGGCCCGATCGATCGTGTCGCGCAGGGCCGGTGGAACGTCTGGACGCACAACGGTCAATGGCGGCGGGGGCGAGTGCAGGATCGCATGCGCGACAGCGGCGGGATTGTCCTGGTCGTACGCGCGACGGCCCGTCAGCGCTTCGTACGCGACGACGGCGGCCGCATAGAGATCGTCGGCAGGTGTCGCCGCCTGACCCAGCACGCGTCCTGGGCTGAGATAGCAGATGGTGCCGACGACTTCACCGGTCGCTGTGTGCGCCGTGCCGGCGGTCTTGGCGATGCCGAGATCGGCCACCTTCACCCGGTCACCGGACATCAGCAGATTCGCGGGTTTGATGTCGCGATGAAACACGCCGGCTGCGTGGGCGGCGTGCAGGGCCGCGAGGACGTCGGCGAGAATCGCGGCAACACGGTCGGGTGGCATCGGTCCGTCGACCATGAGGTCTCCGACCGTCGTGCCACTCAGCCGCTCCATCACGATGTACGGAGTCCCGTCGTGCTCGCCGAAATCGTGAACGGCAACGATGTTGGGATGGTTGAGTGCCGCGGCCGCCCGCGCCTCTGCGGCGAACCGTTCACGAGCGACTACCGGGGTCTCTGGCGCTGACCGCAGCAGCTTGATGGCGACCGACCGGTGGAGCCGCCGGTCCCACCCGTCGTGCACCACCGCCATGCCGCCACGTCCGAGAACTCCCCGGATCTCATAGCGTCCGTCGAGCAGATCGCGGTCCACTTGTCCACGGTAGCGGGTGCCCCGCCGGTCGATCATCGGCCCGACCCCGGTGCGGACCGCGCGTACTCAACCGGGCAGCAATCCGTCGACCAGTGCGTCGACGATGTCGTCGAGCGGCACATCGGGGAGCAACGGGCCGGTCAGCTGGTCGAGCAGGAGGCCGTCGACCGCGAAGTGGAACAGGGCGATCTCCCGCGCCGACCCCGGCAGGCCCGCCTGCTCGTTGAAAGCGACGTCCCCGGCGAACCCGGTTCGACGCCATTCGACGATGATCTCGGCGACCTCGGGGCGTCGGATCCCCTCGAGTCTCAGTTCGATGAGCGCGATGGTGACCTCCCGGTCGGCCAACAGGCGTTCGACGATGTTGCGAAGGTATTCGGCGAACAGATCGCGGGTCGGGGTGCGTCCGGCCCGTTCGGCGATGAAGTCGTCGCTCGGTGCGAGCCGCTCGTAGATGCGCTCCACCAGACCGGTCAGAAGTGCTGAGCGAGAACGGAAATAGTTCGTCGTCGTGCCGACGGGGACGCCGGCGGCACGGTCGACCGCGCGGTGGGTGAGTCCTCGCGCTCCGGTGTCGGCGAGGACTTCGAGACCCGCGTCGGCGAGGGCTCGCCGCCGGTCATCATTTCGGACCATGGGAAAACGATAGCCCAACCACTACAAGTGCTGTAGGTTCTCAACCACTACATCTGAAGTGATTGGGGACAACATGCGTGAACTCGTGTACTACGTGGCCGTCAGTCTCGATGGGTACATCGCGGGACCGGACGGCCAGTTCGACGCCTTCCTGATGGAGGGCGATCACATGGACGGCATCAACGATCGGTTCGCCGACACGATGCCGACCGACTACGCCGCCGCGCTCGGTATCGACCAGAGCGCAGGCATCTTCGACACCGTGCTCATGGGAGCGAGTACCTACGCCGCCGGCTTGCCCGAGACGACGAGTCCGTACCGCCACCTCGACCAGTACGTCTTCACCCACCGCCGACACGATCCCGTGGACGGCGTGACGTTCACCGATCGTGACCCGGTCGAGGTGGTCCACGAGCTCAAACAGGCTGATGGCAAGGACATCTGGCTCTGCGGGGGTGGCAACCTCGCGACGCAGCTGTCGGATGAGATCGACCGGTTCGTCCTCAAACGCCAGCCGGTGCTGTTCGGCAGTGGGATTCCCCTGATGGCTCCCGGCCGCTACGCCCCCAGAAGGTTCCGTCGGGTCAGTGGTCGCGACTTCGAGACCGGGGTGTCGATCGTCGAATACGCCGCGTCGTAGAAGTGGACCTACGTCAGGACCGCGAGCGCGTCGTCGAGTGAGACGAGGTCGGCCATCGTCACACTCCTCGTGGTGCCTCGGAGGTCTCTCGCTGCACGCGTGGCGGCGAGTGCGGTCAGCCTGCCGGTGGCCTCGGACTGTCCGGTGCCCGAGGCCTGCCGTCGCTCGCCGGTGCGTCGATTCTCGGCGACAACGTGCCAGGCCTCCGACCCGAGCGGAGGTGCCCACGTCAGCGTGCTGCGCAATTCGGGTATCCGTCCGACCAGGCCGAGTGCCGCCGTCATCGGTGCCGAGCTGAGGGTGAGATACGAGCGGATCACGCCGGGCTTGTCGTCGAGGAGGACATGGTCGGGGAAGTCCGCGCGGAGGTAGCGCCTCGTGCGCCCGTCCGGACCGGTCGCGCGGCGGCTCTCACCCAGATTGCGCACCGGCCGGCCTTCGGGTGGGCAGTGGACATCGGTGCCGACCAGACCGACCGTCCAGGCCACTGCCGCCGGGCCGTGCTTCTCACCGGCGCCGAGGAGGACGAGGACGTCAAGGTCGTCGCCGGCGTGGGAGTCGAGTGCGGCGGTCAGGATGGTGCTGAGGCCCGGCGCCAGACCGGCGCCCAGGACGACCGGTCCGACCGAGGCGGCGCGCAACTCGTCGAGGTAGGCACCGGACGCCGCGATGTCGACCAGCGGCGTCCGAGCCGTCGCGGCACCGAGGTCTGGACGTTCGATGCCGGAGGCGTTGACGACGACGTCATGTTCGGCCGCGAGGGTGCGCAGAGCCGCAAGGTCGTCGCGTAGATCGATCCGGACATCCCCGGGTGCGGTGCGACTCGTCCCGGTCACGATGTGGCCGTCCCCCTCGAGTTCGCGCCGGACAACGGCGCCCACCGCACCGCGCCCGCCGAGGAGCAGGACCCGCAGGTGCGCGCGCTCGTTCGATTCGTCCATCCGACACCACTTTCGCTGTTTCCCGATTGCCTGGAGACCATGCTCGGCGACAGCGATCGCGACCGGTGAGGACTTTTGCGGGATCTGCAAAGATGACGCCATGACCGCGGAGCTCACCGACCTGATCGATGCGATCGGCCCGCGGCTGCGCACCCTCCGGCTTGGGCGGGACCTCACGCTGACGGCGGTGGCCGAGGAGTCGGGATTGTCGATCAGCACACTCTCGCGTGTGGAGACCGGTAAACGGCAACCGACACTCGACGTCCTGCTCCCCCTCGCGAAGCTCTACCGCGTGTCCCTGGATCAACTCGTCGACGCACCGCCAACCGGTGATCCCCGCGTGCACCTCGAACCGAGGTCCATCGCGTCGGGAGGCATCATCGTCCCGCTCACCGGCTACCCGGGACGCGTGCGGGCGTTCAAGCACGTCCTGGGCCCGCGCGCGCCGCGACTGGTCACCCATGACGGGCACGCGTGGCTCTACGTGCTCGCCGGCAGACTGCGCGTGCTCCTGAACGACGACGAGCACATCCTCGAACCCGGCGAGACCGCCCAGTTCGACCCGACGACACCGCATTGGTTCGGACCGGCCGACGACAGCCCGGTCGAGATCCTGCATCTCTTCGGGCCGCACGGCGACCGCCCGGTGTCGCGCCTGGATGCACTTCCACCGCGGTGACCACGGAGTGCGCCGGAAACACGAAAGGCGACGAGCGGGCTCGTGGAGCCGCGTCGTCGCCGTCGCAGTACATCGCCGACCGATGCCGGCTTCGAGATGAACGTGGTGGAGCCTAGGAGATTCGAACTCCTGACATCTGCCTTGCAAAGGCAGCGCTCTACCAACTGAGCTAAGGCCCCGTGCCGTACCGGATCGGTTCGGCGGGATGCGAATTCCGATGTCCGAAAACATCCGTCGCAGTGGGCCTAGGAGGACTTGAACCTCCGACCTCTTCGTTATCAGCGAAGCGCTCTAACCGCCTGAGCTATAGGCCCTTGAACCGAGGAGTGAGATTACCCGACCGATGCCCCAACAAACAAAACGGCTGGTCAGGAGCTCGGTCAGTCGAGGTCGGCGAGCGTCACCTCGGCGCCGCCGACGAGGTCGGCGCAGATGTTGTAGATGTAGCTGCCGATCGTCGCCAGGGCCGTCAGCAGGATGGCGTTGATGGCCCCCAAGAGGGCCGCAGCGCCGAAGACGGTGCCCGCCCCCACGACGTCGCCACTCGTGCTCGATTCCTCGGCCATGAGCGTTCCGAAGCTGTTGTTCACCTGATCCCACACGCCCATGCCGTCGAGGATCAGATACAGCACCGCGACGGAGATCATCCAGATGAAGAAGCCGACGACCGACAGCACGGCCGCGATCTTGAACGTCGCCCACGGGTCGATCCGACGCACCTGCACCGCCGCGCGCAGCGCGGTGCCTGCGGCGAGCACCTGGCGCGGTGCCGACCGCGGCACCGACTTGCCGCCCGGCGGCTGCGAGGCCTCAGGCCGCTTCAGATCCGCGGTGTGGTGGATCTGATCGAGATCGGGCAGATCGTTCGCCGGGAGGTGTCCCCGATCGATCGTGCTCGTGGGTGACTCGACGAAGCCGGACTCCTCGGTCGCCGTCGCGGCACCCGAGCGTCGAGGACTCTCGAGTTTGGTGACCGGCGCCTGCTGGCCGCTCATGCTGGCGGCAGCGGTACCGCTGTTCGTCACGACGCCGCGCGGCGGCGGGCCGCCCGGATTGTTCTGCGGCGGGCCGCCCGGGTTGTTCTGCGGCGGGCCACTCGGACCGTTCTGCGACGGACCGCCCGGATTGCCGTCCGATCCGGGCCGGCGGGTGTCGTCACGAGTGAACGTCTCGGTCGGCGCGCCGGCCGAATCCTCGGCCGGTCCTCGCTGCCACGGAGGCACCAGTCCCCCGTTCGGGGTACCCGTCCCGGGGCCCGCCGGCCCCCCGGCGGGGCGCCCGTTCTGGTCCTGATGCGGCTCGTTCGGTGTGCTCACAGACATTCCCTCACTCAGGCGTTGCTGACGTTGCTCGCTCGGCGCCGGGTCCGAACCCACCGCTCCCCGACCCGCCGGCTGACGACGGGCCGAGAAACAGTGGTCTTCACCCTAACGCTTAGGAAGAGACCTCTGTCTCGTCCGGCTCGTCGGCGTTGCGGGCGATCGCGATGACCGTCGTTCCCTCGTCGATGTTCATCAGGCGCACACCCTTGGTCTGGCGACCGGCCTTGCGGACCGACTTCGCCGTCGTGCGGATGACGCCGCCGCCCGAGGTGATGGCGTAGAGCTCGGAGTCGTCGTCGACGATGAGGGCGCCGATCAGTTCGCCGCGCCGTCGATCGTGGGCGATCGTCAGCACACCCTTGCCGCCGCGGCCCTGCACCGGGTAGTCGTCCATGCCGGTCCGCTTGGCGTACCCACCGGAGGTCGCGACCAGGAGGTAGGTGCCGTCGCGGACGACGTTGAGCGACAGGAGCGTGTCGTCGGTGTTGAACCGCATGCCCTGGACGCCCGAGGTCTGCCGGCCCATGGGCCGCAGGGCCTCGTCGTCGGCGTGGAAGCGGATCGACTGTCCCTTCTGCGACACCAGGAGCAGATCGTCGTCGGCGCTGCACAACTGGGCGCCGACCAGTTCGTCCTCACCGCGCAGGTTGATCGCCGCGATGCCGCCGGAACGGTTCGAGTCGAAGTCGACCAGGCGCGACTTCTTGACCAGGCCGTTGCGGGTCGCGAGCACCAGGTACGGGGCATCCTCGTAGGTCTTGAGCTGGATGACCTGGGCGATGCGCTCCTCCGGCTGGAAGGCGAGGAGGTTGGCGACGTGCTGGCCGCGCGCGGTGCGGTTGGCCTCGGGCAGCTCGTAGGCCTTGGCGCGGTAGACCCGTCCCTTGGTCGTGAAGAACAGAATCCAGTCGTGGGTCGAGCACACGAAGAAGTGCTTGACGATGTCGTCCTGCTTGAGGCCGGCTCCCTGCACGCCCTTGCCGCCGCGACGCTGGCTGCGGTACAGGTCGGTCTTGGTGCGCTTGGCGTACCCGGTCTCGGTGATCGTGACGACAACGTCCTCACGCGCGATCAGATCCTCGTCGCTGACGTCGCCGTCGGCAGCGATGATCTTCGTACGACGCTCGTCGCCGTACTTGTCGACGACCTCCTTGAGCTCGTCGCGCACGATCGCGCGCTGACGCTCCGGCCGGTCGAGGATGTCCTTGTAGTCGGCGATCTCGAGTTCGATCTCGGCGAGCTCGTCGACGATCTTCTGCCGCTCCAATGCCGACAGTCGGCGCAGCTGCATCGCGAGGATGGCGTCGGCCTGGATCTCATCGATGTCGAGGAGGTCGATCAGGCCGGTGCGTGCGGTCTCGGTGTTCGCCGAGCGACGGATCAGCGCGATCACTTCGTCAAGGGCGTCAAGAGCTTTCACCAGACCGCGCAGGATGTGCGCGCGCTCCTCGGCCTTGCGCAACCGGTACCGGGTCCGACGCACGATGACGTCGATCTGATGCGCCACGTAGTAGCGGATCATCTGGTCGAGTCGCAGCGTGCGCGGCACACCGTCGACGATCGACAGCATGTTGGCGCCGAAGCTGGTCTGGAGCTGGCTGTGCTTGTACAGGTTGTTCAGCACGACCTTGGCGACGGCGTCACGACGCAGCGTCACCACGATGCGCATGCCGACGCGGTCCGAGGACTGATCCTCGATCCGGCTGATGCCCTTGAGCTTTCCCTCGTTGACCTGCTCGGCGATCGACTGGATCAGGTTGTCCGGGTTGACCTGGTACGGCAACTCGGTGACCACCAGCGTGGTGGCTCCCTTGTTCTCCTCGATGTCGACGACGCTACGCATCCGGATGCTGCCGCGACCGGTCGTGTAGGCGTCCTTGATGCCCTGGCTGCCGACGATCAGTCCGGCCGTGGGGAAGTCGGGTCCCTTGATGCACTCCATGCAGGCGGCGAGGGTGGTCTCGTCGTCGGCGTCGTGATTCTCCAGCGCCCAGAACACCGCCTCGGCAACCTCGTTGAGGTTGTGCGGAGGCATGTTGGTGGCCATGCCGACGGCGATACCGCCGGAACCATTGATCAGCAGGTTCGGGATGCGCGACGGCAGTACCGTCGGCTCATTCGTCTTGCCGTCGTAGTTGGGGACGAAATCGACTGTCTCCTCGGTGATGTCACGCAACATCTCCATGGCGAGCGGCGTGAGACGCGCCTCGGTGTACCGCATCGCGGCCGCACCGTCGTTGCCGCGCGAGCCGAAGTTGCCCTGCCCGTCGATGAGCGGGTAGCGCATCGACCACGGCTGGGCAAGCCGGACGAGGGCGTCGTAGATCGCGGTGTCGCCGTGCGGGTGATAGTTACCCATCGTCTCCGCAACGGGTTTCGCGGACTTCACATAGCTGCGGTCCGGACGGAAACCCGCGTCGAAGGACGCGTAGAGGAGACGGCGATGCACCGGCTTCAGGCCGTCGCGCACCTCGGGGAGCGCTCGCCCCACGATCACGCTCATGGCGTAATCGATGTAGCTCTTCTGCATCTCCTGCCCGAGATCGACGGGCTCGATGCGATCGCCTTCGCCTCCGGCGGGCGGCAGAGTGGTGTCAGTCATTGTGTGTTCTTTCTGCGATCACTACGAATCGAGACGATCCGTGATCAGACATCGAGGAAGCGAACGTCTTTCGCGTTGCGGGCGATGAAGCTGCGGCGGGCGGCGACGTCCTCACCCATGAGGATGGAGAACAGTTCGTCGGCGGCCGCGGCGTCGTCGAGCGTCACCTGGCGGAGCACACGCACGGCCGGATCCATCGTGGTCTCCCACAGTTCCTTGGCGTTCATCTCGCCGAGACCCTTGTAGCGCTGGATGCCGTCCTCGGTGTTGATCTTCTTGCCCGCGGCGCGGCCGGCCTCGAGCAGTCCGTCACGTTCACGGTCGGAGTAGGCGAACTCCGGCGCCGACTTCTGCCACTTGAGCTTGTACAGCGGCGGCATGGCCAGATAGACGTGACCGTGCTCGATGAGCGGTCGCATGAAGCGGAACAGCAGCGTGAGCAGCAGGGTCGAGATGTGCTGGCCGTCGACGTCGGCGTCGGCCATCAGCACGATCTTGTGATAGCGCAGCTTGCTGATGTCGAACTCGTCGTGGATGCCCGTGCCGAAGGCGGTGATGATCGACTGGACCTCGGTGTTCTTGAGAACACGGTCGATCCGTGCCTTCTCGACGTTGATGATCTTGCCGCGCAGCGGGAGGATCGCCTGGTACATCGAGTCGCGACCCGACTTCGCGCTGCCGCCTGCGGAGTCGCCCTCCACGATGTAGACCTCGCACTTGCCCGGGTCGTTGCTGCGGCAGTCGGCCAGCTTGCCCGGGAGACCACCGATGTCGGTGGCGGTCTTGCGACGCACCAGATCACGAGCGTTGCGCGCGGCCATCCGGGCCCGCTGGGATTCGACGATCTTCTTGATGATGGTCTTCGCCTCGGCCGGGTTGGCCTCCAGCCAGTGACCGAGGTGCTCGCTGCAGACCCGCTGGACGAAACCCTTGACCTCGGTGTTGCCCAGTTTGGTCTTGGTCTGGCCCTCGAACTGCGGATCGCCGACCTTCACCGAGATGACCGCCGCGAGTCCCTCACGGATGTCGTCACCCGAGAGGCGGTCTTCCTTTTTGTCCTTGATGAACTTCTTCTCCACCGCGTACTTGTTCACCGTGAGGGTCAGCGCAGCACGGAAACCCTCCTCGTGCGTACCACCCTCGTGGGTGTTGATGGTGTTGGCGAAGGTGTGCACCGATTCGGAATAGGTAGCGTTCCACTGCATCGCGACCTCGACCTCGTGACCCGTGCCCTGCCCGGTGTAGCCGATGACCGTGGTGTGGATCGACTGCTTCGTGCGGTTGAGGTGCTTGATGTAGTCGACGAGTCCGTCGGGGTAGTGGTAGGTGCGGGTCTTCGGCTTCGCCGCGGCCGCCGCCTTCTCCTCCGCGGACTTGATCTCCTCCGCGGCCTCGGTGAGGGTGCTCTCCTCGTCGCCGTCGGCGTCCCCCGGCGCTTCGATGGCCTGCGGGCGCTGATCGGTCAGCGTGATGGTGAGGCCCTTGTTCAGGAAGGCCATCTCCTGCAGACGACGCGCCACCGTCTCGGCGTTGAATCGCGTGGTCTCGGTGAAGATCTCGGGGTCCGGCCAGAACCGGACGGTGGTACCGGTCTTACGGGTCGGGCTCCCCTTCTCGAGGGCACCGGGCTTGGCGTAGTTGTAGGTCTGCTCCCAGTGGAAACCGTCGTTCTGGATCTCCAGCTCCACCTTGGTCGACAAGGCGTTGACCACCGAGATGCCGACGCCGTGCAGACCGCCCGACACCGCATAGGCGTCGGAGTCGAACTTGCCGCCGGCGTGCAGCTGGGTCATGACGACCTCGACGGTCGGGACGCCGGTCCGGTGCATGCCGGTCGGGATGCCACGACCGTCGTCGACGACCTGGACGCCGCCGTCGGCGAGCAGGGTCACGTCGACGCGGGAGGCGAAGCCGGCCATCGCCTCGTCGACGGAGTTGTCGACGACCTCCCAGATCAGGTGGTGGAGGCCTCGTTCACCGGTGGATCCGATGTACATACCGGGCCGTTTGCGAACGGCCTCCAGACCCTCGAGGATGTTGATCGAATCGGCGCCATACTCTGACGGCTTCTTCTTGTTCTTCTTCGGTCCGGTGTCGCTGGTGTCGGCCACGAGGTGCGTCCGCTCCTGTTCTGCTCATCGACGGATCAGGTGGTCTCCGGATCCGTCGTCGATCCTTGTCGACGGGGCACACGGCGGTTGCGCGCACAGGAGTACCCGGCGGGTACATCCGGGTAGCCTGGCGGCGCTGTCTGTCTGTCGTTGTGCACCCCTGTCGGGACAACTCTCCATAGTGTACTGCCTGACTCGCCCTGGAACGTGCATCCGGGGCCGCTAACAGGCCCTCAGAACGATTTTTTGGCCTCGTCCCCGGTTCGATCGTGGCTTGGGGATGGAAAACGGCCCACGAGGCTCAGCAACTAGTAATGTGTCAGCGACTCTGCTAGCGATGCGTCAGCCGTAGGTGTCGCGCGGGCCCCGGCCGCGGACATGCCGCTCACCCTTGCGCCACGACGGACCCTTCGGTCCACTGATCCGCAACGACGTGACCTGGCCGTGGCCGATGGCCGCGGCGATCTTGGCGAGGATCTGCGACTGGACGTAGCGGAGTTGTGTCGCCCACGCCGTGGACTCGGCCTGGACATGAAGTACGTTGTCGCGCAGTGCAATCGGCTGCGCGTGCGCGGCGATGTCGGAACCGACGATCTGCTCCCACATCCCGAACAGGGTGCCCTCGCCGATCTTCTCCTGCCAGCCGCGTTCTTTCGCCAGACCACCGACGAGGCGGCCGAACGGCTGCGGATCCCGTGCATCCGGTCCGGAACCGGACCAGCGCCGGCGCCCCTGGGATCCGCGCGGCACACGACGGACGGGCGAGGCCCGGCCCCGGCCGACGGACTTCCCCGCGGCTCGGGCCTGCGCGCGCGCCTCCTCCAGCGCCTTGCGAGCGCGCTCGTACCCGCCCAGTTCACCGGGCGGGGTCGGGCGCGGCGCGGGCTCGACGGGATCGGAGGATCCGGCCGGGAGATCGTCACTCATGGGTCTCCTCCCCCGCGGCCATGACATCGGCGTCTGCGTCTGCGTCGTCTCCATCATCATCGTCGTCGACGATGTGTGACCGTCGTCCCTCGCCGTCGTCGACCACGTCGACGCCGATCCGCCGGCCACCGATCTGCCCGGGAATGTCCTCGGCCACGGCAGCGGTGATGAGCAGCTGCTCGGCGTCGGCGGTGAACTCGACGAGTTGCGCGCGCCGCTTGGCGTCCAATTCGGCGAACACATCGTCGAGCATGATGACCGGCTCGACGCCCTCGGCACGGGTCAGCTCGACCGATCCCAGCCGCAGGGCCAACGCCAGCGACCACGATTCCCCGTGCGAGGCAAAGCCTTTCGCGACATCGTTGCCGAGCACGATGTCGATGTCGTCGCGGTGCGGCCCGACCAGGCACAGGCCGCGCTCGATCTCCTTGTCGCGCAACTCCGTCAGGCGCACCGCCAGCACATCGGCGATGGCCTCTGGGGTGCGCTCCTCGATCTCCGCACCACCCGCGGGACGATAGCAGAGCACGGCCGGCCGCGAATGCGGCGCGATCGAGGCGTACGAACCCGTGAAGTGGGGCTCGAGCTCGGCGAGCACCGACAACCGTGCGGCGATCACCTGACCGCCGAGATCCGCGAGCTGACCGTCCCAGACGTCGAGCGTGCTGATGACCGAATCTGCTTGTTGCCCACCACGTCTCAGTGCCGCCGCGGCAGTCTTGAGCAAAGCCGAACGCTGGCGGAGGACCCGGTCGTAGTCGGCGCGGGCCGCGGCGAAGCGGGGTCCACGCTGTGCGACGAGCTCGTCGACGAAACGTCGTCGGTCGCTCGGATCCCCACGCACCAGGGAAAGGTCCTCCGGTGCGAACAGCACCGTGCGGAGGATGCCGAGCAGGTCGCGGGGTCGTCGTGCCGGGCTCCCGTTGATGGCCGCCTTGTTGGCCCCCTCGGCGTTGATCCGCAGATCGGCGGTCAGCTCGCGACCGTCGTTCTCGACCGTCGCGATCACCGACGCCGACGCGGATCCCGCGTGGACGAGAGGCGCATCGGAACTCACCCGATGCGACCGGAGGGTCGACAGGTAGAACAGCGCCTCGAGCAGGTTCGTCTTGCCGAAGCCGTTACGGCCGGTGAAGACGGTCGGGCCGGGCGCCAGATCGAGGTCCACGGCCCGCCACGATCGGAAATCCCTCAGATGCAGCTCACGGACGAACACTAGTCGGCGTCGATCCTGGTGACGGCGAGGCCGGCGGCGGCCGTCAGCCGGGGAGGCGGACGGGCATCAACAGGTAGCTGAAGGCGCTCTCGGGAGCGACGAAGGCGCCGGACTCGTCCGCCACCGGATCCTCGCCGCTGGCCGGGCGGAGCACCGCGGGCCGGCTGGGGGTGGTGAACCCGAAGTCCACCGCGTCGGCGTTGATCGCCGACAAGCCGTCCTGCAGGTACCCGGGATTGAACGCGATCGTGAGGGGCTCACCCTGGAACGACACGGGCAGCTCTTCCTCGGCCTTACCCGCCTCGTCACCGCCAGCGGTGAGGAGCACGGATCCCTCGGAGAACTCCATCCGGACCTGTGCGCCGCGCTCGGCGACGAGGGCCACACGACGGATCGCCTCGATCAGCGGGCCGCTGTCGATGGTGGCGACGGCGGTGTGGCTGGCCGGCAGCAGCTGACGGAACTTCGGGAACTCCGCGTCGAGCAGACGGGTGGTGGTCTTCTTCGTCTCACCGAGGATGCCGAGGATGCCGTCGGAACCGATGGCCGCGCCGCCACCAAAGGCCAGCGAGACGACTCCGGTGCCCTCGGCACCAGCGGTCTTGGCGCTCTCCGAGAGCGTCTTCGCCGGGACCAGGACGGCGCCCTTGGTGTCGGGATCAGAAGGCTCCCACTGCAATTCGCGCACTGCAAGGCGGAAGCGGTCGGTTGCGGCGAGGACGACGGAGTTGCCCTCGATCTCGACGCGCACGCCGGTCAGCATGGGCAGCGTGTCGTCCTTGCCCGCCGCCACGGCCACCTGGGAGATCGCCTCGGCGAACAGTTGCGACGGGATCGTGCCGGTGATGGCGGGGACGTCGGGCAGCTGCGGGTAGTCCTCGACCGGCATCGTCGGGAGCGAGAACTTCGCGCTGCCACAGGTGATGGCGACGCGAGAACCGTCGAGAGTCACGTCGACCGGCTTGTTCGGGAGGGCTTTGGTGATGTCGGCGAGGAGCCGGCCGGAGACCAGGACCTGTCCGGGGTCGGCGACCTCGGCGCCGAGGTTCTCCTGCGCCGAGACCTCGTAGTCGAAGCCCGAGACGGTCAGGCCGGTCTCACCGACGTTGAGCACGACACAGCCGAGAACCGGGACGGGCGGACGAGACGGGAGACTGCGGGCGACCCAGGCGACGGAATCAGCGAACTCGTCACGCGCGACACGAAACTTCATGCTGGGAGGTTGCCCTTCTCTCGTTCTCGTTCCCGCCTGGATCGCCGGGTCGGCGCCGCAGTGGGTCGGCCGGCCTGGAGTGGGATCCCGCATCCGGGAGTCCCACTGTAGAACGCCGCTGCCCGGACCGGGGTGGTTGGGGGCAAGTCAGGCCCTCGTCGGGGCGATGTCCGACCGGCCCGGTCGGCACCGGTCTGTGCACAGACCTTCTTACAAAAGATTCTCTTTATAGAGGGATCCATCTCAGTAATAGGAGCTGTGGAATCTGTGGACAACCATGACATCGGGCCAGTCCGGGCGGGTGCACGCGTGTGTATGACCGGTGGAGCAACGTCGAGCGGATCCGGCCGCCGGTGTGGAGTTTCGATGTTGTTCGCGCGGCGTCCACCGTCGGTGCACATCCGGACACGGGTTATCCCAAGGATCATCCACAGCTGGTGATCATTCGTGAGCAGGGCAGACGTCGACCGGATCCGACCGCGAGACCCGCTGTTTCGGAGCCGGAGACCCTCGACCCGAGGAGCAGACTTGGCATTCGCGGGGCGCTGTCGGGGGTTGCTGTCGGGGTTGCCGACGAGGGTTGCCATTCGGGTCCACGGGAGCGGGACGAGACACCGAGGGAACCCGTGAGACGACCGCACCCCCGGGCCGTTGCCGGCTCGGGGGTGCGGGGGCCAGAGATGTGCGCCAGGGCCACAGGTACGCCGGGCCACAGACAGAGAGAAGGACGCCTCAGCCGACGGCACGCTGCTTGATGCGCGCGGTGAGTTCCTGGACGTGGTCGTACACCCGTCGCCGCTCGGCCATCTCCTTGCGGATCTTGCGTTCGGCGTACATCACTGTCGTGTGGTCGCGATCGAAGGTCTCACCGATCTTCGGCAGCGAGAGATCGGTGAGCTCCCGGCACAGATACATCGAGATCTGGCGCGCCTGAGCGATCGACCGTGTCTTACCGGGACCGCGCAGTTCTTCGAGGGAGATGTCGAAGTACTCGGCGGTGATCGCGAGGATGCTCGCCGCACTGACCTCGAGCGTCCCCGAGTTGGGCAGCAGCGCCTGGAGAACGACGTCGGCGAGGGACTTGTCGAGTGCGGCGTCGTTGAGCGAGGCGAAAGCCGTGACCCGGATCAGCGCACCTTCGAGCTCGCGGATGTTGCGTTCGATCTTCGACGCGATGAGCTCGAGGACGTCGTCGGGCACCGCGATGTTGTCCATCTGCGCCTTCTTGCGCAGGATGGCGATCCTGGTCTCCAGATCGGGCGGCTGCACGTCGGTGATCAAGCCCCACTCGAACCGAGTGCGGAGCCGATCTTCCAGTGTCGCAAGCTGTTTCGGTGGACGATCGGACGAGATGACGATCTGCTTGCTCGCGTTGTGCAGCGTGTTGAAGGTGTGGAAGAACTCTTCCTGGATACCTTCTTTGCCCACGAGGAACTGGATGTCGTCGACGAGTAGGACGTCGACGTCGCGATAGCGACGCTTGAACGCGACCCGCCGGTCGTCACGAAGTGAGTTGATGAAGTCGTTGGTGAATTCCTCGGTGGAGACGTACTTGACCCGCATACCGGGGAACAGACGCTGCGCGTAGTGCCCGGCGGCGTGCAACAGGTGCGTCTTGCCGAGACCGGACTCACCCCAGATGAACAGCGGGTTGTAGGCCCGGGCCGGGGCCTCTGACACTGCCACTGCCGAGGCATGTGCGAAGCGGTTCGACGCGCCGATGACGAAGGTGTCGAAGGTGTACTTGGGGTTGAGGTTCGCACCCGTTGCCGGTGGCGTCGACGTGGGCCGCTCGGCGAAATACGACGCCCAGTCGCCGGACGGGCGCGTGGACTCCGCCACCGGGGCCGAGGCCAACCCGGCGCCCACCGGGGCCGCGGAGTGGTCGGCGGCGGCCGGTCCACCGAGGGACCGACCTTCGGCAGCCGGCGCCTCGGGTGCCGGCTCGTCGTTGCGCGGGGTCGCGATACGGACGCCGAGGTCGACGGGTTCGTCGAGGTGACGACTCAGAACCGAGCGGATGGTCTCGCGGAGATTGCGTTCGATCTGCTCCTGGACCAGCGCCGTCGGCACGGTCAGCAGGGCGAAACCCTCGGTGAGGGTGAGGGGTCGAACCAGCGACAGCCATGCCTTCTGCTGGCGTGTCAGTGGTTCGTGGTCGCGTGCGGCTTCGTCGTCGTTGAGTTCGGCGACGACCTGCTGCCACACCTCGCCGAATGAGTCGCGGTCTGAAGTCACGGGGCTGGCCTCCTGGTCCGGAAAACTACCAGCGTTGACGAGACTGGTGACATCGGCGCCGGGAGACCGTCTCTTTCCACAGGGTTATCCACACCTGTGTACAAAGGTGACGACGAGCTGGGGACTTCGGTCTGAAGCCAGGTCCCGAGGAACTTCCTCGACGGGACGGGTGGCCGACGCTGTGAGTGAACGTAACAGAGGTCGCAGAGGGTCACAAAGCGATCGGGACGTTTGACTCGAATCTGCTGAGAATCTTGCTTTCGTGGCTCAGAACACACTGGTCGGGAGCGGTGTCGGCGGGGTGACGCCGTCGTTTGATTTGAACGCTCGGTGTCAGTAGTCTCGACTGGTCATCCAGGTTGCGGATTTGCGCGGCGATCTTTCATGTTCGCCGAGTCATCACCGACACCAGTTCGGCACCGTCCTGGATCAACAGACCAACGACAACATGTGGGTCATGCCCGGGTAACCGGTGTGTGCCCACAGGGAGCACAAGGAGTCACCGTGGCCAAGGGCAAGCGTACTTTCCAGCCGAACAACCGTCGTCGCGCACGCGTGCACGGTTTCCGTCTGCGCATGCGGACCCGCGCCGGGCGTGCCATCGTCAGCGGCCGCCGTTCCAAGGGCCGCGCGAAGCTCACCGCCTGATCGTCGGCTCTCACCGGATCCCGGTTGCGGATCCGGTCAGCTGTTCGATGACTGCGCCCCTTCATCGGATCTCACGGGGATCCGACTTCTCTCGCACCCTCAAGTCCGGTGCGCGGGTGAACAGTCGTGACTTCGTCGTCCATCTCGCGATGGTCGGTCGTCACTGGCCGGACCCTCGAGGTCTGCGTCGCGACGTGGCGATGTCCGGCGGCCCCTGGCTCGGCCTGGTCGTCAGCAAGTCCGTCGGCAACGCGGTGACGCGTCATCTCGTCGCTCGTCGTCTGCGCGCGGCGTTCGCGGGCGCGTCACATCTGCTTCCCGACGAGACCTACGTGGTCGTCCGCGCTCGTCGCAGCGCGGCAGATCGATCCAGCGACGAGCTCGCCGACCAGCTACGTGACGCGTTCACGAGCAGGCGGGTAGCCGGTCTGGCCGACGCCGTCTCGGCTCCGGCCGACGGGGCGAGGTCGCAGCGATGAGCGGCACCTCCGGCACCACGTCGTCGCCTCAGCCCCACGTCGAGTCGGCGGCGATCCACCCCGACCCGTCGATCGGACGCGGTGCTCGCCTGGTGCGCGGATTGCGTCTGCTCCCCCGCCGCACCGTCATCTTCCTCATCGAGCTGTATCGCACCTGGGTGTCCCCGATGCGCCTGCCGTCCTGCCGCTTCGAGCCCACCTGCTCGGGATACGCGGTCGAAGCACTCGACCGGCACGGCCTCCTCTACGGCTCGGTGCTGTCGATCATCCGGCTCGCCAAGTGCGGGCCGTGGCACAAACCCGGCTACGACCCGGTCCCCGAGCGCGGCTTCGGAGACCTGTGCCGCGACCTGTGGAGTGCGGTCACCGGCACACACCGACCTCGAAACCATCAGCACGCGTCCGGCGAGACGCGTGCCCTGTGAGTACAACAAGTGAGGGGTAACTGACCCGTGCTCGACTTCATCTATTACCCGGTCTCCGGGATCATGTGGGTCTGGCATTGGCTCTTCAGCCATGTCACGCCCGACTCCCCCGGTGGCGACGGGATCGCCTGGGCACTGTCGGTGGTGTTCCTCGTGTTCACCCTGCGCGCGATTCTCTACAAGCCCTTCGTGAAGCAGATCCGCACCACGAAGAAGATGCAGGAGATCAACCCGCAGCTCCAGGCGATCCGCAAGAAGTACGCCAAGGATCGGGTCAAGATGACCGAGGAGATGCAGAAGCTCCAGAAGGAGCACGGGTTCAACCCGCTGCTCGGCTGCCTTCCGATGCTGCTGCAGATCCCCGTCTTCATCGGTCTGTTCCACGTGCTGCGGTCGTTCAACCGTATGGGCACCGGCATGGGCCAGCTCGGTATGAGCGCCGCGGAGACTCGTTCGCAGGGCAACTACGTCTTCAGCGCCGAGCAGGTGCAGAACTTCCTCGACGCCCGTCTCTTCGGTGTTCCGCTGTCGTCCTACCTCGTCGAGCCGGCGACCGAGTTCCAGGCGTTCGTCGAGCCCGGGTCCCCCATCGACTTCACGCGTCCGCAGATCGCGTTCGTCGTCGTGCCGATGATGATCGTCGCCTCGATCGCGACGCACCTCAACTCGCGGGCCTCGGTGGCCCGCCAGCCGGAGGCCGCGCTCGAGAACCCGCAGACCCGGATGATGAACAACCTTGCGCTGTACATCTTCCCGATCGGCATCCTCGTCACCGGTCCGTTCTTCCCGGTCGCCATCCTCCTGTACTGGATGAGCAACAACATCTGGACCTACGGTCAGCAGCACATCGTCTTCGGGCACATCGCCAAGGAAGAAGAAGAGGCCAAGCTTCTCAAGCAGGAGAAGCTCAAGGCGAATGCGCCGAAGCCGGGCGTGCGACCCGACCGCAAGAAGCGCCCCACGGCCACGAGCGGCAACGGCGCCGAGCCGACGGGTGTGTCCCTCTCGAAGGACGGGTCCGCGGACAAGTCCGGCACCGATGGAGTCGAGCCAGAGGTGTCTGCGCCCGACGACGCAACCGCGGCAGCAGCGGACACCGGCGTGGGTGCCAAACCCAAGCCGGGCCAGAAACCCGCGCGCCCCGGCCCCGGCGCCGCACCGGGTAAGAAGCAGAACCACAACCGCGGAAGCCGTTCGACCGCCAAGCGCGGCAACAAACGCGGTGGCAAGCGTTGACCGCCCCAGACTTGTTCGATGAAGCACAGAAGTTAGGTGAATGAGATGACAGCAGAGACTGCAACTCAAGCCGGTACAGATGCCGAGGCATCGGCCGTGGCCCAGACGGAGGATCAGTCCGACGACGCCGCACAGACCGTCGCCGGTGACGGGGCTGTGGTGGAGAACGACGCCACCGAAGCGGACAACGGCGCGGACGACACCGTCGAGGCCACGTCGGGTGAGACCGACGACGCCGCGGACATCGATGACGAAGACTCGGATGACGACTCCGATGAAGACGATGACGAGGACGAGGACGACGAGGACCGTCTCGTCGAAGAAGGCGAGATCGCCGGTGACTACCTCGAGCAGCTACTTGACGTCCTCGACTTCGACGGCGACATCGACCTCGACGTCGATGGCGACCGGGCGGTCGTCAGCATCGACGGTGGCGACGATCTGACCAAGCTCGTCGGCCGCAAGGGCGAGGTCCTCGACGCGCTCCAGGAGCTGACCCGCCTCGCGGTGCAGCAGGCGACCGGCGAGCGCAGCCGCCTGATGCTCGACATCGCGCGCTGGCGCTCGGATCGCCGCGATCGGCTCGCACGCCTCGGTCGCGAGGTCGCCGAGCGGGTGCTGGCGTCCGGTGAGCGCGAGGCGCTGGATCCGATGACTCCGTTCGAGCGGAAGATCGTGCACGACGCGGTTGCCGTCGTCGACGGCGTCGTCAGCGAGAGCGAGGGCGCGGAGCCCAAGCGTCGCGTGGTGGTCCTTCCCTCCTAGTCCGCACTCCCCTCCCCCGCGGAGGCGATCAGGCCCCGACCGATGGTCGGGGCCTGATGTGTTTCCGGGACCGGACTCGCGGGGGTTGGCAGGCTGTCCTGGAGTGTTACATCGTTGTTGTTTCACGTGAAACAGGGGTGCTTCGGAAGGACGCCGAGCTCTCGTTCGTCGTTGTGATCCGGCGTCGCAAGGGACCGCGGACTGTCGAGGTTCTGCTGGGCGAGCGCTGCCCGCCGCCCGAGCGCGCTGCCCGAGCGCGCTGCCGGCGGGCTGTTGCGGGCGTTGTCCTGACACGATGCGGTGAGGTAGCCACGCCTGGGCTTCTGCGGACGGCGGCAGGGACCATCGAATTCCCCGGCACGGGTTCGTGGGCCGTGGGTGTCGCGGGAGCCGAGACTTCGGCGCGCCGGGTCAGGTGAGGATGTGTTCCGACCGCTGTAGTCGCCGCTGCCCCGTCCCCACCTGGCCAGCGTTCGTTCGCACGAACCTATGCCGCCGAACCACCTCAGGGCGGCGGCCGAATGCACGAGCCGGAACCTGCGCTGTGGATAGGTGTCCTCGGCGGGGCCGGCCCAGGTCCTGGGAGCGGTCGCGGAGCAAGGGCTTCTCGTCGGCTCGCGGGCGCGCTCGTAGAGGTCGAACGCGCGTGACTGCGGTCGGCGCGGAGGCGAGCGGTACGGTCGGTGACGCTGGTGGGCCACGCGGACAGCGTCGCGATGATCCGGGCCGCATCGCCGATCCCTCGACCGTCGGAGAGCTGCGTCCGCTCTCGAGAACCCGAGCCCCACGCTTAGCGCCGCGCGGCGAGGGCGCTGAGGGTGACCGTCTCGGTTCGCGCCGCTGATACATGCGTCACTAGATCAGGGCGGCGTGGATGTGAGCGACAGAGCTGTTCGGACCGGGACTGAGACTGAGACCGCTTCTGGCGAGGTGGCGTCCATTACGCCGTGCGATGGATCGCCTGCCCGGCTGGCTCCACCGAATAACAACGATGTTGTTTCACGTGAAACAGCGCCCGGACGTCCGATGTGTACCGACCCGACGGGCGCATAGGTTTCACGTGAAACACTAGGTACCGAGTCCCACCCGAACGGAGGCGAAGTGCCGTCTGACGCACAACCCGAGCACGAGCACGATCTGGACGCGTTGGCGGTTCCGCCGACTGCGGCCGCTGACATCTTTGGCGAGCGGTTGAGCCTGGCGGTCGACTACTGGCGAATCCTCGCGACCGATGGAATCGATCACGGCCTGATGGGTCCGCGGGAGGTACCCCGTTTGTGGGACCGGCACATCCTCAACTGTGGAGTGCTCGGCGAGCACATCTCGGACGGCGCGCGGGTGATCGACATAGGCAGCGGTGCGGGACTGCCTGGAATCCCCCTCGCCATCGCGCGCCCGGATCTGTCGGTCACGCTGATCGAACCGCTACTCCGACGCAGCACGTTCCTGGAGCGCACAATCGCGGCGCTCTCGCTCGACAATGTGGCCGTGGTCCGGGGGCGCGCTGAAGAGAAATCCGTTCGCGCCGCAGTCGGCCTGGCAGACGTGGTCACGTCTCGGGCGGTCGCTCCCCTGGAGCGACTGTCGAAGTGGTCCGGTCCCCTGGTTCGCCCGGGCGGGCAGATGATCGCGATCAAAGGTTCGTCAGCGGCCGAGGAGATCGAGCGTGACCGCGCGATCGTGGGCCGCTCTGGAATCACTGACCTGACGGTGCGCACGTGCGGTGATCGGTTCCTCGAGACGCCGACGACCGTGATCGTGGGGACGAAGAACGAACGGTCGCGGAGCGGCCGCTCCGGACGACGCTGAGGAGGCGATCGGATTGGTGTGGAGTCCGCGGAGGGCGCAGAATAGGAGGCGTTCTGTCGGCACCTCTGAAGGTGCTGCAATCGACGCTTCCGCGGCAGTGGGATCGGCGGCTCCAGCCGCCGGCGGTACTGGCGCGAGTCCTTACGAGGTCGGTCAAAGGAGTCCACGCGTGGTCGATCAAGACCCGAATGTTTCACGTGAAACCTCGGCAGGGGGCCGCCCCGGTACGGACGGACAGCCGTTCGCCGACACCCCTATCGCCATGGCTGCGGAACGCGCGAGCCAGGTCCTGACTCCGGGGGGCGCCGGGCAGCTCCCGAAACCTCCCCATACCCGAATCATGACCGTTGCCAACCAGAAGGGCGGGGTCGGAAAGACCACCACCACGGTGAACCTGGCAGCGGGTCTCGCACTTCGCGGACTCCGGGTTCTCGTCATCGACCTCGACCCGCAGGGCAACGCCAGTACCGCACTCGGCATCGATCATCGCGCGCAGGACATCGCTTCGGTGTATGAACTGCTGCTCGGTGAGGTGACGCTGAAGGAAGCGATTCAGGAGTCGCCGAGTCAGCAAGGTCTGTTCTGTGTACCGGCGACGTTGGATCTGGCCGGAGCCGAGATCGAGCTGGTCTCGCTCGTCGCCCGCGAGAACCGTCTACGTAATGCGCTCGCCGATGACATTCTCGCTGAGTTTCAGATCGACTACGTATTCATCGACTGTCCCCCATCGCTCGGGTTGCTGACCGTGAACGCGATGGTGGCCGCTCGTGAGGTCCTCATCCCGATCCAGTGCGAGTACTACGCACTTGAAGGGGTGGGACAGTTGCTGCGCAACATCGAGCTCGTGCAGGCACATCTCAACCGCGAACTCCACGTCTCCACGATCGTGCTGACGATGTACGACGGCAGGACGAAGCTGGCCGATCAGGTCGCCGAGGAAGTGCGTCGCCACTTCGGCGACAAGGTCCTGAGCACGATCATCCCCCGTAGCGTCAAGGTTTCGGAAGCACCGGGATACGGGATGACGATCATCGAATACGACCCAGGCTCCCGTGGTGCGATGAGTTACCTCGATGCGGCGCGCGAGCTGGCATTGCGCGCGTCCCGGGAAGCGTCGGCGTGACCCGGTTCGTCGACGGTTCACGTGAAACGCTGACCGAGCACCACCACCGCGAAAGGGAGTACCAATGAGCCAACGGGACACCGCTCAGCGTCGGGGCGGACTCGGTCGTGGACTGGCCGCACTGATTCCGACCGGACCGGCCGAAGACCAGTCGGACGCCCCTCGCCTCGGCAACGCTGCGGCCGATGTCGTGATCGGCAGGGGTCCGGCGGCGCCGACCGGCGACGCGAAGGACTCGTCGACCACCCCCCCGACAGCTGCGGGAACGCAACCCCTCAGCCCTGAAGAGGCGGGCGCGGTGTACCGCGAACTCCCCCCGAAGGAGATTCAGCCGAACCCGAGCCAGCCCAGAACGGTCTTCGACGACGAAGCCATGGCCGAGCTGGTGCACTCGATTCGGGAGTTCGGGCTCATGCAGCCCATCGTCGTGCGACGCCTCAAGAAGCCCACCGCCGACGGAATCGGCTATCAGATCGTTATGGGTGAGCGCCGTTGGCGGGCAAGCCAGGAGGCCGGGCTCGAGGCGATTCCCGCGATCGTCCGCGAGACACCTGACGGCGACATGCTGCGGGACGCATTGCTCGAGAACATTCATCGAGCACAGCTCAACCCCCTCGAAGAAGCGGCGGCCTATCAACAGCTGCTCGAGGAGTTCGGCGTCACGCACGAGGAGCTGGCTACTCGCCTTGGCCGCTCCCGGCCACTCATCAGCAACATGATCCGTTTGCTCAAACTGCCGATCCCGGTCCAACGACGTGTTGCCGCGGGGGTGTTGTCGGCCGGCCACGCCCGTGCACTCCTCTCCCTCGAGACCGGGAGCGACGCGCAGGAGGCACTCGCCGCGCGAATCGTCGCCGAAGGTCTGTCGGTACGGGCGACGGAAGAAGCCGTGACGCTAGCCAACCGTGGAGATGGGCCCGACGCCAAGTCACCGACTGCACCGAAACGCCGTCCGATGCAGATGCCGGGACTGCAGGATCTCGCGGAGAGACTGTCCGACAGTCTGGACACCAGGGTTACAGTCAGTCTAGGGAAGAGAAAAGGCAAGATCGTGGTGGAGTTCGGCTCGGTCGACGACCTGGAACGCATCGTCCAGTTCATCGATCCGAAGAAGTGAACTCAGGCGCGAGATTTTCGGTACCACCTAGACGCGGAAGTAATGTCACTGTGACGATAGACGAACCCGACGGGCACATTCCCATCGAAAGGTGTTGTTGCTCAGACACTTTGGTGGTCTCGGGCGCGTTCACCCGGAGTGCGCTGACATGAGTGTGTCCGTCACCCGCTTGGATCTGGAATCTTTCGCCTCACTCCCCCAGCACACTCGCAAATGTGTCTTCTGGGAAGTCGAGCCGGCGACCGAGACCAATCGTGCCGCAGGAATGACGGCGGCGGGCTTCAGCGACTTCGAGCCATACGAGAGCGAGTTCGACAAGGAAGCGTGGATCTCGGGTCTGCTCCTCGACTGGGGTGCCTGCGGTCAGGTCGCGATCGAGTCCGGTACGAACAGTGTCGTCGGCACAGCGTTCTACGCACCCCCGAATCGAGTTCCTCGATCACAGCACTTCCCCACCTCGCCGGTCAGTCACGACGCAGTGCTGCTCACCAGCATCCGTACCGAGCCCGGTTACGACGAGGTGGCGACGATCCTGCTGGACGCGGTACTGGGCGATCTCATCCGACGCGGTGTCCGTGCGGTCGAATCATTCGGACTGGTGCGGAACGGCACGGGCACCGACCTGTTCGAATCAGTCGGCGGTGCGGCAGGACTGGCGGATGAGGTCGAGTTCTGGTCGGATGAGGCCATCGCCGAAGTCACGCGCGAGATCCTCGACGACCCGCAATCCGATCTCTGCACGTCCTGTATGAACGATGCGTCGTTCCTGAAGGACTCCGGATTCGACGTCGTGTCGTCGCACCAGCGGTTCCCGCGTTTCCGGCTCGAGCTCGACGAGGGTCTCGGCTGGAAGTTCGAGGTCGAGAGTGCGCTGCAGAAGCTGGTGGTCATGGCCCAGATCGATCTGGCCGGCCGGCAGCAGACGGCGGTCCCGGTGGGAACCGGGCCGCGTCCGATCAGCGAGCGCCGTTCTCCGCTGCCAGCAGATCTGCGAAAGTGTAGGTGCCCGTAGGACGATCGTCCTGGTCGAGCAGGTACAGACGTTTCACGGCGACGACGATGGCGTCGGCGATCACGTTGCGCCAGTTTGAATCCCCAAGCACCGCAGCGTCGTCGGGGTTGGTGATGTATCCGATGTCGATGAGGGCGACGGGCATCTTCGTGAGTCGCAGGAGGTCCCAGGTGCGCTCGTGGCTTCGACAGTCCGTCAACGGTGTCCGCGCCGCGATCTCGCGCTGGATGAAGCCGGCGAGGTTACGGCCGATCGTCGAATAAGAGTTGTTGTTGCCGAAGTAGAACGACGCGACGCCGTTGGCGCGCGTATTCCGGTAGTGCCCACACCGCAGCGAGATCATCAGGTCGGCGTCCATCAGGTTGGCGACACGAGCACGCTCGTCGTCTCCGGGACGTCCACGCCCGTCGTGGGAGAGGAACGTCTGCATCCCCGTGGCGGCCATGCGGCCTTCGAGGCGAGCACCCAGGTCCCAGAGCAGTTCGGACTCGCGGTCGGCGACCTCATCGGTCGACAGCGCGTGAAGTCCGCCGGATCCGGGGTCGATGAGAATCCGCTTGCCGGACAACTGGGGACCGGATCGTCGGACATGCTCTTCCTCGCGGATGGCGTAGGGAGAACCACCGGTCACTCGCGTACCGAGACGCTCGAGCGAGCGCAGCGTGGCCGGGCCGCAGATCCCGTCGGAGGCGAGACCGTACTCGCTCTGGTACAGGCACACGGCGTTGTGCGTCGTCAGCCCGAAGATGCCGTCGACGAGAGAGGTGAAGTAGCCGAGATTCTGCAGCCGGCTCTGCAGGGTGGCGACGTCGTCGCCGACCATGGGCGCCGACAGCTGATACGACAGCACACGGGCTCCGAGACGGTAGGACGCCTCACGCAGAACCCGATAGGTCGCCGGCCCGACGATGCCGTCGACGATCAGGCCGCGTTCCTGCTGAAATGCACGGACAGCCCGGTCACAGGCTTCGTCGAAGACGGCGTCGGGCGGATTCCACCCGTTCGTCGTACTGCCGTTTGTGGCGCTCGAGGTTCCGTCGGCGGGCAACAGTCCGCGTCCGACCAAGATGGCGCGGATCTCGGCTACCGCCGAGCCGTGATCACCAAGTCGGAACACTGGCATCTCGTCACCCCTCGTACGAATCGCGGCAGGTGCGGTTCTGCGCGATGTGCGATGTACGCGAAGCGGTACACCGGTCAAACGTCAGCCTGCATTCTCGCAGCTGGACTTCACTACACCAAACTGCCCGTGGTCGGATCGTCCCGGCTCAGAGCACAGGGGTCTCCCGTCGAGACCACGGCCGACACTACCAACGCGAACAGTCCGCGGGTGGAACGGCAGCGTCGTTCACCCGTCGGACTGTCGCGACGATATGGAGATAACGGCAGGTCGTCAGGCCGACTGGCCGACGATCGAATCCAGCTCTCGGAGCAGGGCGGCCTTGCCCTTGGCGCCGACGATCGTCTTCACCGGCTGACCCTTGTCGAACAGGATCATGGTCGGTATCGACATGATCTGGAAATCACGCGCGGTCGACGGGCTCTCGTCGACATCGAGCTTGGCGACGGTCAGTTTGTCGGCGTGGTCACGCGCGATCTCCTCGAGGACCGGAGCGACCATGCGGCAGGGTCCGCACCAGGTGGCCCAGAAGTCCACCAGGACCGGCTTGTCGGCGCCCAGAACGGCGTCCTTGAACGTGGTGTCGGTGACTGCAACGGTGTTTGCACCCATGATGTGACCTCCTTGGTCGAACCGGGCTGTGATGCCCGGGTGGAATGTGGTGTGACGGCTCAGGCGTGTGCCTGAACTGCGTCGATCTCGGAAACGGCGGCCGCTTCGGCATCGTCGACGGTGAGGTCGGCCGCTTCACCCTGCTCGGCCAGCCAGCGCTCGGCGTCGATGGCGGCCGAACATCCACTGCCCGCGGCGGTGATGGCCTGGCGGTACGTGTGGTCGACGAGGTCGCCCGCGGCGAACACGCCGGGCAGGGAGGTGAGCGTCGTACGTCCCTGAACCAGGACGTAGCCCTCGGGATCCAGATCGACCTGCCCGCGGACCAGCTCGCTGCGCGGATCGTGGCCGATCGCGACGAACATGCCGGTCACGTCGAGAGTGCTGACCTCACCGGTCCGCGTGTCCTCGACCTTCAGGCCGGACACCGACCCGTCGCCGACGACGGAGTGGACGGCGGCGTTGGTGACGAAGCGGATCTTGTCGTTGGCGCGTGCGCGCTCGAGCATGATCTTCGATGCCCGGAACTCGTCGCGGCGGTGGACCAGGGTGACGCTTCGCGCGAACTTGGTGAGGAAGGTGGCCTCTTCCATCGCCGAGTCGCCACCGCCGATGACGGCGATGTCCTGGTCCTTGAAGAAGAATCCGTCACAGGTCGCACACGCCGACACTCCGCGCCCGAGGAGCTGCTGCTCCCCCTCGACGCCGAGGTAGCGTGCCGCGGCACCCATGGCGAGGATGATCGCGCGGGCCCGGTAGACCTCGCCGCCGACCTCGACCTCCTTGATCCGGCCGGACAGCCGAACGGTGTCCACGTCCTCCATGCGCAGGTCGGCGCCGAAACGGATCGCCTGTTCGCGCATCTCGTCCATCAATGCGGGACCCTGGATACCGGTCTGGAACCCGGGGAAATTCTCCACCTCGGTGGTCGTCATCAGGGCGCCGCCGAACTGGGTGCCCTCGAAGACGATGGGAGATAGCTCGGCGCGCGCGGCGTAGATCGCTGCGGTGTACCCGGCAGGACCAGATCCGATGATGATCAACTCGTGGATCTGCTGGGTCTCTGGCTGGCTCACTTGTCCTCCGTGCTGTGGGTTGAGCGAGACCCGCCCAGTCGAGGCGGGTCACGGCTGCTTCAACACCAGGGTAAGCGGAGATGTTCCCAGGGACGCGCTACGTACCCCGGCCGGTCCGCCCCCAGCGTGTGGACGCATCGGTCACCCGCCGACGATGCCGCGCGAGATCAGCGCCGGGCTTCCGAGGTCACAGTCGAGGCCGACGATCAGTGCGTCGAACCGTCCCGCGATGCCGGTCGAGAGGAGGATCGCCGCGGCCCCGGAACCGTCGACGACGATGCGCCCGGAACCCACGATCACGACATCGGCCGGGACACGATGGGCGGCGGTACAGCGGCGGAGCGCCTCGACGGACCCGAATGGTGCGCCATCGGTCCGGCCGAGAACCGCGAGTGCGACCGCGACGTCGGCGGGCCCGCTCCCGGCCGGGGCCGACGACGACTGTGCTCGAGGTGTCCGGTCGGGAGTCGCGTCGGAATCCGAGACCAGCCGCAGGACTCCGAGGGACCCGGCCGCCACGACGACGACCGCGGCGGCGGCCACGAGCATGCGGGTGGCCGTTCGGCGGTGGGTGCGTGCGGACGGATCGACGCTCCGGCGCCCGCGGCGTGCGGCGGCCAGGTCGACCGGTGCGGGTGCCTCTCGTCCCAGCGCGGCGAGAGCGGCCGCGACGTCGTCACGCACGTTGTCGGGAACGGGAGCCGGCGCCGGTCCGGCGGCGCGCAGGTCGAGGGCGGTGCGGTCCAGGGCGGCCAGGATCGATTGCGCAGCAGGGTCATCCGCGATCTTGGAACGAATGTGGGCCGCCACGTGGTCGGGCAGCGCACCGGCGTGGAGGTCGGCGAGAATGTCCGCCGAGTACGGCGGATCGGGCAGATCACTCGTCTCGTGGTCATCGGGTCCCCGAGGGGTCATGGTGTCAGTCTTCCATTCCTGGGGTCGCGGGCGTTCGTGGTGTTCGCGTCGGGTCGGCGTCGGATACTTGGACGCGTGCCGCCCCGATTCGGTTCCCCCGTGATCGCGATCGGCCGGATCGCGTCGACGCCGTCCGGTGGTGCCGGTCAACCCTCACGCAGATGGCCGAGGACTTGCGCGAGCTTGAGACGGCCACGCGCGCATCGACTCTTGATCGTGCCCTCGGCGACCCCCAGGATCGTCGCCGCCTCCGCGACCGTGTAGCCCTCGATGTCGACGGCGACGATGGCCGCTCGCTGGCCTTCCGGGAGGACGTGCAGGGCACGCCCGATCGACACCGACAGGTCGACCGCGGCGATGTCGTCGGTGGTGGCGGCGATCGACGCCACATCCCACTCCGGGAGCGGCACGGTCCTGCGAACCCGGTTGCGACGGATGCGATCGAGCCCGGCATTCACGACGATTCGATGGAGCCAGCTCGTCACCTTGGCATCGGACCGGAAGTCGTGCGCGGTCCGGTGGGCGGCGAACAGGGCGTCCTGCAGGGCGTCGGCGGCATCCTCGGGATTCTGGCTCGTCCGCAACGCCACGGACCACAGGTACTCGAGGTGTCGGTTGATCAGATCGGAGAAGGCGTGTGGGTCACCGGCGAGGTGGGCATGCAGGAGTTGCTCGTCGGTACGCGTGTCGGTCGCGTCGTTCCCCCCGGGCATGGGCTGAGAGTAATGGAGCCGACATCGGGTCATCCGATGGAGCGACGCCTGTGCACAGATGCCCGTGAAATGCGGATTCTTCCTCAGGCCGGGCCGGTCAGGCCTGCAGGCGTGCCCGTACCGCGTCCATCTGTGACCGCAACTCGCCCTCGTCGATGACACCCCGGTCGAGCAGGGTGTGTGCCAGCGCGACGAGCTGGTTCTCCGGGTAGGGCAGGTCGGCGTAGATCGTCGACGACAACCGGTCCTCGTCGTCGCGTCGTTCGACCGCACCGGGGGTGTCCGCGCACGCCGTCGTGGAGTCGGCGACCCGGTCGAGTGCATCGCAGAGTCCGTCGAGGCTCGTCTTCCATGGCGGAACCGGGTTCTCCACACCGTATTTCGCCGCCATGCGGTGCCACACCTGATTGCGCTCGACGATCTCGTCGAGCGGGCGATGGGAAGCGGCGTGTCCGTCGTCGGTCATGTGGCTACTCCCCCGCCGGGTGGACGGCCGGCCGGATGGTGGAGACGACGTTGGTGGTGACGCCCGGTTTCGGCAGGGCGACGCCGATGAGGCAGTCGCGGGTGATGATCTCCGACAACTGCTGCTCGGTCCATCCTTCGGTACCCTCGGGGCGCTGCGGCATCACCATGAACCGATGCTTCTGATTGGAGTCCTGCACGCGCACCGAGACTCCATCCGGGAGTTGAAGTCCGAACTCCGACAGTACTTGTCGGGGCCATCGCACCATCCGGCGACGGTAGTTCGGGGTTCGGTACCACTCGGGTGAGTTCCCCAGGATGGGACGCGGGTAGCACGAGCACAACGCGCACACGATCACGTGGTGCACGGTGGGGGTGTCGGCCAGGATCTCGAAAGCCGTGAAGTCACTGGGTGTTCCGAATCCGGTCGGTTCCAGCCAGTCGACACCGACCTCCTTGCTGGCCGCCATCGGGTCGTCGAGTGCCAGCTTCTCGAACTCGGGATCGAGCCAGGCCCGGGCGACGAGTTGCGCGGCGGGCGTCGGTCCGATCTGCTCGGCGAACTCGGTGAAGCGTCGATGTTCCTCGGCGGTGAAGAGCCCCTTCTCGATGCAGAGCTCACGCAGCGCGATCTCGAGCACCTCGAAGTCGGTGATCTCGTCGACCATCGGCTTGACCGTACGGTCGTGGTCGTGGTCATGAGAGCCGTGGTCGTCGCTCATCGGTCTTGGTCCTCTCCGTCGGCCGATTCGAGCCAGCGTTCGGGGATCTCGGTCTGCAGGGTGTCGTCGGCGGGCCCGGTGTAGCCGTGCCAGAGGTCGCCCATGACGAACCGGATCACGTAGAACCACTCCGGTTGGGCATCGGAGAGACCCCAGGTCTCGTCCTCGGGCGCGGGGCTCTCGTACGCGACGGCAGCCACCTCGCCGATGGCCCCCCGGACGTATTCCGGTGTGCGCGTGTACAGCAGGACGGGAAGCTCGCGCACTCGGACCCGGTCGCCGATCGCGAACGCGGCGTCACCTGCCCGTCCGGCATAGATCTGCGGGTCGCCGACCCCGATCGCGTGGCGGTGATGGGTGTTCCGGGGAACGTCGGATCCGTCGCCCACGCTGCGGGGCCGGGCTTCGAGGCGCCGGCCCTCGAGCCCCCCGGCGTATCGCTGTCCGACGTCGAGCATGCGCTCACTGAGCTCACCGAGCGCGATGTGGTGTTTCTCGACGAGGATTCTCGCGACGGCCAGCAACCAGCGTCCGTAGTAAGGGATTCCGAGGTAGACGGCGCGACCGACGTCGACGTTGCCGATTCGACGCCGCTCCTCGGACAACCAGATCCCGCGCCAGGCGAGCACCTCGCACATGACGTAGGTCATGTGCTCCCATTCCTCGTAGGCCTTGCCCTCGTAGGTGATCGGGGCGTCGGGCTCACCGCCGACGTCGTGCACGGGCTTCATGTAGGCGACGAATCGGCTGTGATCGAGGAGGTCGGGCGTCGGCGCATCCGGCAGCTCGGGATACGAGGACTTCAGTCGCGCAACGAGATCGAGTTGCCTCGCACGTTCTTCGGCAGTGCTCACCGGACACCTCCCGGACGCCATGTCCGATATTGTGGAGCGCAGTTGCGGGAGAATTTACACGCCGTCAGCGGGATCCCGAGGCGTTTTCGTCCGACCCCGGCGGCACCCGGCGGCACCCGGCGAGCCCCCGCGCTCCCTGATCCGAAAGAACCACAGACCCACTGGCCCCCGTGCCCCCTGAGGTGTGAGCGAAGCAAGCGCCCCGTGCCCCCTGAGGTGTGAGCGAAGCGAGCGCCCCGTGCCCCCTGAGGTGTGAGCGAAGCGAGCCTCGAAGGGTCAGGTGAGGAGCCGGCCGTAGGCCGCGACGAAGAGCTCCACGCACACGTCGAGGATCTCGTCGAGCGCGAAGCGCTGCGTGTCGGACTCCCCCGCGCCCGCGATGTACCAGTCGACGAGCAGCTGGGTGACCGCTCCGACGAGGCCCACCGACGCCAGGCGCTCGCGGTCGGACTGCGGTCGCGCGCCACGGGCCAGCGCCAGGATGAGTGCCGCCCAGTCGTGGATGGCGCGCATACGGACACGTTCGATCTCCGGGGACACACCCACCACTTCGACGAGCATCACCCGTGCGCGTCGGGGATCGTCGGCGAGGCAGGACATGAAGGCGCCCAGGGCGGCACGAGCGACATCCGGAACACGTTCGGCAGCAACACCTTCCGAAGAACCCACGAGTTCGGGATCGGCGTCGGCGATCTCGGCGGCGGACCGTACGGTCGCCGCCCGGACGAAGGCCACACAGTCGTCGTACACGGCGACGAGCAGATCGGCGCGGTCGGTGAACGACTCATAGAAATATCGCTGCGTCAGACCGGCGTGGTCGCAGATGCCCTTGACCGAGACCTTGGCGTACCCGTCGGTGCCGAAGGTGTCGAGTCCGGCCGCGATCAGAGCGGCGCGACGACGTTCCCGGCGCTGCGTCGGGTCGGCCCCGCCATACCGACGCCCGGGCGAATTCTCCGACGGCGATGGCAATGGCGGCGTCGACGTCGACGGGGACGGCTCCGGCACGGACGCCACGCGATCTCCCTCCGACTCTTTACAGCGCTACTTCTGACACGATACCTTGTCAGAAGGAACTGACATGGAGTCGTGTCAGATGATGTCGTGAGGGGTACACCGTGCTGGAGTTCTTGCCGGAGCCGATGCGTGAGCCGACTGTGCTCGCGATCCCGTTCTTCGTCACTCTGCTCGCCATCGAATGGTTCGCCGCGGCCAAACTGGAGCACGACGAGCACTCGCTGACCGCGGACGGTGCCGCCGAGTCGGACATCGCCGGACGACCCGGGCAGGCGCCGCCGGGCGCCTACGACTCCCGGGACGCGCGGTCGAGCGTGTCGATGGGACTGGTGTCGATCGTGACCAGCGCCTTCTGGAAGTTCCTCGGTCTACTGCTGTACACCGCACTGTTCGCCTATGTCGCCCCGTGGCAACTCCCGGCGGACGAGTGGTACACGTGGGTGATCGCGTTCGTGGGCGTCGACTTCCTCTTCTACTGGAGCCATCGCGTCTCCCACCGGGTCCGCCTGGTGTGGGCGACCCACCAGGCCCATCACTCCAGCGAGTACTTCAACTTCGCGACGGCCCTCCGGCAGAAATGGAACATCAGTGCTGCGGTCCTGATGTGGATTCCGCTCCCCCTGCTCGGCGTCCCGCCGGCGCTGGTGTTCGCCGCCTATTCGCTGAACCTGATCTACCAGTTCTGGATTCACACCGAGCGGATCAAAACCATGTGGGCGCCCTTCGAATTGGTGTTCAACACACCGTCGCACCATCGCGTGCACCACGGCTGCGACCCTGAGTACCTCGACCGCAACTACGGCGGCGTCTTCATCGTGTGGGACCGCATGTTCGGCACGTTCGCCCCGGAAGTCCGGCGCCCCCGCTACGGATTGACCAAACCCGTCGACACCTACAACATCGTCCGACTGCAGACGCATGAGTACGCGGCGATCGCGCGGGATGTTCGTGGGGCGTCGTCGTGGCGTGCCCGCCTCGGCTACGTCTTCGGACCACCGGGGTGGACGCCCCGCGATGTCGGACCGGATGCACCGCGCCCGGCGTCGACCCCGACGGCCGTCACCGGCTCGACGACGGCGGAACCGGCCGCCTGAGTTCGGCCGCGCGGCACCACGATCGGCGCGTCAGCCCGCCATCGTGATGCGAGAGATCTCCGCCTGGTAGCCGCTTCCCGAACTCGGCAGACTGGTGAGCCAGACCATCACGTATCGGGTGGTCGGCGCCTGCGCGATCGGAATCGTGGTCGACGCCTGGTCCACCTGGCCCGACGCCACCGTCGTGGTCCGGGCGAAGGCCGGGCGGGCCGACGGCGCGGTACGGATCTCGACACCGATGCCGGGCGTCGGACTCTCGATGGTGACCGACCGGACCGCGCGCTCCGTGCCGAGGTCGAACATGAGTCCCAGCCCCGGCTTGAGTCCGCCGAAATCCGGTCGGCCGCGGTAGTTGTCGGTCTGCCACGGCGGTGCGGCGCCGGTGATCACATTGCGCACGTTCGCCGAGTTGTCCGGCGTCTGCGCGGAGAAGTCGACCACCGACACCGATTGCAGCGCGATGGGCTGCGGTGCGGCCGGTGTCGCGGGGGTCGGTGGCGGGTTGGCGCCGGGCGTGGGCGCGGGTTCGCTGGTGGTCAGGATCGAGTCGATGTCGCTCGGCCCGCTGCTGCCCCCGAAGACGTTGGTGGCACCCACGATCAGCGCGATGACGATGAACAGCGCCAGGAGTCCGGCGCCGATCAGCAATGCCAGGTTGCGGCGCGGCGGCTTCTCGCCGCCGCCACCCAGACGCGGTGTCACCGTCACCGGCGGCGGGGCGTCGGCGTCGGTGATCGCCGGCAGCATGTCGGTGTTCAGGTCGACCACGGTGGCCTGATCGAGGACGTGCTGCACGGTGGCAGCGGTGCGGATGCCGCGGGATCCGTCGAGTGCGCGCGCGGCGACCGCCGAGATCTCGAACGGGATGTCGGGCTTGGCGACGCGGGGCTCGACGGGCTGTCCGTCCTCGCCGGGGGTCGCGACCGGAATCCCGCCCACGGGTTCGGTGTTCTCCGCAGTGGTGATCAGCCGGGAACCGTTCGCCGGGTCGAGGGCCCAGCGGTTCAGCAGCAGCGCGTACAGAACGGCTCCGAGTCCGCGCACGTCGGACGCCTTGTCATCGCCGGCCAGGGTGCCCGGGAACGCCAGAACGGCATTGCCGTCGTGGCTGATGCGAATGCGATCGGGATGGTCGATCGACAGCGCACCACCGGAGCGGTGGGCGATCTCGGCGGCCGCCGCGAGCGAACGCACCGCACGAGCGGCTCCGATCGGCGACGGTTCGGACCTCGCCACATCGGCCAGCGACGACCCCGGCACCCACTCGGCGACGACGATCCCGCCCGACGATCCGCGGACGACGTCGAGGACGCGTGCCACCCCGTCGGAGTTGATCTGCCCGAGACGCAGGGTGCGCGACAGCACTGCCTGGGGTCCCTGGTCGGAGATCCTCGCGCCCTGGCCGCGTTCGGGTGGCGGAGCCAGTTGCTCGGCGTCGACGAAGGTGAGCGCGACCTCGCGGTCGAGATTGATGTCCTGCGCCCGCCAGAACTGGAGTCCGCGGGTGCCGCCGTGTTGCTCCAGCAATCGGTATCGACCGCCGGCGACCGCCGCGCCGGGGACGAGGCGGGGTCCGCGGCGGCGTGGGCTCGACGAGTCGTCGGTGGTACCGGTCGTGCCGGTATCGGCAACGGCGGGAGTCGGGATCGGCGGAGTGGGTGCGTCGCCTGCTCCGGGCTCGGCGGGCGGCCCGGTGGCAGCAGTGGTGTCGATCTCACTGTCACTCACGCGACGGACTCCTCTCCTGCGGTATCTGATGTCGCGCGGTACCGGCGCGCGCTCCGGGATGGGACGCACATCCCGCGTCGCGCCGATGGCGCCACCGGAGTGTACGGAGTACGACTGCCACGTCGCGGTACCTCTGTCGAAGCGGCGCAGCACCTGTACCTGACCAGAGTACGGGAGCGATTCGTCGCCGGTGACCCGCGGAAACTGAACTGTGATCGCCGGTGACTGTTCACGTTCGGGCTGCGGCGGCGGTGCGAGGGACGGGATGAACCGGCCCAGGAGTCGTCGTACCGCGAGGCCGATCGCGACGACGTCGGGCACGCGGGCGGCAGCGAGGCCCGCGTAGGTCACCGCGAGCACCACTGCCGCGGTCAGCCCGAGGTAGAGAACGGATCCCACCTTGCCCAGCCAGCCGATCATCTGGTCGAGGCCGGTCAGTTTCGCGACGGCCCAGACCGTCGCGGACACTCCGATCGAGACGGCGAGGGTGACGACGGACGTGCGTGCCACATCGGAGAGCCGTGCCCCGTGGAGCCGGCTGCGGAGCAGGAAATGACCGACGACGGCACCGACGAGATAACCCAGGCCGTTGGACAGCGCGAGCCATCGCACGACGAGTTCCGGATCGTCGAAGAGCACCGGCCCGAGGTACGACGACGCGACTTTCACCACCGTGATGCCCAACGCGATGAACGTCGGGGTCCACGCGTCCTCGCGCGCATAGAACACGCGGAGTTGGACGAGTGTCATCGAGTACGGGATGAGCGTGAACGCGCCCCAGGACAGCACCGAGCCCAGCTGCGACGCGGACGCCGCGTCGAACTTGCCGAAGTTGAACACCGCGATGGCGATGGCCGGTCCGAAGAACGTCATGAAGGAGACGACCGGGACCAGCGCGACCATCGTGAGCCTGGTGGCCAGCGACAGGTCGTCGACGACGGCCTTGGTGTCGTCCGCGGTGGCGTTGCGGGACAGCCTCGGCATGATCGCGGTCAGGATGGTGACGCCCAGCACGCCGTACGGGAGCTGCAGCAACTGCCAGTGGGTGAAGTAGATGCTGACGCCCGACGCGTCGGCCGACGACGCGATCCGGTAGGTCACGATCAGGCCGACCTGGAGAAGCGCGACGTACGCGACGATGGCGACCGCCATGTTCCCGAACTGGCGAAGCCGGTCATCGATGCCCCATTGGAGGCGGAGACGCACCCCTGACTTGCGCAGGAACGGCACCAGGATGAGCGCCTGCAGGACCACACCGGTCGTGCAGCCGACGCCCAGCACCAGGAGCTGCGGATCCGACATCCGAACGGGATTGAGTGTGATCTCGCCGGGCACCACCGCGTAGAGCACGAGCGTGCTGATCTGCACGACGTTGTTCAGGACGGGCGCCCATGCACCCGGCTTGAAGTGCCCGCGCAGGTTGAGGATCGCGATGAACAGCGCGGACAGTCCGTAGAACAGGATCTCCGGCAGCAGCAGGTAGGCCAGCGCGGTGGATAGCTCGCGATTGACCTGCCCGTCTCCCAGATTGAGGTAGGTCAGCAACGGCGCCGCGATCACCGCCACCACCGTCGCGGTCCCGAGGACGACGACGGTGATGGTGAAGATCCGGTTGATGAACCCCTCCCCGCCGTCGGGGTCCTCGGCTTCGGCCCGGGCGAGTAGCGGGATGACGATCGCGGTCAGGACGGCACCGAGGACGACCTCGGCGATCATGTTCGGCAGCACGTCGGCGGCCTGGAACGCCGACGCGATCGCGGGTCCGAGCATCGCGAGGATGAGCACCGTGCGCAGGAAGCCGGTGATCCGACTGAACAGGGTGGCGATGGCGATCGACCCGCTGGTGCGCAGGATGCTCGAGTCGGAGTCGCGCGCCAGCCCGGTCGACGACGCCTTCTCGTCCGGCGCCTTCCCGTCCGGCGCCGCGATGTTGGTCACCGGGCCGCCCGACGGCCGGTCGGGCGCGGGCGCGGTCATGACCCGCGTGTGGCCCTGAGCGGGTGACGCGACGGGTCGGGCCGGCGCCGGTGGGGTCGACGCCGGTGGGGGCGCTGCCGGCGCGGGCGGGCGGGGCGTCGGCGGACGGCCGGCCGAGGGAGCAGGCCGACCGGGTCGTGCATTCCCCGACCGCGGGTCGGCGGCTCTCGGCGTGTCGGTCCTCGGGTCGGGAGCTCGCGGCGGGGTCGATCGCGGGTTCGGGGACCCCGGCGGGATCCTCGTCGGGGGAACCCGGTCACCCGGTGTCCGGTCCGGCGGGATCCGTCGGGGTGCGGCGCGCTCGGGACGTTGGTGCGGCGCCGGGCCGGGTTTCCCCGACCGCGGCGCGCGCGGCTCATCGTTCCAGGTCACGTCGCTTCTGCCGCCGTCCTCGGGTCGTCTGATGTCGGTCATGAGGGGCCATCGCCCGGTTCCTCGCCAGGCATCCGACCCTCGCTCTGCAGGGTACGGCGTCGTTCCTGATACCCGCTTCCGGCGAGCATCCGCTCGAGTTCGTCGGGTTCGGGACGATCGGCATCGGCGGGATCGGGCTGGCCGCGGAAACGATGCCACAGTCGGCGTGCGGTGAGCAGGACGAGCGCCGCCGCGGCGAGAATCGTGATGTAGAAGAGCGGTTTGCCGTACGCATTGGTGTGCACGGACAGACTGATCGACTCACCGAGCGGCACACCGGTGACCGTCGACAGCCGGATCTCGACACTGATCGCCTCGGACGTCTCCCCCTGTGTGGGCAGCTGGATCTGTCGGGTGCCGCGGGCCGGGATCTCGATGACGCCGAGGTCGCCGATCTCGATATCGGCCGGCTCGGACGTGGTGATCCGGGCACGCACCGGCAGGGCGAGGTCGTTCTTCACGACCAGCAGCAGCGGACTGCGTTCGGAGGCCAGCGTGTAGCGACCGCCGGGATCGAGGATCGTGACCGACTGGGCCATCCGGTGCAGGGTCGACGACACCGCGTCGATGCGTTCGGTCTGCGTCCGTCGCAAGTGCGTGTAGACGGCCGAACCCCACGCGTCCGGCGAGCGGATCGCGCGCAACTGGTCCTCGCGCAGCGGGGACATGTAGCGCTCGGGGGTCGCGGCGACGTCCGCCGAGCGCACCAGGGCGCCCTCGAACTGCCAGCTGTCCTCGACATTGCGCCGGATCGATGCGGTCGCGTCGGTCGTCAGCACCGACCCGATGCGACTGATCGGTCCCACCCCGGGCGGGTCGATCAGTCGTGCCTGCTCGGGCGCGGACCCGAGTTCGGAGACGAGCGTCGCCAGCGGCGTCGGGGTCGCCGCACCGGACTCGAGCAGCAGGCGCGCGGTGGTGAACAGGGCTTCGGCGTCCGCGCCGGTCGGTGACCAGTACGTCGGCGGCACGAGAAACGCCGATCTGCCGACGACCGGGTCGCGGGGCGACGGCCGGGCGTCTGACCCCGCCGGATCGGACTCCGGAGCGGCGATCGCCGGATACGCCAGCGCGCCGATCGCACTCTGACGCCGGCTCCCCTCGGACTCGTCGGACAGGTCGACGCGCTGATCGGCTGGCGTCAGCGCGGGGGTGGACGGTGCGGTACCGATGGCCGCGAAGGACGCCGTGACGGGTGCGTCGTAGGTCTGCGCCGCGAGTTCACCGATCCGGTAGCGGCCGGTGTCGTCGCGGCGACCGGTCGGTGCGACGGAGTTCGACGACACCGCGGTCGCGGCGAGCTGTGCGGCGGTCAGCGTCGCCGCGCCGTCGGAGTCGATGGCGCCGAGGGCCGGTATCGACAGACCGCGGACGCTCCGGACGCCGAGCACGGTGTCGACGATGTCGGCCGGCGAGCGCAGCGCGGCCTCGGTGAGTCCGGCGTTGCCGATCCGGGACAACGAGTTCAGATCCGCCTGCGCATACGGCAGCGCCACCACGCACATCCGCTGTGCGGTCCAGCGCAGGGTGTCGAGCCAGCGGCCGGCCGCCTCGGCGCCGCTGCCCGGGCGGGTCGACGACCTGGGGTCGGCGGGATTGTCGGACACCTCGTATCCCAGTGACATCGCGCGCACCGTGACGAGGAGGTCGGGATCGATGGCGAGGCACATGCTGTCGGCGAGTTTCTCCGACCCCGGTAGGGCGCCGGGTTCCGGGCTCTCCGATGTCTCGGACGGGGGAGCGTCCGACGCGGCCGAATCCGACTTCGCGGGCGGGGGTTCGCCGACGACCTTCTGCAGGGAGGTCAGCAGCTCGTCGAGCCGCCCACCGTCGGCGACGGATCGCGCCAGGTTCTCGTTGATCAGCCGGACCGGTTCGGTGTTGCCGCCGAGCACACCGGGTGCGAGCTGCGGCGGCGCGGCCAACGGCCACAGCATCGTCATGCGCGCCGGACTCGACAGGTTCGCCGACACCGAGCCGTCCGGTCCCAGACCGGTGACCGGGTCGGTGTCGGAGTACTCCGTGGACGGGTCGACGTACCCGGCGGCCCGGGTGTCGTCGGGCGGCAGGGACAGAACCGGCAACAGCATTCGTGATCCCGCGACCTGCGCGGTGTCGCCGTACTCGGGGGTGCCGTTGACGTTGACCTGCATCGGGTACACACCGGTCCGGGAGATGGCCAGGCCCTGGCCGTCGGGACCGTTGCTCGACGAGAGCGCCATCGACATGCGGAACCCGACGCTCTCGCCAGGTGCGAGCGAGTCGGAGAGGTTCTCGAACGGACCGGCCACCGCGACCGCCGGATCGTCGTCGGCCAGATCGGTGCGCAGTCCGGCGGCGGACGCGACCGGGTCCCCGCGCTCGAGCCGGATGGTGAGGTCGGTGATGGACCGGTCGCCGACGTTGTCGACGCGGCCGCTGACGGTGACGACCGGCCGGCTCGTCGTGGTCACGATGCTCGGCGTCATCGAGTCGATCACGATGCGGGCGAACCTGCTCGGAGACTCCTGATCCGGTGTGTCGGACCCGGTGTCGGACCCGCTGGTGCTCGTCTCCGGCGCCGCCGACGCCGGTCCCGTCGCACCGGACAGGACCGTCAGACCGAGGACGGCCAGGACAACGGCCAGTGCCGCGGCCGCGCCGGACCGCGTCGCACGCGACAGCGCGAAAGGTCGGGACGAACGGGGTGCGGCGGAGGACGGGCGCGGCTCAGCCATCGCCTGCCGCTGGCCGTCGAGGACGGCGTCGGCGCCGACGAGGACGAGCCGGGGGCGGCGGCTCGTTACGGCGCTGGTTGCGCGCGGCGGCGGCTTTCTCATAGGCGTTGGGTTCGGTGCGAATGCTCTCGGCCTCGGACTGGGCCAGCCGGGTCGGGTCGGCGGCGAGTTCGGCGATCACGCCGCGGGCCATCCGGGCGAGTCGTCGCTCGTCAGAGTACGTGAGGCGACGCGGGAGCTCGTGCAACGGCACCCAGGCCACCTCGGACACCTCGTAGTCGGCGTCGGAGAGTTCGCCGCCGATGCACCGCAGAAGGTAGTGGTGCACCGTCTTGTGGATTCGACGCCCCTCGCTGACGAACCAGTAGTCGATCTTGCCGAGCGGGGCCACCACCGTTCCCTGGATACCGGTCTCTTCCTCGACCTCGCGGATCGCGGTCTGCTCGGCGGTCTCGCCGGTCTCGATGTGGCCCTTGGGCAACGACCACATGGTGCGACCCCGCCGGTCGACCCGGCCGATGAGCGCAGCCGACAACTGATCGACGGGGAGGTCGAGGTCGGAGATGACCAGACCACCCGCAGAGGTCTCGCGCACCGTCCGGAGCTTCTCGTTGCCCGCGCGGTCGGAATGCGCGCGCTCGGCGGCGGGACGCTCGGATCCGCGGTCGGTTCGGGACGCGCGTCGTCGTCCCTTCGACGCCTTGCCGCCGGCCTGAGCCGACCCCGCCTGGGCCAGGCCGGTCTTGGTCAGCTTGGCGCTGACGGCGACCATGTCCGAGGGCTTGGGCGGCGTGACACGGGGCCGCGCGCGGTCGGGATCGACGGGGAGTTTGTCGACGGGTTCGGCCTCGACCGGGTCCGGGCATGCGGGATCGGAGGCGCGGGCGCGTGCGAGGTCGTTGGGTGTCGGGTGGTGCGTCGAGGGCGCCGGTTCGGAGGCCGGATTGGGCGAACCCGGTTTGTGGCCCGGCCGGGAACCCGCCTGAGCGGGATTCGGCTGTTTGTTCTTCGGCTGTGTATTCGAGGACTGCGGATGACCGCTCTGCTTGTGCGAAGCCGGGGTGTGCGCCGCCGAGGTACCTCGCGCCTCGGATTTGCGACGGCCCCGGCGTCGACGGCCGCGCCGGGCACGGCGGCCCTGGCCGGCGGGGTTCTGGTCGCCCTGTCCGCCGCCCTCGCCGTGCGCACCCGACGAGACGCCGCTGACGTCTGAAGGGTTGGTCGAGGAATCGGTGGACACTCCACGATGCTAGCGGCTGGTCACCTGCAGTTTGTCCGGACGCCTCCCAGGACGCGTAGGTTGTGGAATCCCGCCTCGGGGGTGCGCCGGAGGTGTATGAGCGGTCGGCGACGAACTGTGCGGCGTCGTCGGCGCGGGTCACGACGGTAGGGTGACAAGCCGTGAACGACACATCCTCGTCCGGGGCGGCGGCGTCTGGGCCCTCACCGAATGGGGCGGTCCCATCGGACACGGCGCGCTCGGACGGGCGGAGCGGTGCGAGCGACCCGGAACGGCGCACGCGCCTGCTCGCCTCCGCCGCGATCGCGCTGCGCGGACTCGACGATGTCCTCGTGCCCCTCGGCGAACTGTTCGAGACCGCGGGCCACGAGCTGTACCTGGTGGGCGGCTCGGTGCGCGACGCCGTCCTCGGCCGTCTCGGCAACGACCTCGACTTCACGACCGACGCGCGTCCGGAAGCGGTCTCCCAGCTGCTCCGGGGCTGGGCCGACGCGTTCTGGGACGTCGGCATCGAGTTCGGCACGGTCGGGGTCCGCAAGGGCGATCACCTGATCGAGATCACGACGTTCCGGGCGGACTCGTATGACCAGGTCAGTCGTAATCCCGAGGTCACCTTCGGCACCTCGCTCGAGGACGATCTGATCCGACGCGACTTCACCGTGAACGCGATGGCGGTGCAGATCGGTTCGTCGGGGGCCCAGGATTTCCGGGACCCGTTGGACGGTCTGACCGCACTGCTGTCGGGGATCATCGACACCCCGGCAACCCCCGAGCAGTCCTTCGGCGACGACCCGCTCCGGATGCTGCGTGCGGTTCGGTTCGTCTCCCAGCTGGGATTCCGGCTCGCTCCGCGGGTGTGGCAGGCCATCACCGAGATGAACGGTGAGATCGATCGCATCACCGTCGAACGCATCCGCACCGAGCTGGACAAACTGATCTGCGGCGAGTTCCCGATCGAGGCGATCGACGCCATGGTCGAGACCGGTCTGGCCGAGCGGGTGCTGCCCGAGGTGCCGGGGATGAAACTCACCATCGACGAGCACCATCAGCACAAGGACGTCTACCAGCATTCGCTGACCGTGCTCCGCCAGGCCATCGACCTCGAGGACGGCGATCCGGACCTGGTGTTGCGCTGGGCAGCCCTGCTGCACGACATCGGCAAACCCGCGACGCGCCGCCACGAACCGGGGGGCGGCGTCAGCTTCCACCACCACGAGGTGGTGGGCGCGAAGATGGTGCGCAAACGGATGCGGACGCTGAAGTACCCGAAGGCGGTGGTGGCCGACGTCGCGCAACTGGTCTTCCTGCACCTGCGGTTTCACGGATACGGCGACGGCGCGTGGACCGATTCGGCAGTCCGTCGGTACGTCACCGATGCCGGTCCCCTGCTGGACAGACTGAACAAACTCGTGCGCGCCGACTGCACCACTCGCAACAAGCGGCGCGCCCGGCGACTGCAGCAGAACTACGACGATCTCGAGCAGCGGATCGCCGCCCTGCAGGCGGCCGAGAACCTCGAGAAGGTCCGACCCGACCTCGACGGCAACGCCATCATGGAACTCCTCGGCGTGCCGCCCGGCCCGATCGTCGGCCAGGCGTGGCGTCACCTCAAGGAACTTCGACTCGACCGCGGCCCCCTGAGCCGCGACGAGGCGGAGGACGCCCTGCGGGAATGGTGGGCGGCCCGCGGCGGGAACTGACCAGTCTGTGCCGACGGTGGACCCGCCGCGCTCAGCTCGCGGGTGCGAACACCTCGATCGCGTGGGGTACCGCCTCGAAGACGGCGGGCAGCTGTCCGATGAGGTCACCGTCGACCGACACGAGGGCCGGCGGGTCGCAGTAGAGTTCGACCTCCGCGCCGCGCATCGTCCGTACGTTCGGGCTGTCGATGTGCTTGCCCGAGAACACCTTCGGGAAGACGCGAGCGATCGTCCAGCGGGCCATCCGCGGCGGGGTCAGCGCGAGTGTCACGTCGAGCTGGCCGTCGGTGATGGAAGCCGCAGGCGTGATCTTCATACCGCCGCCGTATGACGTGGTGTTGCCGATCGCGGCGAAGATGAGGTCGGATTCGACGGCGTGGTCGTCGACGCGGACCTGGTAATGGCGCGACCGCAGCGCGAGGAGTTCGAGCAGTGCGGCGATCGTGTACCGGGACTGTCCGCGCGGGCGGCGCATGTCGATGGCCCGCGCGGTGACGGCCGCGTCGAATCCGGTGGCGGCGACCGTGCTGAACAGCGCGGTCTGACCGTCCGGGAAGCTGACGCGTCCGAGGTCGATCGCTCGCCGGTGACCGGCGAGGATGACCTCGACGGCGTCCGCCGGATCGAGCGGGATGCCGAGGTTGCGGGCGAAGTCGTTCCCGCTGCCGGCCGGGATGACGGCCAGTGGTTTGCCGGAGCCGATGGTGGCCTCGACCGCCAGACGCACCGTGCCGTCGCCCCCCACGACGACGATGACGTCGGTGTCTCCCCGGGCTGCCTTGCCCGCGAGGTCGGCGGCGTCGGCGACGTCCTCGCCGACGATGATCTCCACCTCCACGTCCCGGGCGCGCAGAAGTTCTGCGGCATCATGGGCTACACGGAGTCCTGCTCCGTGACGCGCGTACGGACTGGCCACGAGTGTGGCGTGTTCGATAGTCATATGAGTCGGCCCCCCGCCCTTCAAGTGATCCGTTACAGTGTTACACATCATGGCAATCCGTAACGAGGAGATCGGCGATCTCGTTCTGGATGCAGCACGGAGCTGTCTGCTGCGAAGCGGCGGACGCAAGGTGACTGTCTCCGAGGTGGCCCGACAAGCAGGCGTCAGTCGACCCACCGTGTACCGCCGCTGGCCCGACATCACCGAGATCATCCGCGCTCTGTTGACCCGCGAGGTCCTCGGGGTGGTCGAGGGGGCCATCGGCGGGGCCGGCGAACCCGCCGACCTGGAGGCGCTCGTCGCCCGGGTGGTGTCGGTGGTCGGCGCGCTCCGGGACGACGAACTGATCGCCTCGCTGTGGCGCGAGCAGCGAGACTTCATGTCGCCGTACGTATTCGAGCGTCTCGGTACGAGCCAGCAGGGAATTCTCGCGATTCTCGCGGACATGCTGTCGGCGGGTCAGGAACGGCGTCAGGTGCGTGCGGGCGACGCCAAGCGCATGGCGGCGATGGTGCTGCTGATCGCGCAGTCGTTCCTGCAGTCCGGAGCGCTGGTGTCCGACATCCTCGCGGAGGGGTGGAGCGTCGAACTGCACGAGATGCTGGCCGGTTACCTGCGGCCGGTCGGTCCGGGCGCCAACGGATGACGGCGTGAGTGCCGATGTCACGGTGGTGAGTTCCTGATGGCGACCCTGTCCGCCGGCACGCGCCGCCGTGCGCTGGACCGTCTCGCGTCCGGTGAGCCCCTCGACCTGCTGGTCATCGGAGGTGGCGTCACCGGCGTCGGTGTGGCGCTCGACGCCGCCACCCGGGGGCTGCGCGTGGCTCTCGTCGAGAAGGACGATCTGGCAGCGGGCACCTCGCGATGGAGCAGCAAGCTCGTCCACGGCGGCCTGCGGTACCTGGCGAGGGGCGAGCTCCGGATCGCGCGCGAGAGCGCCATCGAACGTCACCACCTGATGACCGCCATAGCCCCGCATCTGATCGCCCCCCTTCGGCAGATCATCCCCGATCGCGGCGGCCGGCACAGCTCGATCATCCGTTTGGGACTCCGAACGGGGGACATCCTCCGACGCAACGCGGGTACCCCGGACTCGTTGTTGCCCCCACCCTCACGGCTGTCGGCGCTGGAGACGCTCGGCCGTTGCCCGGCCGTGTCGCCCGACGGCTTGCGCGGCGGGATCTCCGCCGCCGACGGTCAGCTCATCGACGACGCGCGGCTGGTCGTCGCCCTCGCGCGGACGGCCGCGGGTTACGGCGCGTCGATCTGCACCCGCGTCCGGGCCGACCGCGTGGACGGCCGCGGGGCCACCCTGACCGACCGAGAGACGGGTGAGAGTTTCGACGTCGGCGCCCGGATGGTCGTGAACGCCACCGGCGTCTGGTCCGGTGGTGTCGACGATGCCATCGCCGTACATCCCAGTCGCGGAACGCATCTCGTCATCGACGCGGCCAGGCTGGGGTTTCCCGACGCCGCCCTGATGTGCCCGCTGGGCACCTCGGTGTCGCGGTTCGTCTTCGCGATACCGGCCCAGCTGGGACGTGTATACGTCGGTATCACCGACGTCGCCGCGCCGGGGCCCATCCCGGACGTCCCGACGCCGGACGAGGCGGAGATCGACTTCCTTCTCGATGCGATCAATCCCGCGCTCGCGCGACCACTCGACCGCTCGGACATCGTCGGCACGTTCGCCGGTCTGCGACCGCTCGTCGACACCCGCGGCGGCCGTGACGCCGACGCCCTGGCCGATGTCTCGCGGCAGCACCACGTCGGTGTCCGCGGCGATGGCCTCGTCAGCGTCCTCGGCGGCAAGCTCACCACCTACCGGCGCATGGCACAGGACGCCGTCGACGCCGCGCTGGCGACCACCGATCTGTCCGCCGGAGACTGCGTCACGACCACGACGCCGCTGGTCGGGGCGCTGCGGAGCCCGCGCGAGCACGGTCTGCCGTCGTCGTTGGTGCAGCGCTTCGGCGGTGAGGCCCCCGCGGTCGTGGACGCCGCCACACTCGACCGTCCCCTGGACCCGATCGTCACCGGCATCGATGTGACCCGCGCCGAGATCGAGTTCGCGATGACCCACGAAGGGGCTCTCGACGCCGACGACATCCTGCACCGGCGCACGCGGATCGGACTCGTCCGCCGCGACGCCGACGCGGCCCGCCCGGAGATCGAGCGGATCGTCGGCGAGGTCCTCGGGTGAGGAGTCCGGTGTCGAGGCGTTCCCGGGTGTGTCAGTAACCCATCGTGCGCAAGGCGTCGGCGACGCGGTCGAGGTCGGCTCTGCGCACGTCGAGATGCGGGCTGATCCGGAGGACCGGGTGTTCGGTCGCGAGCGGCGCGCGCCAGGTGTCGGCGGCGGTGACCAGGACGCCGAGTGAGAGCAACTTGTCGCGGGCGGCGGCGATGTCGTCGAACTGCCACCCGGGCGGTGGTGCGAGGGTGACGATCGCGGACGGCTCGTCGAGTGGTTCGAGCACCTCCCAGCTCGCGATGCCGTGGAGCCGTTCCCGGGTGGCCTGACCGATCTTCGCGAGTTCGCGGAAGACGCGCTGCTGACCGATCTCGAGCAGCTCGCGCACGGCGACACCGAGTCCGAGTCGTCCGGCGATGAACGCATCGGAACCGTCGATGTGGACCGGCCGCAACGAGTCTCGGCGTACCGCGACGAACCCGACGCCACGCGGGCCGGTGAGCCATTTACGGCTGGTGCCGTAGACCACGTCGGCGCCGGTGACGGTGGGGACGTGACCCACCGACTGCGCCATGTCCACCACGACGGGCACGCCGGCCCGGTGTGCGAGTTCGACGATCCGCGTGACCGGCTGCACCACACCGGACATCGAGCCGATGTGGCAGACGTGGATGAAGTCCGGCTGATCGAATTGCAGCATGTTCTCGAGTGCGTCGGTGTCGACGTGACCGTAGACGTCGCCGTCGGGCATCGTCCGTACCGCGTAGCCGCGGCGCTCGAACTCCTCGAGGTTGGGCCCGAATTCGTTCTTGGCCACCCACACCGTCGAGGTGACGGGGAGGCTCCAATGGGTGAGAAGCGCACGCAGCGCGGCGCGGGCGCTCTCGCGGAAGACGATTTCGTCGCCTGTGTGGCCGATCAGAGCAGCGAGATTCCTTGTGTCGCGCGCGATCTCGTCGGCGCGGTCGTCAGCGGCGACATAGGAGCCGCGTTCGGTCTCCCGCCACAGGTGCGCGGTCATCGCGCCGATCAGCGCATACGACGAGCGGCCCGCCGAAGCAGAGTCGAGATGTGCCAGGGCTGGTTCGAGCCGGGCCGCGTGCCACTGCTCGCCGAGATCGCTGACATACATGGGCCACAACCTACCGGGTGGTCGTGTGCTGGGTCACCACGCGGGTGGTGTGGGTGACGCATTGTCCGGGGTGTGTTCCGTCCCGGGGGAACCGGACAGGGTCCCCCTGCGTCCAAGAACCCATGGAGCCGGTGATCGAGTACTTCTTCGGGCCCGGCGACGGTTCGATGACGCGCTGGTTCTCGCCGGCCGACCTCATCCTCGGGGAGACACCGGGCGGGGGCACCGAGAATGCCGTCGCGCTCGACTTCGACGGCGACGGACGTCGTGACGACGCGATGTGGGACACCGACGCGGACGGTGTCGCCGATGTCGCCGCGCTCGACGTCGATGACGATGCCGGACCCGAGGCCTTCTACCGCGACTCCGGGGCCGGTCTCTGGGACCGGCCTGTCGCGCGGCTCGAACTCGATGAGCCGGTACCGCGACACGACGCGCCCGAGCGGACCACGGAGTCGCCGGCGGCGCACGTCACCCGGGTCGACCTCGACGACGATGGTGACCCCGACGCGGAGATCGTGGGAGCCGATCGGGGTGGCCGGATCGTCGGCGAACGCCTGTACGTGGATGCCGACGCCGACGGCGGTCACGATGTGGCGCTGGTGGACGTGAACGGAGATGGGGTCGCCGACGCTGCCTACGACCGACGGGATCCGCGGTTCACGCGGCGGGGTCGGTGACGGTCGTCCGCACCGTCGTGGGATCGGCGGACCAGTGCCCGCGTGGATGCAGGAGGCGCACCACGAGCATCCCGACCAGGTACAACACCACCCCGAGCACCACCAGCCCGACCGCCTGGCCGTCGTCGGGGATCGCGAGGGCCGCGACGGTCACCGCGCCCACGTAGGCGATGTTGAACACCGCGTCCTGGACCGAGAAGACCTGGCCGCGCACCGCGTCGCCGACGTCGACCTGCATGGCCACGTCACCACACAGCTTCGCGACCTGGCCGATGAGCCCGAGCACGAACGCCGAACCGCAGATCACCGCGAACTCGAAGCTCAGCACCGACAGCTCCGCGACGGCCCCGACGCCCAGGGCGACGAGGAGCGTCACGTACCGACCCACCCGTGCCACCGCGATCGGCGTGATGACGGCGGCGAGAAGCGCCCCGGCGCCGGTGAACCCGATGACCACGCTGACCCGGTCGACACCGTCGCCGGGACCCATCTGGCGCGTCAGCACCAGGATCATGAGTGTGTTCATCCCGAACACGAGCCGATGGGCTCCGATCGCCGACAGTGCGGCGGCCACGGTCTTGTGGTGCCGGACGGCTCGAGCGCCGTGCCACAGCCCGACGGAGACCGCGTGCAGCGCCGATCGGCCCGGATCGTCGGGCTCGTCGGGTCCGAGCTGCAGCGGACGGAACCCGTGTGCCAGCCCGCCGGAGACGACGGCCAGCACGATCCCGGCGAGCATGGTGAGTGCACTGCCGACGTTGTCGTCGCCGAAGATCGCGCGCAGTCCCAGTGTGACGCCGAGCCCGACGGTGAGCATCGCGCCGCCCAGTGTCGTGAACAGCGCGTTGGTGGCCACGAGCACCTCGCGCCGCGCGACGTGCGGCAACCCGGCGGACAGACCGGCGGCCACGAACCGGCTCGCGCCCGTCGCGGCGAGCGCGGAGATCAGCACCACGACGTCGGGTGCGCCGGAGGCGACCGCCAGTGCGACGAGCCCGATGATCAGCCCGCGCAGGAGGTTCGCATACAGCAGCACGTTGCGTCGATCCCAGTGGTCGAGCAACGCCCCCGCGAACGGGCCGATCAGCGAATACGGCAGCAGGAGAACCGCAAGACCGCCGGCCACCGCGAGTGGGTCGGCGTGACGCTCGGGGTTGAAGAGAATGCTGCCGACCAGCGCGGCCTGGAAGATGCCGTCGGTGATCTGACTCGACAGACGGACCGACAACAAGCGGCCCAATCCCGGTGAGGATCGGAGGGAATGGATGAACACCGACCACCCGCGTTGGTCGCGGGTCACCTGGGCGCTGCTCACTGATCCAGGGTACCGAGCCGACGATGGACCTCGCCGGGCACGGACGTGCGATGATGGTCGGGTGGCCGGAGGTGAAGACGCAGACGACCCCACACCGGAATTCCGCCCCGGAGAGCACTCGGCGGGCAGCGGTGGTGGTGCACGTATGCCCGGAGTCCCCTGGGACGCCGACCCCACGCCGCGGGTGCGTCCCGGTACCGCGCTGATCGCGTCGACCGACCTCGTCGAGCCCACCTTCGCGCGGACTGTCATCTACGTCATCGAGCACAACGAGTCGGGCAGCCTGGGCGTCATCCTCAACCGGATGAGCCAGACCGCCGTGCACAATCTGCTGCCGCAATGGACCGACATCGCGGCGTCGCCGCGCGCCCTCTACGTCGGCGGACCCGTGAATCAAGAGGCCGCCCTGTGCCTGGGTGTGGTCAAACCCGGCACCGACATCGACGACGTGCCTGCTCTGCGCCCGGTGGACGGCCGGGTCGTCCTCGTGGACCTCGACGCCGACCCCGAACCTCTCGCCGACGTCCTGGAGGGCGTCCGGATCTTCGCGGGGTACAGCGGCTGGGGAATCGGGCAGCTCGACGACGAACTCGACCAGTTCAGCTGGATGATCGCGTCGGCACTCCCCCGCGATCTGCTCGCGCCGCCGGCGTCGGACGTGTGGTTCGACGTCCTGCGCAGGCAGGCCTGGCCCAAACCCCTCCTCGCGACCCACCCGATCGATCTCAGCCTGAACTGAGCCCCGCACGGCCGTGTCGGTGATGCTGAGCATTCCCTGAGACACCCCGTGATCCAGGTCACGAACGAGGTGTTAGGTTGTTGTCGGCTTGGTCACAAGCTCGCTGGATGAACCGTTTGTTTCTCCAGCGCATGACATGCGGGGGTGTGCATGAGCGGGTCGAAGAGTGCTCGGGTTCTGGTCTGGGTGGTCCTCGCGGTGGTCGCGCTGGTTGCGCCGATCGCGGTGGCCGGCGCCGCGCCGGCCGGACCGAGCGGCGGTGCCGATGCGGCGCGATGGGCGGCGAGCCATGACGGCCCGCAACCGTACGCCGGCGTCAACGTCACCTGGGACGTGCCGATCCGGATGAGCGACGGCACGGTGCTCCGGGCCAACGTGTACCGCCCGGCCGACGTCCGCGAGCGCCCCACGTCGACGAAGACGCCGGTCATCGTCAACATGACGCCGTACACCAAGCTGATCACCACTGTCGGATCGGCGGTGCTGCAGAACCCGGTCCTCGAGCCCTACCTCCTCCAGATCGCGCGGTCGATCAACCTGTCCGGAACGCCGATCGACGGCATCAACGACATCGCACACACGATCCGCGACGGCGGCGCGAAGACCTTCCTCGTCGACTTCGACCTCGTGCGCAGCGGGTACACGCAGGTCGTCGTGGACGTGCGGGGCACCGGTTTCTCGCAGGGGGTCTGGGATGTGTTCCAGTCGCGGGAACAGCGCGACACCATCGAGGTGATCGACTGGGCGTCGAAGCAGCGGTGGTCGAACGGCAAGGTCGGCATGTCGGGGGTGTCGTACTCGGCGATCAACCAGATCCAGGCCGCCAACAAGAACCCGGAAGCACTCAAGGCGATCTTCCCGGTCGAGCCGGGCGGCGACCTCATCCGCGACATCGTCGCCCCGGGCGGCGCACTCGGCGTCGGCTTCCTGCCGCTGTGGCTGACATTGGTCAACACCACCAAGATGATCCCGAACGTCGCGTCGATGCTGAACGGCACGTTCGACTGGAAGTGGCTGGCGGACCGGATCTCCGACCCCTTCACCTTCTACCCGCAGCTGTTCGCCGCGCTCCTGACCCCCGACATCCCGTCGGTGCCGCCGAACCTGAAGGCGTTGCTGGACAACAACTCCGAACCCCGGTCGTCGTGGCTCGACCACGCCGACCGCATCACCACGCCGACGCTCATCTACGGCGGGTGGTTCGACCTCTTCACGAACAGCGAAGTCCGGATGTACAACAACATCCCGCTGCCGCCCGGCAAGAAGCAACTGATCATGGGCGACGGCTATCACCTCACGATCGGCGGCGGCCAGGAGGGACGGCGGAACACCCCGCCCCGGCTGGACGTCTTGCAGAAGGCGTGGTTCGACAAGTGGCTCAAGGGAATCGACAACGGGGTCGACTCCTACGGGCCCGTCAACCTCAAGCAGGTCGGCGACTCGTGGATCACCGCGCAGCAGTTCCCGCGTGCCGGTATGGAACGTCAGCGGCTCTATCTCGGCGACCGGCGCAGCGGCACCGCGGCGCATGCGGTGCGTGGCGGCAGCTTGACGCCCGCGCCCTCCCCATCGCGGGCCCGGATGACCATCGCGCCCGGCCTGGCACCGATGTGTTCACGCGACGCCGCACAGCAACTGGCCGGTGCACTCGCGATCTTCCCCTTCTGCGCCGACGACGCACGCATCTCCGAGCGCGCCGCCTTGTCGTTCACCACTCCCCCGCTGACCACGACGCGCAGCGTGTCCGGGTACGCCAACGTGCGGTTGAACACCGTCCTCGACGCCACCGACGGCTACTGGACCGCCACCCTGAACGACGTCGCCCCCGACGGGACGTCGAAGGTGCTCACCTCCGGTCAGGTGATGGCCTCGCTGCGCGGGTACGACGAGGCGGCATCGCAGTTCGCGCCCAACGGTGACGTGATCGACCCGTTCTACGAGCTGACGCTGGCGTCGCGCCAGCCCGTCGTGCCGGGCCGTCCGGTCAGTGTCGACATCGGTCTGCTGCCGACGGAGGCTCTCATCAAGCCGGGGCACCGTCTGCGGGTCGACGTGTTCGCGATGAACTTCCCGCGAGGACTGCCGCTGCGTCCGCTGCTGAACGAGTCGGGCCTGCGGCCGCAGCACATCCAGCTCGACCCGAACCGGCCGAGCTTCGTGAACCTGCCGCTGTCGACACCGGTGGGCCGGCCCGTCCCCTCTGCTCCCTGAGGAGCGCCCGGAGCTTGCGGAGGGCCACCCCCTTTGCTCCCTGAGGAGCGCCCGGAGCTTGCGGAGGGTGCGTCACGAAGGGTCCGGCGACCGAGGTTGCGAAATCATTCTTGACGCTCGCAAGCTCCCTGTTCCGAAAGGAGCGGCCCCCATTGCTCCCTGAGGTGC
>NZ_LIYC01000026.1:0-65569 GCF_001418765.1 Gordonia sp. HS-NH1
ATCCACGGATCCAGGCTGAGGCGCGAGGAGCGATAGCGCCGAGCCCTCTGCACCCTGAGGTGCGAGGAGCGATAGCGCCGAACCCCCTGCCCCCTGAGGTGCGAGGAGCGCAAGCGACGAGCCTCGAAGGGTCCGCCCACCCGCAACCGATAATCCGTTGCGCCGCAGCGCTCGACGCTGGCATAGTTCCCGATCGGCACGAGGACCAGCAGGCCGGAGCGGGGTACCGCGATGTGTTTCTGCGCGTCGGAATCCTCGTCCGCCTTCAGATGGCAAGGGATACCACCCGAGCAGGTTCGAGTCCTGACGCGGCACCGCTCCCGGGAGCACGGGCCCGGTTGGTTCTGCGGGCGTCGTCCGGGTCGTTCGCGGCTCCGCGTCGTTCCCCACCGACCGGCCCGCCCGCGAGCGGTGTCGCCATCCGAACTCACCCGCCCCGACAAGCATTGCGACGCAACGGAAAGGAGGATCGCCATGCTGTTCCACAATCGAATGACCGTCCCACCGGGCCACACCGTGCTGGCCTACCGGGGCGCCGAGGTCCAGACGCTCCCCACCGGTCGTCATCGTGTGCGCAAGCCCGACGCGACGCTGAGCGTCGACATGCGCGAGCGCCTGGTCCAGGTCGCACCGCAGGAGGTGCTCACCGCCGACTCCATGGCGGTCCGGATCTCGATGACGTTGCGCGCCCGCGTGATCGACGCCGTCGCCTTCGTCGAGCGGTCCTCCGACCCGATCGGCACGGTGTACCTGACCGCTCAGATCGCGTTGCGTGAGTTCTGTGCCGGCGTGGCCGCGGACGACCTCATCCGCCGCGGCGACACCGTCGACGTCGCACCGATCCGCGCCTCGGCGGCCGAGGCCGCAGGCGCCGTGGGCATGGAAGTGCTCGAGGTCGTCATCCGCGACGTCATCATCCCGGCCGAGGTACGCAGCGCGGCCCTCGATGTGATCACCGCCAAGACCCGCGGTCTGGCAAAGCTGGAGGCGGCTCGGGCGGAGACCGCCGCCCTGCGCGCGCTGGCAAACGCCGGCCGGTTGCTCGACGCCCACCCGGCGCTGGCGCAGCTGCGCCTCGTCGAGGCGGTGCCCTACGGCGCGCGCGTCGTCCTCAGCGTCGGCGGTGCCGAGGTCCCGTCGGACGACTGAGTTCCCGCGGTCGCATTTCCGTCCCGCTTTTCGGATCCGATAAGCGGGACGGAAACCGCGACGCGAGAACGGAATCGGTGAGCGCAGACAGGAGCCCCGGCCGGAACGAATCCGGCCGGGGCCCTTGTTGTCTGCCGGTCACCCGGCGAAAACCCTACTTCGCAGCGAGGTTCTCGTCGGTCAGCTTGGTGACACCCTGCTCGGCCTTCTCGACCAGCGAGGCGGGCGGCTCGAAGTGCTTGCCGTACTTGCCGGCGAGGTCCTTGGCACGCGCGACGAAGCCGGGCACGCCACCCTCGTAACCGTTGATGTACTGGATGACACCACCGGTCCACGCGGGGAAGCCGATACCGAAGATCGAACCGATGTTGGCGTCCGGCACGGAGGTCAGGACACCTTCGTCGAAGCACTTGACGGTCTCGAGGGCCTCGGCGAAGAGCATGCGCTCCTTCATGTCCTCGAGCGGGATCTCCGTGGTGCCCGACTTGAAGTGGTCGCGCAGGCCCGGCCAGAGCTGAGTGCGCTTGCCGTTCTCGTCGTAGTCGTAGAAGCCCTTGCCGTCCTTGCGGGCGGTGCGGCCGTTCTCGACCATCCAGTCGACGACGGCGTTCGAGCCGTGCTGCGGAACTTCCTTGCCCTCGGCCTTGAGCGCTGCCTCGGTCTCCTTGCGGATCTTCTGCGGCAGGGTCAGGGTCAGCTCGTCCATGAGCTGCAGCGGCGCGGCCGGGTAACCGGCCTGGGTGCCCGCATGCTCGATGAACGCCGGTTCGACGCCCTCGCCGACGGCGGCGACGGCCTCGTTGATGAAGGTGCCGATGACACGGCTGGTGAAGAAGCCGCGGCTGTCGTTGACCACGATCGGCGTCTTGCGGATCTGCAGCGTGTAGTCGATGACCTTGGCCAGCACCGCATCCGAGGTCTTCTCACCCTTGATGATCTCCACCAGCGGCATCTTGTCGACCGGCGAGAAGAAGTGGATTCCGATGAAGTCCTCGGACCGCTTCACGCCCTCGGCGAGGATGGTGATCGGCAGGGTCGAGGTGTTGGAGCCCAGGACGGCGTCGGGCTCGACGATGTCCTCGATCTCCTGGAACACCTTGTGCTTGACCTCGACCGACTCGAAGGCGGCCTCGATGACGAGGTCGACGCCCTTGAAGTCGGCGGCGTCGACGGTCGGGTGGATGCGGGCGAGCAGAGCGTCGCTCTTCTCCTGCGTGGTCTTGCCCTTGGCGAGAGCCTTCTCCTCGAGCTTCTCCGAGTAGCCCTTACCGCGCTTGGCAGCATCGAGGTCGATGTCCTTGAGGACCACCTCGATGCCGGCCTTCGCCGACACGTAAGCGATTGCCGCGCCCATCATTCCGGCGCCGATGACGCCGACCTTCTTGGCGGTGAACTTGTCGTAACCCTCGGGGCGCGAGCCGCCGCCGTTGATGTGCTGCAGGTCGAAGAAGAACGCCTTGATCATGTTCTGCGCGACCTGGCCGGTGACCAGCGAGACGAAGTAGCGGGTCTCGATGATGTCGGCGGTGTCGACGTCGACGTACGCGCCCTCGACGGCAGCGGCCAGGATGGCACGCGGAGCCGGCATGTTGGCGCCCTTGATCTGCTTGCGCAGCAGCGCCGGCAGGGCCGGGAGGTTGGCGGCGAACGCCGGGTTGGTGGGGGCACCGCCCGGGATCTTGTAGCCCTTGACGTCGAACGGCTGCTGGGCCTCGGGGTTCTCCTTGATCCATGCCTTGGCGGCGGGGATCAGTTCCTCGATGGAGCCGACGACCTCGTTGACCAGGCCGGTCTCCTTGGCCTTGGTCGGGTTGAAGCGCTGACCCTGGAGCAGGACACCCATGAGGGCGTTCTGGATACCGAGCAAACGGACGGTACGGACGACGCCACCGCCACCGGGCAGCAGGCCGAGGGTGGCCTCGGGCAGACCGATCTGGACACCCTTGACGTCCGCGGCGATGCGGTAGTGGGTGTGCAGCGCGATCTCCAGGCCACCGCCGAGGGCGGCACCGTTGATGGCGGCGACGACCGGCTTGCCCAGGGTCTCGAGACGACGCAGCACCTTCTTCATGCCGTTGGTCGACTCGGTGATCTGCGTGGCGAGCTCCTCCTTGGAGACACCGCTGCGATCGCTGGTCATGTCCTTGAGGTCGCCGCCGGCGAAGAAGGTCTTCTTCGCCGAGGTGAGCACGACACCGGTGATGTCGTCCTTCTCGGCCTCCAGGCGATCGACCGTCGCCGCCATCGACTCCTGATAGAGCGCGTTCATCGTGTTGGCGCCCTGGTTGGGGTCGTCCATGGTCAGGATGACGACGCCGTCGGCGTCTTTCTCCCAGTTGATCATGTTGTCACTCATGGTGATTCGCAGAGTTCTTTCTCGTGAAGTGGCAGGGCCGGGAGAGTCAGAGACGCTCGATGATGGTCGCGACGCCCATGCCGCCACCGATACAGAGGGTGATCAGGCCGTAGCGGCCGCCGGTGCGCTCGAGCTCGTCGAGGCAGGTGCCGTAGATCATGGCGCCGGTGGCACCGAGCGGGTGACCCATGGCGATCGCGCCGCCGTTCACGTTGACCTTCTCGTGCGGGATCTTCAGATCCTTCATCCACTTCATGACGACCGAGGCGAAGGCCTCGTTCAGCTCGAACACGTCGATGTCGTCGACGGTCAGGCCGGCCTTCTTCAGGGCCAGCTCGGTGGCCGGGGTGGGGCCGGTGAGCATGATGGTGGGCTCGCTGCCGATCTCGGCGAAGGAGACGACGCGGGCACGCGGGGTGAGGCCGTTGCGCTTGCCTGCCTCTTCGCTGCCGATGAGCACGAGGCCCGAACCGTCGACGATGCCGGAGCTGTTGCCACCGGTGTGGACGTGGTTGATCTTCTCGACGCTCGGGTACTTCTGCAGGGCGACGTCGTCGAAGCCGGCCATGTCGGCGAGGGCGGCGAAGGCGGCCTTCAGCTTGCCGAGGCTCTCGACGGTCGAACCCGGGCGACGGTGCTCGTCGTGATCGAGGATCGTGACGCCGTTGATGTCCTTGACCGGAACCACGGACTTGGTGAAGTAGCCGCTGTTCCATGCCTTTTCGGCGCGAGCCTGCGACTCGGCGGCGTAGGCGTCGACGTCCTCGCGCGAGAAGCCCTCGATGGTGGCGATCAGGTCGGCACCGATGCCCTGCGGGACGATGTAGTGGTCGTATGCGGTGGCCGGGTCGGTGAAGAGTGCACCGCCGTCGCTGCCCATCGGGACGCGCGACATCGACTCGACGCCACCGGCGAGAACCAGGTCGTCGAAGCCGGACGCGACCTTGGCCGCGGCGAGGTTGGTGGCTTCCAGGCCGGAGGCGCAGAAGCGGTTGATCTGGGTGCCGGGGACGGTCTCCGGGAGGCCGCTGTTGAGGGCGGCGGTGCGCGAGATGACCGCACCCTGCTCGCCGACCGGGGAGACGACACCGAGGATGACGTCGTTGACGTCTGCCGGATCGAGGCCGCCGTGACGCGACAGGACCTCGTTGATGAGACCGGAGACCAGGTCGACCGGCTTCACGCTGTGCAGCGAGCCGCCGCGCTGCTTGCCACGAGGCGTACGGATCGCCTCGTAGATGAATGCTTGATCAGGCACGAAAGTGTTCCTTTCACACGAACCACTGGTTGGTTACCCACCGAGGCTAACGCGGAATAACTTATTTGGCTATACCCGGTGGTCAAGAGGTCTGGTGTTCTGTCGAATGTGCGCTATGGTCTGTTCACCATGCCTGACCGCAAACCCACCTCTCGCACCCGGGGCGCCGACCGCAAGCGACAACTCGTCGACTCCGCGGCCGCGCTCTTCCTGCAGCGTGGGTACGCGCAGGTGTCGCTCGCCGACATCGCGCGCTCGGCAGGCGTCACCGCGCCGTCGGTGTATCGGCACTTCGATGACAAGCAGTCCCTGCTCGCCGCCGCGGTCCTGGCCGGCGTCGACGACCTCGAGTCCTGTACGGATCGGGCCCTCACCGGCAGCGGGGACACGAGCTCGCTGATCTCGACGGTCTGCGACCTGGCCGTGCAGCGCCCGCAGGCGGCGTCGCTGTGGCGGTGGACCAGCAACTACCTGACCACCGAGCAGAACAAGCAGGTGGCGATCCGCACCCGCGAGGTGATCGGTCACTGGGCGACCGCGCTCGCCGCCCGGCGCACGGATCTTTCCGAGCGCGAGGCCGTGCAGCTGGCGTGGGCGATCCTGAGCGTCAGCGGCAGCCTCACCGTGCACCACACGCGCATGTCCGGGGCGCGTGCGCGTGACGAGATCGAGAAGCTCATCCGTCGGATCCTCGCCCTGAGCCCCGCTGCGGCTCCACCGTTCGCGACCTCGCCGACGGTCACCTCGGTGCCGGGCTCGCGTCGCGACGAGATCCTCGACGCGGCGGCCGAGCTCTTCGCCGACCGCGGGTACACCGACGTCGGCGTCGACGAGATCGGCGGCGCCGTCGGCATCGCCGGCCCCAGTGTCTACAAACACTTCCCGTCGAAGCTCGCCATCCTCGTCGCCATCGGTCAGCGCAGCGGGGCACGACTGGAGGCCGGGGTGATGGCCGTGTACGGCGCGACCTCTGATCCCGCGAAACTCCTTGCCGGTCTGGTCGATTCCTACGTCGAGACCATCACCAGCACTCCGGATCTGTCGGTGAGCTTCAACAACTCCCCCGCACTCGCCGGCCAGGCCAGCGCCACCGACCTCGTCGATGTCCAGCGACGCTACGTGGCGCGCTGGGTGGATCTGCTCATGCAGGTCGACCCGGAGATCAAGCGCGATCAGGGCGCGGTCGCCGTGCACGCCGCGCTCTCGATCGTCAACGACGCCGTGCGCATGCGGCGCGGCTCGGACAGTCCGCAGTTCGCCGCCCGAATGGCCTATCTCATGAAAGGCGTACTCGCGCTCTGATCCGCGCAGACCGGGGACTGTGCAGCGAAGGGGCACTCGAACTCAGCTCGGTCGACGTATATCCTCCGTCGAAACGAGGGGAGACGTGCCGGTGGTTGCAGAAGTACACGAGGACGGCCCCCGTTCCAAGCGCACGCGAATCCTCACCGTCGCGATCGAACGATTCGGACGCGACGGCTACGAGACCACCAAGTGGGCTTCTGTCGCAAGCGAGGTCGGCATAGGCCAGACGGCGCTGTACCACTACTTCGAGTCCAAGGCACACTGTCTGCTGACGATCATGCGCCTCGAGCTCACCGACTCGCTCGAGCGTTTCCACACGGGTGTCACCGGGATACCGAATCCCGCCGAGGCCGCCCGCTCGGCGATCGATGCCCACCTCCGCGGTGGACCGACTGACGCTTTACAACGTCGAATTCTGCAGAGTCACATGCACATCCTGAGCGCGCCGCGCCAGTCGGACAAGGAGGAGGCCGAGCGCCTCCGATCGCGAGAACTGGTCGCCGAGATCGAGAACGAGTGGACCGAACTGCTCCGACGCGGAATGGACGAGGGGTACTTCGTGCAAGGAGACCCAGGTGTCCATTCCCGTCTCCTACTCGGTGCCCTCGCGAGCGTGTGGCGTTGGTATCGCCCCGGCGGCGCGCTGACACTCGACGACCTCATCCGCCCCGTGTCCGACACGGCACTCCGGATGGTGACCGCGCCGTCACCCTGACATGTCGCCGCCCGTTGCGCTTCTCTGAGTGGCACCGACCACGTCCGGATGCCGGTATGCTGAGCCGACGCCGGTGAGGGGACGCAAGTCGAATGCACGAAGAGTCGGTTGATCGGGATCAACCTCGTCACACACGCGACGAATTGGTCGCCGAACTCGGATTGTCACCGGAGTTCGCCGAGAAAGCCTGGAATGCCTTCGGATTCGTCCGACGCCCCTCGTCGGACAAGGTCTTCTCCGACCGCGACGTCACAGCTCTGAAGGTCTTCGCCAGCTCGTCGTCGGCGATGCCGGAGACCACGCAGATCGCGATGGCACGGGCCATCGGCCAGACCATGGCGCGGTTGGCCGAGTGGCAGGCCGACCTTCTCCGCGACATCGCCGACGATCCGGCTGTCCCGTGGGACATGGAGCAGATGAGCGTCGCCCTCGGTCAGATCCAGCAGCTCATCTGGCGTCGGCACATGGCCCAGGCCATCGAGCGGCACGCCGACCACTCCGCCGACGAGGAGATCGACCTCATCGTCGGTTTCGCCGACATCGTCGGTTACACAAGCCTTTCCCGTCGTATCGACCTGAACGACCTGGAAACCCTCCTCGGCTCGTTCGAGGACGACACCTTCGATGTGGTCGTCGATCACGGTGGCCGCGTGGTGAAAACGCTCGGTGATGCCGTGATGTTCACCTTCGACGATGCGGGGGCGGCAGCAAGCGCCGCCCTCGTGATCCATCAGTTGTCCGACCACGACAACCTCCCTCCGCTACGTCTGGGCATGGCACGCGGCGCGGTGCTCACCCGACTCGGCGACGTCTTCGGGGAACCGGTCAACATCGCCTCCCGTCTCACCAGTTCGGCAAGGCCGGGAACCACCCTCGTCGACGACACGATCGCCGATGCACTGCGAGACGACGACCGATTCTTCCTCAAATCGATTCCGACGCTCCGTGTTCGCGGATACAAGCACCTCAAGGCACGCGTTCTCGAGCCGCACCGCGACGGCCCGCTCAACGACTGACCCACCGCCATCAACTCGAGCCCGGACCGACCGCGCTGATCCGCACCTCGCTCGCCTTGATGACGAGGTGCACGGCGAGACCGGCGGCGAGACCGAGGTCCGCTATCGCCGCCCAGGTGACCTCGGCGGCGACGATCTGGCCGCCGACGTCGGTACTGATGACGGCGTGATCCCCGCGGGGCACGACGTCTCGGACCGTCGCGGGCAGGACGGTGCGTGGACTGCCGTGCGGGGCGTCGAGGTAGACCGCGACAGCCCGCGGCGAGAACGTGGCCGCGACGGGTGCGCCGGGAGCGGGCACATCCGCAGGACCGTCCCCCACCGAGCCGACCACTCGGTGGCCGTCGGCGTCGACGACGGTGTCGGGACCGGCCATGCTGCCGACGAAGAGATTGAGGCCTGACAGCGACGCCGCGAACCGACTGGACGGACGGGTGAGAACGTCACGTGTGGCGCCGGTTTCGACGATGCGACCGGAGTCGAGGACGATGATCTCGTCGGCGAGCCCGAGAGCGTCCACCGGATCGTGGGTCACCATCACGGTGATCCGACCCCGGTCGGCCAGCAGGTTCCGCAACAAGGTCCGCAACCGGCTCGCGACGTCGACGTCCAAGGCGCGGAAGGGTTCGTCCAACAACAGGATTCGCGGCTCTGCGGCGAGCGCACGGGCGATCGCGACCCGCTGGGCCTGTCCGCCGGAGAGCTGGTGTGGTTCACGGTCGGCCAGATCGGCGACCTCGGCGGCACCGAGCCATCGATCCACACGCGCACCGACCTCCTCCCTCGACAACCGCTGCGCCGACGGCGCGAAGGCGACGTTCTCCGCAACGGTCAGGTGCGGGAACAGACGCGCGTCCTGCGAGAGCAGTGCGACCCCGCGACGATGCGGCGGCACCGATCGTCGACGATCACGGAACACTGTCTCGCCGAGCATGATCCGACTGGGCTCGTCCGGACGCAGCAATCCGGAGATCGTTCGCAGCATCGTCGATTTGCCGGCACCGTTGGGCCCGACGACGGCAGTCGTGCCACCGGCGGCGAACCGATGCGCGATCTGCAGGAACGGCACCGCGTTGTCGATGGACACCAGCAGATCGTCGTTCACACCGCACCCGCCCAACCACGACGCCGGCGACTGTGCACTCCCACGACGACGACCAGCGACACGGCGACGAGGATGAGCGACAACGGGATCGCCGCCTGCGGGTCGTCGATGGCCGACACGTAGATCGCCAGCGGCGCGGTCTGGGTCACCCCGGGCGCGTTCCCGGCGAACGTGATCGTCGCACCGAACTCCCCCAGCGCCCGCGCGAAAGAGAGCACCAGGCCCGCGACGAGCGAGGGCATGACCAACGGCAGCGTCACCCGCCACAGCGTGCGGGTCGGGCCGGCACCCAGGGTCGCGGCGACCTCCTCATATCGCGTGCCGACGACACGCACCGCACCTTCCACGCTGATCACGAGGAACGGCAGCGCCACGAAGCTCTGCGCGAGCACGACCGCCGTTGTCGTGAAGGCGATGTCGACACCGGCCGCGTGCAGATGGCCGCCGACGATCCCGAGCCGGCCGAAGGTGTACAGCAGTGCGAGCCCGCCGACCACCGGCGGTAACACCAAGGGCAGCAGCACGAGCGCGCGGAGCACCCGGATGAGCGGACCGTCGTGTCGCGCGAAGATCAGCGCCATCGGCACCCCGACCACCAGGCAGATGACGGTGCTGCACGTGGCGGTGATCAGCGACAGTCGCAACGCATCGAGCGACGAGGACGACGAGATCTGCTCGACGAAGGTGCCCCACGGCGCCCGGAGGACCAGCGCCACAGGAGGCAGGACGATCAGCCCGACGCCGATCAGTGCCGGACCGTACATCCAACCGGGCAGACCCGCGGGGTCTCGTCGTGACCGGAGCGACGAACGGACGGTCACGGCGCGCCGAAACCGTCATCGCGCAGAATGCGCTGACCGTCCACGCCCAGGACGAGCTCGACGAACCGCGTGCCGAGTTCGACGTCCCCGGCGCCGGTGAGAGTCGCGATCGGATACGAGTTGACCACTGCCGCGAAGGCGGGGTCGGTCACGGTGGCCACCTTGTCACCGGCGCCGCGCGCATCGGTCACGTACACCACGCCCGCGTCCGCCTGCCCGGTCGTCACCTTCGTCAGCACGGCACTCACCGACTGTTCCTCCGAGGCGGCGTCGACGGTGATCCCGGTGTTGCGTTCGACGGTCTCGGTTGCCGCCCCGCACGGCTGGGCCGACTGGCAGACGACGGTCGTCACGTCGGGTTTGTTCAGATCGGCGAAGGATCTGATGCCGCGGGGATTGCCGGGCGCCGTGACGATCACGAGTGTGTTCGTGGCGAAGACCTCGGGGGCGATGGCGAGGTCACCGAGTTTGTCCATGTTCTTCTCGTCGGCACTGGCGAACACGTCGGCGGGCGCACCTTGCCGGATCTGGTTGGCCAGGGTCGACGAGCCGTCGAACGACAGCCGCACCGTGACACCGTCGTGCTGCTCCTCGAACTCGTCGGCGATCGCGGTGAACGTCTTCTTCAGCGACGCCGCGGCCGAGACGTCGAGAGTCGTTGCAGCGGAGTCGCCGGAGCCGGCACCCACGCCGCCGGAGGCGGAACACCCAGCCGTGAGCAGCAGACAGGTGGCAGCAACCGCGACCGCGACGGCACACCTCCTCATCCGTTCTCCCGGTTGGTCTCGACGATCACGGTCGTCGCCTTGACGACGGCAGTGGCCACGACGCCCGGTCGCAGGTCGAGTTCACGGACCGCGTCCGCACTCATCAGCGACGTCACCTCGAAGGGCCCGCACTGCAGGGTCACCTGAGCCATGACCGCATCCGTGCGGACGTCGGTGACGAGACCGGTGAACCGATTGCGCGCCGAACGCCCCACCGACGCGCCGTCGTCCGGTGCCACCGCACGCTCGCGGGCGAGGGCGGCGAGTCGTGCCCCGTCGACGGAGGCGACCGGTCCGTCATCGGAGGGTTCGAGGACGCCGGTGGCGACCCACCGCCGAACCGTGTCGTCACTGACGCCGAGCAGCACGGCGGCGTCTTTGATTCGAATAGCAGTCACCGCGACACCCTACCCGCATACGCGGCGATAAACGCTCAGTATCTCCGCATCATCGGACTCTGGAAGTGCTGACCTCAAGTGAACTTGAGGTTCTACGCTCGAATGCGATCCGGCCGTCGGATTCGTCGTCGAAGAACCGATGAATTCGCTGCGGGCGGACGGTCTGACCTCTCGAAGAAGATCACCACACCCCGAAGGTGCCCTGAATTGTTCCCCGACGTCACCCGGACGCCACGAAATTCAGTCGCGGCTGTCACACCCCATAGATACCGTGGAGAATCATGAGCTCAATCACAGTTCCCGCCACCGCGCCGGGAGAAGTCGCGACGTCCGACGTCGCCATCGAGGCCATCGACCTCGTGAAACGCTTCGGCGATTTCACCGCGGTCGACGGCGTCAGTTTCACCGTGCCGCGGGGCTCGGTACTCGGACTGCTCGGCCCCAACGGCGCGGGCAAGACCACCACCGTCCGCATGATGACCACCCTCTCACCACCCACGAGCGGAACCGCGCGCATCGCCGGCTACGACGTCCGCGAGCAACCCGGGATGGTCCGCCAGAACATGGGCCTCACCGGACAGGCGGCCACGGTCGACGAGATCCTGACCGGCCGCGAGAACCTGCGAATGATCGGTGGCCTCTACGGCATCGGACGCAAGACCCTGACTCGCCGATCGGAAGAACTCCTCGAACAGTTCTCCCTCGCCGAGGCCGGTGACAAACAGGTCAAGTCGTACTCCGGCGGCATGCGTCGCCGACTCGACCTCGCGGTCAGTCTGCTGGCCACGCCCCCGGTGCTGTTCCTCGATGAGCCGACCACCGGCCTCGACCCGCGCAGCCGTTCCGAACTCTGGGAGGTCCTGCGCGAGCTCGTCGCCGACGGGACCACGTTGCTGCTCACCACGCAGTATCTCGAGGAGGCCGACCAGCTCGCCGACGACATCGTCGTCATCGACAAGGGCAGGATCATCGCGCACGGCACCTCACTGCAGCTCAAGGAACAGGCCGGTTCGGCCAGCCTGGTGCTGACCGTCTCGCACGCAGCCGACCTGCCCGCCGCGGAGGCCCTGCTCCGCAAGAACGGTGCGGAGGTGTTCGTCGACGTGGCGGCCCGCCGGCTGACGACCGCCGCCGGCGGCCTGGGCGACCTTCCGCGGGTCGCCGCCTGGTTCGACGAGAGCGGCATCGCCGTCGACGACTTCGGGCTCTCCCGTCCGAGCCTCGACGACGTCTTCCTCTCCCTCACCGGCCACCGCGCCGAGGAGTCCAGCAATGCCGAGGACACCGACAACACCACCGACGAGGAGCGTTCCTGATGACCACCACGGCACACACCCACGCGGTGGTCGCGGACAAGCCGCGGGTCCACCCGACCACGATCTGGCAACAGGCCTGGATCATGGTCAAGCGGAACATGATCCACACCAAGCGGATGCCGGAGATGCTCTCCGACGTCACCATTCAGCCGATCATGTTCGTGCTGCTGTTCGCGTACGTGTTCGGCGCGTCGATCCAGACCGACTCGGCCTCCTACAAGGAGTTCCTGCTCCCGGGCATCATGGGCCAGACGATCGTGTTCACCGCGTTCATCGTCTCCACCGGCATCACGGCCGATCTCGAGAAAGGCATCATCGACCGATTCCGGTCGCTGCCCATCCAGCGGTCGTCGGTGTTGATCGGACGCAGTATCGCCAGTCTGCTCCACAGTTCGATCGGCATCGTCGTGATGGCGGTGACCGGCCTGGCCATCGGCTGGCGGATCCGGGGTTCGTTCGGTGAGGCGGTCCTCGCCTTCGCGCTGCTCCTGCTCTTCGGCTTCGCGATGATCTGGTTCGGCATCCTGATCGGTTCGTGGCTGCGGACGGTCGAGGCCGTCAACGGCTTCATGTTCTCGGTCCTGTTCCCGATCACGTTCCTGTCCAACGCGTTCGTCCCGACCGAACCGATGCCCACCTGGCTGCAGACGATCGCCGAATGGAATCCGATGTCGTCTCTGGTGCAGGCGTTGCGTGTGCTGTGGGGCAACGGACCGGCTTTCGGATCGGATGCGGCTCTGCCCATGCAGTATCCGGTCCTCGCCACCTTGATCTGGACGGTCGCGCTGACGCTCGTCTTCGCCCCGTTCGCGCTGCGCGCCTACAACAAGCGAACCTCGGACTAGACCACCACCCGACCGAGGTTCGTCGACGCGACCCGCTCAGGCAGTCAATGTGATCGCCTGCAGCGGGTCGCTGTATATGGCGTCGAGTGAGACGGCGCCCGCTGCCTGCTGCTGCACGGTTGCACCCGAATGGGAGACGCGCACATCGCGTTTGGGCACGATCGAGGTGTCCCGCACGGCGCGAGCCACCGTGGGCAGGCCGGCCGCATAGTCGGTGAAGGCCTGACCGCCCAGGATGATGTGGTCCGGATTGAAGATGTCGGCGATGAGCCCGACCGTGCGTCCGAGCACCTCCGCCCGCTCTTCGAGCAGACGGCGGGCCGTCACGTCACCGCTGCGGGCGAGAGCATGGACATCCTCGACATCGGTCACCGAGAGGCCAAGCGCCCGAGCCGCTTCCACGACGCCGGTGTCGCTCACCGCGGGTTCGAGGCGACCGGTCCGGTTCGGGTCCAGAAGAGTGGTCGAACCCGTCGGGAAGTGCCCGATCACCGGCGGGCCCGCGGTCGGCGTGTGCACCGTCCCGCCGACACTGAACGCGATGCCGAGCATCTCGCGCGCGTAGAAGTAGAGGAAGCTCGACTGCTGGTCGTCGGGGTTGAGCACGAGTTCGGCGGCCGCCATGGCCTCGACGTGGGATGCCACCGACACCGGCAGTCCGACGGCCTCGGCGATCGTCCGGCCGACCGGCGCACCCTCCCAGCCGAGCCGGGGATGGTCGACGACACCGCCGTCGGTCACGCGCCCACCGAGCGCGACGCCCACCCACAGCACCCGCCGGCCCGTCCACCGCTCGGCGAAACGCCGTGCGCTGACACCGATCGCGGTGAGCGCTTCTTCCGGTGTGTCCGCGTGCGGAGTCGGGATCTGGATGGCGCCCACGACGCGATGCAGCAGGTCGTGCGTGGTGATCGCGGTGACCTTGTAACCGATGTGGATGCCGAGGGTCAGGAACTCGGAGATGTTGACCTCGAACGGCAGCCGCGGACGTCCGATGGCGCCCGAGGGCGCGAGGTCGGCCCGCTCACGGATCAGTCCCGCCTTCAGCAGCGCGCTGACCTGGCGGTTGACCGTGGAGATGCTGAGCCCGGTGCGCTCGGCCGCGTCGTCGCGGAACAGCGGTCCCGACAGTCGGGCAGCCCTCAGGACGAGTGCCGCGGGTTTGGTCGACAACTCCAGACGCGGCGTTGCGACGTGCACCCGCTGGTCCCCCTTCACTGGTCCGCGACGGTCGACGACCGGACCCGGGGTCCGAGTCGACGGTACGGAAGTCAACGGTACGGGCTGGCGAACGCCCTGCGGAGCACGACGCACCGTGCGGGTGACCGGTTGACGCCGGACAGGAGAGGCGGGGGCGTTGCGCAGGGTACGGGTGGAGAGTTCGGGCAGTGTGGTGGTCATGATCGTCCTCGTCGAAAGACCCCGCGGATCGCGGGGCGGAAGCCGGAAGCTGGTGCTCTGAGAAGAGACTCGAGAAACGACGCCCCGGGGAGGAGATTGACTCGGCGGGGGTCGGTCAGCGCATTCGACGACAACAACAGAGAACGCGTGCAAGCGGCAGACGACAGCCCAGCGCGGTGGTCACATAGGTGACCTCCGTGAGCTTGTGGTCGGCACTTGTCATGCGGATCAAGCTAGCAACGCGACCCCGCACCGGCAAGCCCGTGTGGCCCCCGTTCGACGGCGTCGGGGACCGGCGGCACACGCGTCCACCGGCGAGAATAGGCTCGCGGCCACCCGCAGACAGGGGTTGCACTCACCCTGATCCGAACTCGCCCGGCGGCCGGCGTCCCGACCTGCGGACCGAGGGCGAAGCGGACCGTGGTCGGCTTGGCCACTCGAGTCGAGGCTGTCGGTGCACCCCGGTAGATTGTGAGCATGACCACAACGAGCCCAGCGGCTGAGTCCAGCGCCGTGACCGACGCCGAGTTCCTCGACGTCAGCGAGCCTTTCCGCCGCGAGATCATCGCGCACTGCTACCGGATGACGGGGTCCCACCACGACGCCGAGGATCTCGCCCAGGAGACCTTCCTGCGGGCATGGCGTGGCTACGGGAAGTTCGACCACCGGGCATCCGTGCGTACCTGGCTGCACAAGATCGCGACCAACACCTGTCTGACGGCGCTGCAGAGTTCCCAGCGCAGACCCCTCCCCTCCGGTCTCGGCGGCGACGCCTTCGACCCGACCGATGACCTGTTGCAGAACCACGAGGTGCCCTGGCTCGAACCGTATTCCGGCACCGCCGACGAGATCGCGCCCGGCGACGACGCGGACCCCGCATACGTGGTCGGCGCCCGCGAATCGGTTCGGCTGGCATTCATCGCCGCTCTGCAGCATCTGCCCGAGAGGCAGCGCGCGGTCCTCATCCTGCGCGACGTGCTGCAGTGGCGCGCCGCCGAGGTCGCCGACACCATCGGTGTCACCACCGCCACTGTGAACAGTCTTCTGCAGCGGGCCCGCGAGCAGGTCAAGAACGCTCGGCCGCAACAGGACTCGGTCGGCGAGACAGCCGCGACGACGCTCGACGACGACGCGAAACGTGAGCTGCTGGCCCGCTACGTGTCGGCCTTCGAACGCTACGACGTCGACGCCATGGTCGAGTTGTTCACCGACAAAGCCATCTGGGAGATGCCGCCGTTCACCGGTTGGTACCAGGGCGCCGAGAACATCGGAACCCTCATCCGCCACAATTGCCCGGCCGAGAAGCCGGGCGATCAGATCATGCTGCCGACCACCGCAAACGGACAGCCTGCGTACGGGCTGTACATGCGCGAACCCGACGGTGTCCACCGACCGTTCCAGCTACAGGTGCTCGAGATCGACGCAACGGCCGGGAAGGTCAGCCATGTCGTCGCCTTCTTCAGCGACGACCTGGAGGCGGAGTTCGCACGCTTCGGGCTTCCGGCGACCCCGTACGACGCACCGGCGCGCTCCGCGGCGAGTCCCTGGCACTGATCCCCCGCTCTTCTCTGGTCCCGCGGTCAGTCGTCGGGGGTCTGCGGGATCTGCGACGGGTCCATCCAGACGATCTCCCAGGCATGACCATCCGGGTCGCAGAAGCTGCGGCAGTACATGAATCCCAGATCCTCCGCCGCGCGGAGTTCACTGCCGCCGCACCCGAGCGCGGCGTCGGCGAGTCGGTCCGCGTGTGCGCGGCTGCTCGCGGAGATCGCGAGCAATGATTCGCGACCCCGCGACGGATCGGCGACCGTTCCGGCCGCGTATCCCGCGAATCGTCGGTGCTGCATGAGCACGACCATCGCGGAGTCGTTGATCATCATGCAGGCACTGCCGGCGTCGCAGAAGATCTCATCGAAACGGAACCCGAGCGTGCCGAAGAACCGACGCGACCGCGCGACGTCCACAACGGGCAGGTTGACGAACAGCATCGGCGTCACGGGCGCACTCCAGACATGTCGGGGGTCAGTGGTACTGACCGGCCCGGCGCCCCGAACTCATCGAAGCCGACATAGGGTGCAGGCATGGGTGTGATCTATCTGGTTCGTCATGGTCAGGCGAACGCATTGGCCTACGGCATCGCCGACGCCACTGACGACCTGAGCAACGGGCCCGGCGGTCTCACCACCGCCGGGGCGACGCAGGCCGCCCTGTCCGGGGGCTTCCTCGCCGGGCAGGTCGACACCTTCACCGCCGCCGCCAGTGGCGACCTGCCCCGTCAGCAGCAGACGCTGGACGGAGTGCTCGGAGCGTTCGCCACCGACCGGCCCCGCCCCCACGTCGACCCGGGCTGGAACGAGTACTCGTTGCCCGCGCTCGTCGGCGAGGCGACGCCGGAGATGTACCGCGACGGCCGCAGCTATCAGGAACAACTCGACAAGGGACTCGCGGCCTGGATCGCGGCCGGCGAGCATGACGCGGCCCCCGGCCTCGACGGCGGCCCGGCCGAGAGTTACCCCCAGTTCAAGGCACGCGTCTCCGACGCGGCCGCCCGCGCGACCGAACTCGCCGGCTCGGGTCAGACCGTGCTCGTCGTCTCCTCGGCCGGCACCATCACCCAGTGGATCGCCCAGTTGTGGGGCATCCCGGACGACACCTGGCCCGCGATGGCCCGCACCATGGTCAACGCTTCGATCAGCAAGCTCATCGTCGGCCGGAGCGGCGTCTCGGTGGTCTCGTTCAACGAGCACGGTCACCTGTCGGACCGCGAAGGTGGAATCGCCACCTTCCGCTGAGGCAGGTACGAGAGCAGAGCCAGAATCCTACGCCCGGTGCAGGTTCTCCCCCGGCCGGGTGATGACGACGTTCGGGAGCACCGCGAACCGCGACAGTTGTGTGATCGAGTGAGCGACCACCGCGATGTCGTCGGCCGTGATCATCTCGTCGGCGGGAATGCGATCCTTGAGCCAGTCGGTCATGTCGGTGTTGACGTACCCGGGTGCGATCGTCGTGGCGCTGACCCCGCCGCGCGATTCTTCGAGGTTGAAGGTCTCGCACAGCGAGATGAGTGCCGCCTTGGTGGCACCGTAGGCGGACAGCTCCGACTCCGGGTACACACCCGTGATCGACGCCACGGCAATCACTTTCGCTGATCCATGCGCCTCTGCGGTCGCGCGCAGTGCCGGCAACGCCGACTGCAGCAGAACATAAGGGGCACGAACGTTGACCTGGTAGAGGCGGTCGAAGCGCTTCACCGGGAGGTCGGCGATCATGCCCTTCGAGCCCATGCCGGCGTTGATGATCAACGCGTCGAACCGTCCGAACGCCTCCGCATGTGCGGTACCGAGCGCGCTGATCGCATCGGCATCGGTCATGTCCGCGGGCACGACCTCCACCCGCCCGGCACCCCGCTCGAGAAGCTCGGCGGCCTTCTTCTCCAGCGCCTCTCGCCCGCGGGCGCTGATGGTGAGGTCCCAACCGTCGGCGGCGAACCGGTCGGCGATGGCCGCACCGATCCCCCGTGACGCGCCGGTCACCAACGCGGACCGGTTCTTGCTCGTCTCACTCATGCGATTACTCCCTCGACTGCGCGCAAACCCGCGCGATGTGTTCTGACATCACGGCTTCGATCAGCCGATGTGGCGCAATCCCTCGGCGATGAACGTCGCCGTCGCCTCGGCCGCCTTCTCGGCACCGTCGCCCGACGACGCGCCCGAGAGCGCGCGGTAGGTGATCCCCTCGGCGATCACGCCCAGTTTCAGGTTGGCCAGCCCGAGATAGAAGTCCCAGTCACCGAGATCGGAACCCGTTGCGATGGAGTACTTCTGCGCGATCTCGTCGACCGATGCGTACCGATCACTGGTCCAGGCCGCGGAGAATCCGAGGACCTGATCGAAGGCGCCGGTGCGGTACACACACATCAGTGCGACGTCGGTCAGCGGGTCACCGAGTGTGGACATCTCCCAGTCGACGACCGCGGCGATCCGCGCCGGATCGTCGGCGTCGATGATGGTGTTGTCGACACGGAAGTCACCGTGCACCACCGACTCTCGGGCCTGCTCCGGGACGCGTGCGGCCAGCGCGTCGACGAGCCGCTCGACATCGGGTAGCTCGCGCGTCTTCACGTGCCCCCACTGTCGCGCCCACAGTTTCACCTGACGCGCGGCGAAGCCGGCCGGGCGACCGAATTCGCCGAGTCCGACCTCGCGATAATCCACGGCGTGCAGGTCGGCGAGGGTCTGCACGAGGGCGTCGAGATTGCGTGCGACCTCGTCATCGGAGTACGCGTCCAGATCGGCGGCGGTCCGGACGACACGACCGTCCACGAATTCCACGACGGTGCACGGTGCGCCGATGGTCGAACCGTCGGCATCGAAGGCGACGGTCCGCGCGACCGGGACCGACGTCGACTGCAGCGCGCTGGTGACCGCCCACTCGCGGCCCATGTCGTGAGCGGACGGGGTGAGTCCACCGGTCGGCGGCCGGCGCGCCACCCAGGTGGTGACCCCGTCGGTGACGGTGTAGGTGAGATTGGACTTGCCGCCGCTGATGAGATCTATCGAGAGTTCACCGGCGGGTTCGACACCGTTGTCGATCAGCAACCGGCGCAGGCGGTCCCGGTCCAGCGCGGCATCCACGGCGGTCATCGGGCACCCGCCGAAGCCTTGGCCTCGAGCGCCTGCTGGGCCTTCTTCGCGCGCCCGACGGCGCGACGAGCGATCGCCCACCGGTGGACCTCGGACGGGCCGTCGTAGATACGGAACGGCCGGAGTTCCTGCGACAGGCGGGCCAGCGGCAGATCGGCGGACACGCCGAGGCCTCCGCACATCTGGATGCTGCGGTCGGCGATCCGCGAATATGCCTCGGCGGCAAAGGTCTTGGCGATGGACGTCTCGTCGGAGGCGTGGTTGCCGAGATCGAGCTCGTGACAGGCCTTCAGCAGCAACGCGCGAGTGGCCGCCAGGTCGATCTCGTTGTCGGCGACGAGCTGCTGGATCATGCCCAGGTCTCCGAGACGTCCGCCGAATCCCTCACGGCGCGAGACATAGTCGACGGCGACGTCCTGGCAGCGCTTTGCCGAACCGAGCCATCGCATCACATGGGTCATGCGGGCGGGTCCGAGCCGGACCTGCGCGTAGCGGTAGCCCTCGTTCACCTCGCCGAGGATGTCCTCGTCGGGAACGAATACATCGGTGAAGGTCACCTCACAGTGACCACCGATCATCGCCTTGTCGATGGTGTTGATGTGACGACCGACGGACAACCCGGGGGTGTCGGCGGGCGCGAGGAACATCGTGGCCCCGCCGCGGTCGCCGGGCGCTCCCGAGGTCCGCGCCATGATGATGAGGAACCCGGCACCGTCGGCTCCGGTGATGAAATGCTTGTCGCCGTTGATCTTCCAGCCACCGTCGACCCGAACGGCCTCCGTGCGCAGCGCGCTGGGATCCGAGCCGGCACCGGGTGCGGGTTCGGTCATCGCGAAGGCCGAACGGACATCACCCGCGGCGAGTGGAGCGAGGTACTTCTGCCGCTGCTCCTCGCTCGCGATGTGCGCGAGCATGTGCACGTTACCCTCGTCGGGAGCGCCGATGTGCAGCGCGATCGGACCGAACGTCGAGTAGCCCGCCGCCTCGAACACCGGAGCGCGGTCGCACATGTTGAGACCCAGTCCGCCGAACTCGACCGGTGCGTGGGGTCCGAAGATCCCGGCCTCCTTGGCCTTCGCATTCATCTCGCGGCGGATGTCGTCACCACCAGCGGCCGTGATGTCGCCCACCGCCTCGTCCTCGATCGGCAGGACGTAGTCGCGGACAAAGGTCTCGGTCTTCGCGACCACATCGAGCACATCGTCGTCGTGACGAAGATCTATGGGCATGGTGACTCCTTAACGCATGGGCCGGTATCGGTTCAGCCCGCTCGCTTCGCTCTCGGCGCTGGTGAGTTCCCCGATCGCCGACCGATCGCTCGCTCGGCGTCCCATACCTTGCCAGGCCACACCCGCCTGGTCAAGCTCAACCGACGATGGAGTCGGCCCAGGCCCTCAGTCCACCCGGTAGCCGACCAGCGCGCGGGCCAGCTGCAGATTGCGCGCGATGAGCTCATCCGGGCCCAGCAGGCCGTCGAGCTTGAACCAGGTGGACACCCCGACGCACATGGTGGCCACGGCCCGCGCCGCGTCTTTCGGGTACTCGGTGGTGAATTCGCCCGCCTCGACGCCGGCGAACACGATCTCGTCGACCATCCGCTGCTGCCGGTCCCGATGCCCGATGTAGGTGGGCCGGTAGGTGTCGTCGAGGCTGCGGATCTCGGTGGAACCGACGAACGCCTGTTCCCGTCGATACATGTGGAATCGGAGGAGCGACTCGACGACGGCGTCGAACTGCCGGATCGGTTCGGGTCCGGCCTCGAGGATCGCGGCTTCCGAGCGCGCCAGCAGATCGGTCATGGTCCGCTCGAGCAGACCCTGCAGCAACGACTGCTTCGACGGGTAGTGGTGGTAGAGGCCCGGCACCGACAGATTGGCGCGCGCGGCGATCTCCCGAACCGAGGTGCCGTGGTAACCCTGCTCGGCGAAAGCGGCCAGCGCCGCCGCCAACGGAACCGGGAGTTCGGGCTCGCCGTAGTCGCGCCAGCCGTCCAGTTGTTGCGTTGCCGGACGGATGTCTGCTTCGCCGGGTCCGCCACTCATGGCATCAAACATATCCCGCCGCGCAGAACTACTCCGCATCGCCGGTGCGGCGCGACAGACTCTTCTCCAGCATCTCTGCGGGTGAGACCAGCAACGAGATGCTCAGATCCACCACCTCGGCCTTGTCCAGGTCGACATCACCCTCGAGCCACGCCGCGAGCAGCCGGCTGAGTCCGCCGACCTGATAGTGCGCGACGCCGACCGCCGCCGCGGGCCCCACGTGGACGTCGAGGATGGCCGATGTGCTCTGCAGGGTGAGGCCCGCGAACAGCGCGGTCGACTCCATCCGCTTGGCGGCGATGACGGGGCTCAGCAATGCCTGCGAGAAGAGCAGCCGGCCCTTGCGGCGGTCCGCGTCGATGACGTCGACGATCGCCGTCACCGCGCCGGCGACCTTCGCTCGCATGCTCGCACCCTCGGAGAACGCGGCGAGACTGGCCTGCGCGATCTCCTCGATGACCTCGTCGTACATGACGCCGACGAGCTGATCGGCCGACTCGAAGCTCTCGTAGAAATAGCGGGCGGTGAGTCCGGCACGCCGGCATACGCCGCGCACCGTCACCGCCCCGACGTCATCGGCCCCGAGCAGATCGAGACCGGCGTCGATCAGCGCCGACCGACGCCGCGCGACCCGGGTGTCGCCGCCTTCGCCGCCGTAGGCCCGCAGCGTTCCGGTCGAGTCCGACGCCGCAGCGGATCGGCTGTCCGGAGTCGATGGTGCTCGTCCCATGATTCCTATCTTGACACCCCGGTAAGTTAGGTGTGTCATAAAACGGGAAACAGACGTTTCCAGATTCGGGAGGGGTGCTCGATGGCAACGGAGCCTATCACCAGTGGAAGTTCGGCCCTGTCACCACAGGCGTCAACGGACGTGACCGTCGAGGTCGAGGAGTTCCTCGCCGCGGAGCGACCGGACACCGAGTTCCTCCCCTCCACCGCCCGGATGTCCCGAGCGGAGCTCGACGCTCTCCCCACCAGCCATCTCGACCCGCTCGGCATCGGCGTGCTCGCCGGCGCCGCGAACGTGATCATGCAGCTCAGTCTCCCCGCGGTCGGCTATGGCGTGTACGAGAGCCGCGTGGACTCGGGGAACCTGTTCAAACACCCGATGAAGCGCGGCCGCACCACGCTTAGCTACCTCGCCGTCGCCGGGCTCGGAAGCGCCAAGGACCGCAAGGCCTATCGCAAGGCGGTCGGCAAGGCTCACGCGCAGGTCCGTTCGACCGCCGACAGCCCGGTGAAGTACAACGCCTTCGACCCTAAGCTGCAGCTGTGGGTCGCGGCCTGTCTCTACCGCGGCACCGAGGACGTCCATCGCATCTTCGGCGGGATCACCGAGGTGACCGACGAGCGCTACCAGGCCGGCGCGGTCCTCGGCACGACACTCCAGGTCCCCCGCGAGATGTGGCCCGCCACGCGCGAGGACTTCGAGACCTACTGGAACGACACGGTCGAGACCCTCGAGATCGACGACACCATCCGTGAGTACCTGATGTCGATCGCCCGCGCGGAGTTCCTCGGGCCCGTGATCTCCCGGCTGTTCGGCTGGCATTTCGAGATCATGGCCATCGGCTTCCTGCCCGAGAACTTCCGCCGCAAGATGCGCGTCCAGCTCTCGCCGTGGCAGGAGTTCTACTTCGACAAGCACAACGCGGTCCTGCGGGCGATCGTCACGCGGGCCCCGCGGCCGGTACGCGCCTTCCCGTTCAACGTCCTGCTCGCCGACGTGCGGTGGCGCATGCGTACCGGTCGCCCGCTGGTCTGACCCTTCGAGGCTCGTCGCTTGCGCTCCTCGCACCTCAGGGAGCGGCAGGAGGCTCGTCGCTTGCGCTCCTCGCACGTCAGGGAGCAGGGGGACTACAACCGCCGCAGGGCCTCGCGATCGAGGTCGGCGACGTCGGTGTGTCCGGAGAGGCCGAGGGTGAGGTCGAGTTCGGCGATGATGTCGGCGACCGCGTCTCGGGCCCCGTCGGCGCCGGCGAGCGCCAGACCATACATGTGCGGCCGGCCGATACACGCGGCGTCGGCACCCAGGGCGAGCGCCTTGAACACGTCGGAACCGGTGTAGATCCCCGAATCGATCAGAACCTTGATGCGGCCGCCGACGACCGGCGCGATGGCGTCGAGGGCGTCGATCGAACTGATCGCGCCGTCGACCTGCCGACCGCCGTGATTGGAGACGACGATGCCGTCCACCCCGGCGTCGACGGCACGACGCGCGTCGTCGGGATGCAGGACACCCTTCAGCACGATCGGGAGTGAGGTGCGTGCGCGCAGACCGGCGAGGTCGTCCCAGTTCAGCGATGGTCGCGAGTAGATGTCGAGGAACGTCTGCACCGCGGCACGCGGCTGCGGCGACCTCACGTTCTGCAAGAACCTGCCCGGTGCGTTGCGGGTGATGGAGATGAGGGTCGCGATCGCGCCGAGTGAGATCTCCGGCCGTTCGTCGGTCGCGGCGCGCAACCGTTGGGCGACGATGTCGACGAACCTGCGGTCGGACGTGTACTGGGCGATGCCCTCACCACGCGCGAACGGGAGCGAGCCGAGGTTCAGGTCCTGGGGCCGCCACCCCAGCATCGTCGTGTCCAGGGTGACGACCACCGCCTCGGCGCGGATCGCCGCCGCGCGCTCCAGAAGACTGTCGACGAGGTCGTCGTCGGTGGACCAGTACAGCTGGAACCAGCGCGGCGCACCGCTGTCCACCTCGTCCATCGCCGCGGCGACGTCCTCCATGGAGACGCTGGCCTGATTCGAGAAGATGTAGGGGACACCGAGTTCGGCGGCGGCGCGCCCGATGAGCGCGTCGGCTCCGGGTGCGGCGAGCGAACCGGCCCCGATCGGCGCGAACAGCACCGGCGCAGGCAGCCTCCTGCCGAACAGGTCGGTGCTCAGGTTCCGCTGGGAGACATCCCGCAGGATCCGCGGCACGATCGCCCAGCGGTCGAGTGCCGCTCGGTTGGCCGCCATCGTGCGGCCCTCCCCGGCGCCGCCCGCGATGTACGCCCAGGCGCGGGCGGACATCGCGCGCTTGGCGCGGCGCTCCAGTTCGGCGAAATCCGTTGGTACGCGCGGCTTTCGCCGATGAACCCCGGCGGTGTAGATGTCGTTCTGCCGTGCACGCCCGTATCCCGCGGTCATGGGTGGTGATGGTAACGCCGGCGTCGGGTGTCCGGCCGGTATTGCCGGAGCGCGCCGCTCAGCGGGTGGCGACGGCGGTGGCGCCCGCCACGGCGACGGTCACGACCGCCACCGACGGCCACGCACCGATCTTCTTCGCCAGGGGATGCGAACCGCCGAACGCCGCCAGGTAACCGGCGAGCAGACCGCCCGCGACCGCAGGGCCCTGCGTCAGCGCCCACCGGCGGGTGCACCAGGCGCCGGCCGAGCCGAGCACCACACCTCCGAGTTCGCGGCGACCGCTGTACCGGGCGACAGCGAAACCACCGACGAGACCGACCGCCACCACGGGCACCGTTGCATCCACAGCCATGCGACCCACGCTACCGCGACCGCGCCGACACCCATCCGTCGACGGTTACTGCTCCGAAGACGGGGTAACCGAGCCTCACCCCCGGACTCCGAAGGGCCCCGTCATGACACCGACCGCCGAGATGACCGACTCGTCAGCACCGCCTGCACAGTCGGTCTCCCCGGCCTGCGACCTGCACACCATCGACTCCTCGACGACCGATCTCGAGCTCGTCGAGGAAGTGCTGGCCGCTCACTTCCGCAGCCACGCCTCGACCCTGCGGCAGGTCGGTACGGAACTGACGCCCGCGATCGACGTCGTGTCGGCCCGGATCGGCGGTGGCAAGCGCCTGCGCGCGTCGTTCTGCCTGTGGGGCGCGCGTGGCGCGGCCGAGGGTCGGACCGTTCCCGGCATCGTCGAGATGGCCGCCGCGATCGAGTTGTTCCATCTCGCCGCTCTGGTGCACGACGACGTGATGGACGACAGCGACGTCCGTCGTGGCCTGCCCACGGTGCACCGGCACTTCGCCGACGATCATCGCCGCGCGCGGCGTCGGGGGGACGCCGAGCGACACGGCACCGCCGTCGCGATCCTCGTCGGTGACATGTGCCTGTCCTGGTCCGACGACCTCGCCGCCGCTGCGGCCGACGACGCGACCGCCGACGTCCGCCGGGCCGTTCGAGACACGTGGTCGGCGATGCGCGACGAGGCGTACGCCGGCCAGTACCTGGACATGCTGAGTCAGACCGAGGACACCACCGACGCAGACCGCACGGCGCGCATCCTGCGCTACAAGAGCGCGCGCTACACGATCGGCCAACCGTTGCGACTCGGCGGCACGCTCGCCGGCGCTCCCGCGGCGCTCCTCGACGCCTACGATCGAATCGGCCTCACCGCAGGCGAGGCCTTCCAGCTCCGCGACGACATCCTGGGTGTCTTCGGCGATGAGAAGATCACCGGTAAGCCCGCCATCGACGATCTACGGGAGGGCAAGCGCACGATGCTCATCGCGGTGGCCGAGGCATCGGCGGGCCGGATGGAGCGCCGCGTGATGGCCGATTGCCTCGGCAACCCGGATCTCGATGCGGAGGGCGCCGCACGGATGCGCGAGGTCCTGCACTCCACCGGCGCCGTCGAACACGTGGAACAACGCATCGTCGATCTCGCGGAGGACGCGCTCGGCATCGTCGAAGATGCCCCGATGGATTCGCAGAGCCGACGGGCCCTGACCTCCCTGATCGAACGCTGCGTGTGGCGGCGCGCATGACCGCTCCTTCCGGACCGACGGTCGAACTCCGCGTCTGGGGTGTCGATCGGGTCCTACCAGCGCTCGGACGGATGTCGTCGAGTCGCCGGGCGTTTCGCCGCGCACCCGGTCTGCGTTTCGTCAAACTCCTCGGCACCGGCACCGCCCGCACATTCACCCTGGAGAGCGCCGACCTGAAGCACTGGGCCGCCCTCACGGTCTGGCGCGACGACGAAGCCGCCTCGGCGGCACGAGATTCCCCGATCTTCGACCGCTGGCAGGATTCCAGCACCGAGGAGCTCCGGGTCACGATGCGACCGCTCCGGTCGAAAGGACGATGGTCGCGCGTCGACCCCTTCGAGACGGCACAGTCGTCCGACGCCCACCGTGCACCCGGGCAGGGGTGGACAGGCCCCGTCGCCGCGTTGACGCGGGCGCGGTTGAGGCCGACCAAAATGGCATCGTTCTGGCGCGCCGTCCCGCCGGTGGCAGCCGAACTCGCCGGGGCACAGGGCAGTCGGCTGGCGCTCGGCGTCGGCGAGCTCCCGGTCGGGGTGCAGGGCACCTTCTCGATCTGGGACTCCGCACAGGACCTGACCGACTTCGCCTATCGCTCCCCCGCACATCTGTCGGCGGTCCGGCGGACCGCACCGTCACGGTGGTACGCCGAGGAACTGTTCGCCCGTCTCGCCGTCACCGAGGTGGTCGGCACATATGAGGGGAGGTCGGCGTGAGTCTGCTGCACGGCAGCGCTTCTCACCGAACCCCACCGTCCCGATCGCGGCGGGTGGTCGGCGTCGTGTCCTGGAATCGGGGTCTGGTCACCCTGGCATGGATCTTGCTGGCCGCGACGATCGGCGTCCAGATCGCGTTTCCGCTGACCGGTGGCGGAACCCTTCCGCTGACCGTCGCAAGCGTGCTGCTGCTGGCGTCGGCGTCGCTCGTCCATGTCGCCGCGACCCGGGGCGCCGCCGCCGCGGTCGCCCTCGCTGTGGTGGCAGGCGGTGGCGGGCTGATCGCCGAATCCGTCGGTGTGAGCACCGGATTCCCGTTCGGCACCTACGAGTACACCGACGGCCTGGGACTGAAGGTCCTCGGCGTGCCGGTCCTGGTCCCGCTGGCCTGGATCATGATGTCGTGGCCCGCGCTCATCGTGACCCGACGTCTGGTCCGGGCGTCGGGTGTGGCCCGGCGATGGGTACGGCCGGCCACCGCCGTGGTGGGTGCATACGCACTCACGGCCTGGGACGTGTTCCTCGATCCGCAGATGGTCGATCAGGGAAACTGGGTGTGGCGGTACCCGACACCCTCCCTACCCGGGGTCGCCGACATCCCCTTGACGAACTTCGCCGGCTGGCTGCTGGTCTCGTTCCTCATCGTCGCGACGCTGGATCTCCTGATCCGTCGCGACGAGAATGCCGAGACCGACCGCGCCGGAATGGATGCCGTGCCCGTCACGGCGTACCTGTGGACCTACTTCTCGTCGGCGATGGCCCACGCGGTCTTCTTCGGGCGCCCGACGGTCGCCCTCACCGGCGGACTCCTCATGGGTGTCATCGCGATCCCGCTGCTGGTCGTCGAGATCAGGGGGCGCCGTGCGGGCGTCTGACCTGGTGCGGCCGCTGGTCGCGGCGGGCACCGCGCTGTCGCTGGCGTCGTTGGCCCTGACCCTCGACAACGCGCGCCGGGTACGCCGACCCGTCCCCACTGATATCCTTGTGCCGGAACCACTCTCGGTGCTCGTCCCGATGCGCGACGAGGTGGAATCCGCCGAACGTTGTCTGCTGGCCGTCGTCGAGGCGGCGGACCGATGGCCCGGACCGATCCGGATTCTCGTACTCGACGACGGGTCCGTGGACGGGACCGATGCCGTGCTCGCCCGCCTCGCCGCATCGGACGACCGGATTCACGTCCACCGCGGCACTGCACCACCTCCCGGCTGGCTCGGGAAGAACTGGGCCTGCGCCCAACTCGCGGACAAGGCGTTTCCCGACGGGATCCACGTGTTCCTCGATGCGGACGTCGTTGTCGAGCCCCACGCCTTCACCGCGTCGTCGGCCCTTCTCCGCAACGCCGGGCTCGACCTGGTGAGCCCGTATCCACGACAGGTCGCCGTCCGGGCGGGCGAGCGACTGGTGCAACCACTCCTGCAATGGTCGTGGCTGAGCACCCTGCCACTCGGGCTCGCCGAGCGGTCGCCGCGCGAATCCCTCTCGGCCGCAAACGGACAGTTCCTGGTGGTCGATGCCGCGACGTATCGGCGCGCCGGCGGTCACGCGGCAGTGCACGACGTCGTCCTCGAGGACATCGCACTGCTGCGGGCAATCAAGGCGGCCGGGGGCCGCGGCGTTGTCGCGGAAGGAAGCGACGTCGCCACCTGCCGGATGTACCACGGCTGGCGAGAGGTCCGCGCGGGCTATCGCAAATCGCTGTGGTCCGCGTTCGGGTCACCGGGCGGGACACTGGGTGTCACGGGTCTACTCTGCCTGATGTACGTGTTTCCCGCGGCCGCAGCATTGTTCGGCTCACGGGTGGGGTTGGTCGGGTACGCGGCCGGCGTGGCGTCCCGGGCGGTGTCGGCGCAGCGCACCGGCGGCCGTGCGTGGCCCGACGCCTTCGGTCACCCGCTGTCGATACTCGTGTTCACCGGCCTGGCAGTCGATTCGACGCTGGCCCGACAACGCGGAGTCCTGGAATGGAAGGGACGCCCCATCGAGGTCCGTCGATGACCCGGGTTCTCGTGATCGGTGCGGGCGTCGGCGGGCTCGCCGTCGCCATGCGTCTCGCCGCGACCGGTCACGACGTCGCCGTCCTCGAACAGTTCGACGATGTGGGCGGCAAGCTCGGGGTCATCGAGCACGACGGTTTCGTCTTCGACACCGGCCCCTCGCTCGTCACCATGCCGCACGTGTTCGAAGAACTCTTCGCGGCGACGGGCTCGTCGATCCATGACCACCTGACCCTCGAAAGACTCCCGGTCGCCGCCCGCTACCGATTCCCCGACGGCACCAGCCTGGACATGCCGGGACACCTCGACGACATCCCGGCCGCCCTCGACGCCGCGCTCGGACCCGGGCGGGGCGCCGAATGGTCGACGTTTCTCCAACGCGCTGAACGCGTCTGGGACGTCACGCATGAGCCCTTCCTCGAATCGCCGATGAGCATCCGCACGATGATCGGCGGGATCGCCACCCCGTCGGACGTGCGCACCGTCGCGCCGTGGCAAACATTGCGCGGTCTCGGCGAGCGTTACCTCGACGACCCGCGCCTGCGTATGCTGTTGGACCGCTACGCGACCTACACCGGCTCCGACCCGCGTCGCGCACCAGCGGCACTGGCCTCCGTGCCATGGTCCGAGCAGGCGTTCGGATCATGGTACGTCCGAGGCGGATTGGGCCGCATCGCGAGCGCCATGCGCGACCGGCTCACCGAACTCGGCGGGCGGGTCGAACTGGGCGTCGAGGTCGACCGGATCTCGGTGGGCCTCAACGGCCGAGCCGATGGTGTGGTGCTGACCGACGGAAGCCGACGCTCCGCCGATCTGGTCGTCGCGAACGCCGATGCGCGGCAGGTCTACGACCGCCTCCTGCCGCGTCGCGCCGCCCGCCGACCTGCAGCGCTGTTGCGACGGACCACGCCGTCACTGTCCGGGTTCGTGCTGCTCCTCGCCCTCGACGACCCTCCCCCTCAGCCACACCATCAGGTGCTGTTCGCCGAGGACTACGACGAGGAATTCGACGCGGTCTTCGGCTTCCGCGGCCCACCACGCCCCGTCGCGCGACCTACGGTCTACATCTCGGCGCCAGCCGATCCCGCGATCGTCCCCGGCCCGCGAACCGGTGCGTGGTTCGTGCTGGTGAACGCACCCCGACACGATCCCGACCACGGCGTCGACTGGGACACAGAGGGTTTGGCTAACTCCTACGCCGACCAGATCCTCGAGGTGATGGCCGACCGCGGACTCGACCTGGCCGGCCACGTGCGACACCGTCTGATCGTCTCGCCCGCCGACCTCGAGCGCCGGACCAGGACACCGGGCGGCTCGATCTACGGTTCGTCGTCGAACGGACCCCGCTCGGCGTTCCTGCGGCCGTCGAACACCTCACCGGTACCGGGTCTCTACCTCGTCGGCGGATCGTCGCATCCCGGTGGCGGTCTGCCGCTCGTGGTCATGTCGGCGAAGATCGTCGCCGACCTGATCGGACCCGCGCCCGAGCGTCATTGACCGACGGTGCCGGACAGCCATTTCGGGAACGTGATCGCCCGGCGCCGCCGGTTCAGTCGCCACCACCGGCGAGTTCTGGCTTTGCTTCTGCGCACACGGCGATGAAGGTGAGTCCGCGGGGGCCGGCGCGTAGGTGCCGGCGGTGGTGCATGTCGACCGAGATGTAGTGCCCTGGCGCAACTGGTTCCGCGGTTCCGTCGATCACAATCCATCCGGTGCCGGCGAGGATTGCGTAGACGTCGTCGGTGTGGTCGTCGAGGTGGTCATGCGGAACCGTCTCGGCATCGGCCGGCAGGTCGACCTGATAGATCTCGAAAGCCGTGACGTTGAGTGCTTCGCTGATGCGGCGGTCGTAGGGGCTTGTGGCTGGATGTGGGCCGTGGCCCGGCTGAATCGACTCGGCGGTGACGATGACATGTGGCATGTCTGCGACCGTAGTCGTCGTGTCGGGCGACGGTCGGACATGAGGTCGTCTTGTGGACACCGGCGATGAAATCTGATGGCAACTGATCTGAGAGCCGGTGCGGCTTTTGCAGCTATCTCTCACGGCCATTGCCGGCCTGGTGTCCCGTTTGACGTCGTCGGCGCACAATCACCTTTACGTTGGAGTGCGTCCGGGGCGGTCGCCTCGGATGCTCGTCCGCGGTTCGGGGCGTGGCTCGACAATCACCTGTTGCCCTCGGTGGCTCGGCGTGGAAGGCCACCCCGGGCCGTGACGGGTCGTTTCGGCCGCTGATTGAGATGTGTTCGCGAACTTGTCGCTGTGTAAAGGTGCGCCGGCGAAAACAAACCTGACGAGGTGAACAGGTCCGAGCAGAGAGGTTTATATGGACGAAACGGTTTGGGTAGGAATCGATGTCGGTCGTCATGCACACCATGCCGCCGCGGTCGACGACGCGGGGACGGTGCTGTGGGTCACGACGGTTACACAACGATCAGGGGGCCATTGAGGCGATCATCGAAGGAGTGTCCGGGATCGAATCGGTGGTGTGGGCGATCGACATGACCGCACCGGAATCGGCCCTGCTCCGAGGGGTGTTGTCCCGCCGCGGCCAGCACGTTCGCTATGTGCCAGGTCGCGTTGTGCACAGCATGGCCGGCGCTTTCGCCGGCGAAGGCGAAACCGATGCTCGCGACGCGGTGGTGATCGCCCAGACCGCTCGTCTCCGGGGCGATCTCGCAACAGTTGCGGTCCCTGATGATGTCGCGGTCGAACTCGACTTGTTGACCGGTCACCGCTGCGACTTGGTCACCGAACGAACGTGAGGTATCAATCGTCTGCGCGGCCTGCTGACCCGCATCTTCCCCGGTCTGGAGCGGTGATTCGACTACTCGACGCTGACCGGTCTGGCATTCGTCACCCGCTTTGCCACGCCGTCGGCGATCGCTGCGGTCTCCGACGAGCAGATTTACGACCACCTCCGCGGTCATGGTGTCCGCCGACCGACCATTCCGGAGATGATCAGCAAGGCGCGTGCGGCCGCGCAGGCGCAGACCGTGACGCTTCCTGGCGAGCCGACTAAAGCGCTGCTGGGTGCAGCAGTCGACGGCCTCCCTGATGGCACTCACTCGCCAAATCGCTGAGCTGGATAACAGATCACCGAGGTATTCCGCCGACACCGGCACGCACGGATTCTTGAATCCGTGCCCGGCATCGGCGCCCGAAGTGGAGCTGAGCTCGTCGCGATCACCGCTGGTGACCTCACCTCGTTCGGCTCGGCCGTCAAGCTCGCCGCTTACGCCGGTCTTGCTCCGGTGCCACACGATTCAGGCAACCGCCACGGCAGCTTGCGCAGACCCCAGCGCTACCACCGCGGATTACGCAAGGTGTTCTATATGGCAGCACTCAACAGCTCGCAACGCGCCGGGCCATCCCGGGAGTTCTATCAGCGCAAGCGAAACGAGAAACGCTCGCACGTCCACGCACTTATCGCGCTGGCGAGGCGTCTGTAGACGTCGTGTGGGCACTCGTTCGCGACGGCCTCGAGTGGGTACCTGCAAGTCCCCCTCCGGGTACGGCAGCGCCTAGGTCGGTGGCTGCGTGAAGTCGGCCGGGCGACTAGTTCGCCGAGCCCGGTGATGAACTGGTCAACAGCTCCGTCTGTGTCCGCCGCAGTCGCCTATTCCACCAGGCAGGTCGGTGTCGCGCTTGACGCTCAAGTCGATGGAACTCAATGTCTTGGACGACGAGTAATACAGGGACGACCAGGAATGGAACCGTCGTACCCCACCGTCGGCCTCGGCCGTTTTCGACCAGACCGGCAATCGCGGCCACGCCCGAGGTGTACAGGATGGCGTTGTACGGCACCATCACCGGCCCTCGTAGGCCCTCGCATTCGGTGAGCCACGGGACACCGACGGTTCTGCGTGTGGGCCAGTAGATGAAGTGCGCCACCACTGCTGAGAGGAACAGGCCGTTCATCATGCCCATCGCGGGATCGTATGTCCGAGGAGCTCGAGATGCCACGGTGTAACTCGCCGTCGTTCCGGCCAGCCAGCCGGCAGCGGCGACAGCCGGCCCGCGGATCGACGAGAACGGCATAGCCACCCCGCACGCCAGCTCGTAGAACACATGGGCACCGATGGAGGCCGCTCCGACGCGGGTCCACGGGCGCGAGCGAGAGGCCCCGCCCTGGGACGCGTGCGCCATCATCGCTGCCCGTTCTCGTTCGCCGCACCGGATGTCCACGCCGGCGAGGGTGGAGTGAGGGGTTCAGGTCCCGGTGCGCGGAAGGCCTGCAGCATGTAGCCGGCCAGGCGTCGCCACGGCTGCGATGAGGACCGGTCGGTGGTGCGCAGCAGACCACTGTTGGCGCGGGTCAGCAGGTAGAGGTCGCTGTGGTCGAAGTCCGGCCGGACCGCGCCGGCGGCCCGGGCGCGGTCGACGAGTGCCACCGAGGCGTGAAACGCGCGGTCCATCTCCGTGCGGAACAGTTCGGTTCCCGAATCCGGTGCCATCAGAACATCATTGAACCCCAGGTCTTCGGCTTGTTGTTCCAGGATGTACAGCACGTAGTCGCGAAACGCCTCCCACGGATGGGTCAACGCCTGGTCGGCCGCGACCTCACTGCGGTCGGCGTAGCGACTCATCTTCGCCTCGAGGACCACCCCGACGAGGTCCTGCACCGACGAGAACCGACGGTAGATCGTGCCCACACCCACACCGGCTTCCTCGGCGATGCGCTCGAGTGTGACGCCGGTCCCGTGCTCGGCGAACACCCTCCCGGCGGTGCAGATGATCGCCTGCCGATTGCGTTCGGCGTCGGCGCGCAGAGGTCTGTTCTCGCTGCTCATAGACACCACAGTAGCAAGTGGAATAGTTCTTCCGCATGTGTGGTTCAATGATGTGGAGAAACTGCTCCACTTACTTCGATGGCAAAGGACACCACGATGAAGGCATTTGTACTGACCGCATTCGACGCAGCACCGACGGTGGCCGAGGTCGATGAGCCGACGCCGGGACCCGGTGAGGTTCGTGTGCGTGTGGCCGCGGCGTCGGTCAACGGGTTCGATCTGTCGGTGGCCAAGGGCATGCTCAACGGCGCGATGGAGCACCGCTTCCCGGTAGTGCTCGGCAAAGACTTCGCCGGCACCGTCGACGCGGTCGGCGATGGTGTCGACGACTACGCAGTCGGCGATCGGGTCTTCGGTGTGGTCACCAAGGACTTCCTCGGTGACGGCTCGCTGGCCGAGTTCGTCACGGTGCCGACATCGGTCGGCATCGCGAAGCTGCCGTCCTCGGTGGACTTCACCGAGGCCGCCGGCCTCGGACTTGCCGGGACCGCGGCACTGATGGCCGTGGATGCCGCGAACATCAGCGACGGCGCCACGGTGCTGGTCGTCGGCGCGACGGGCGGAGTCGGACAGCAGGCAGTGCAGCTGGCCGCGCGGGCCGGAGCCCGGGTGATCGCGACCGCGGCATCCGACGCCGAGATCGCCAAGGTCACCGCGCTGGGATCGTCGGAGACCGTCGATTACACCGCCGATGTCGTCGATCAGGTTCGGGCACTGGCCCCGGGCGGTGTCGAGGTGGTGCTGCACTTCGCCGGTGACCCGCAGGCGGCGATCGACGCCGCCGCAGTCGGTGGGGTGTTCGTCTCGACGATGCTGCGTGGTCCCGATGATGTTGCCGCAGAGGATGTTCGAGTCGAATCGATCTACGCTCACCCGTCGCCGGAAACGCTGCAGCGGTTGGCGCGCAACCAGGCCGAACAGCACACCACCGTCAGTGTGCAGAGCGTGCATCCTCTCGATGACGCTGCCGCCGCTTTCGCCGAGTTCGGCCAGGGAACCCTCGGCAAGATCGTCATCTCCCTCAGCTGACCCACCCACTTGCGCCACCGGTCGACAGGCACGCACGCCGCGTCCTCGACCGGTGGCCACCACAAGGAGTGATCCCATCATGGAGCTCGGAGTCTTCTCCCTGAGTGACATCTACCCCGGCGGTGCCGACACCGCAGCCAGTCGGACCCGCGACATCATCGAGTTCGGGCTCCTCACCGAGCACCACGGCCTCGACGTCTTCGGCATCGGGGAGCATCACACCCGAGGCTTCGCCGTCTCCTCGCCCGCAGTCGTGCACGCGGCGATCGCCCAGGCGACTGAACGTATCACCCTGACCACTACCGCCACCGTGCTCAGCGTCCTCGACCCCGTGCGGGTCTACCAGGACTTCGCCACTCTCGACCTCGTCAGCGGGGGCCGCGCTGAGATCATCGCCGGCCGTAGCGCATTCGCCGAACCGTTCGCTCTGTTCGGCGAGAACATCGCCGACCTCGACGAGCTGTTCGCCGAGAAACTCGACCTGCTGCTACGTCTGCGCGATGAGGAGACGGTCACCTGGCGCGGACGGCATCGGCATCCCTTGCGCGATGCAGCACCCAACCCGCAACCGCAAGGGCCGCTGCCGGTGTGGGTGGCAGTAGGCGGCACCCCGACCAGCGCCCACCGGGCCGGCACCCTCGGACTCCCGATGGCGCTCGGACTGATCGGCGGCACCATCGACCACGCACGGCGACTCGTCGAGATCTATCGGGCCGCCGGCCGCGCCGCCGGACACCCCGACGATCAGCTCACCGTCGGCGTCACCAGCCACTTCTACATCGGCGACACCGACCAGCAAGCCCTCGACGACTTCTACCCCTACTACGCGAGGTACCTGTCACCGGAGACCAACGGCGGGCGTGGCTGGCACGTCGATCGGCCCACCATGGCCGCACTCGCCGGCCGCGGTGGCGCGCTGATGGTCGGCGGCCCCGACCATGTCGCCGCCAAGATCGCCGAGTTGCGCGACGAACTCGGTGTCGATCGCTTCCTGGGGCAAGTCGACCTCGGCGGCATGCCCGCACAGATGGTCCGCGATTCGATCCGACGCTTCGGTGACCTCGTCGCACCCGCACTCACCAATCACAACGCAACCACCACGAAAGGCCAGATCTCATGAATGTCACCGTCTTCGGCGCCACCGGAGCCATCGGCTCCCTCACCATCGATGAGCTCCTCGACCGCGGTCACAGCGTGACCGCTTACGCGCGTAACCCCGCAAAAGTCCCCGAACGGTGGGGCGATCGGGTCCGCGTGGTGATCGGAGAGATGTCCGATACCGCCGCCATCGACACCGCCGTGGCCGGGACCGACGCGGTCATCAGCGCCCTGGGCCCAAGCATGGACCGCAAGGCCACCGGCCTTCCCCTGGTCGAGGGCACCGAACACATCCTCGCCGCGATGAAACACCACGGGGTCAACCGCTACATCGGCCACGGCACACCCAGCATTCTCGACCCGCGCGAAAAGCCCACCCTGCAGACCCGAGTCATCAGCTTCATGGGCCGCACGTTTCTCTCCCGCGCCTACCAGGAACTACTCGGAATGACCGACCGTGTCCTCACATCAGGTGTCGCCTGGACCATCGTCCGGTTCTCCGCACCCAAGGACACCCCCAAGACCGGGAAACTGCGCGTCGGGTTCTACGGCACCGACCGCATCGGCTTTGCTGTCAGCCGCGCCGACATCGCCGCGTTCACCGCCGCCCAAGTCGACGACACCACCTATATCAACGCAGCACCCGCGATCAGCAACTAACCCACACACACACGAAAGGCCCTCTCTTCCATGACCATCGCCATCATCGGTGCCACCGGCCAACTCGGCGGCCACGCCATCAACGCCCTCCTCGCTCGTGACGTCGCACCCGCCGACATCCTCGCTCTGGGCCGCAACTCCGACCGTCTGGCCGAACTCGCCGGCCGAGGCCTGCGCACCGCGACCGTCGACCTCGACGACATCGCCGCCACCGCGGCCACACTCACCGGGATCGAATCACTGTTGCTGATCTCCGTCGGCGGCCCGGGACAAGGTCTCGAACCCCGCCGCAACACCGTGACCGCCGCCCAGACAGCCGGCGTGCAGCATCTCGTCTACACCTCTGCTCTGCGCGCATCGACCACCACCTTGGTTCTCGCCGCCGAGCACAAAGCAACCGAAGAAGTCATCACCGCCTCAGGGATCCCGGCCACCTTCCTACGCAACGGGTGGTACACCGAGAACCACGAAGCCGACTTCCGCGCCGCCCAACAACGCGGGGTCATCGCCAACAGCATCGGCGCCGGACGCATCGCCACCGCGACCCGCGCCGACTACGCCGAGGCCGCCGCGGTCGTGCTCACCACGCCCGGCCACCAGGGCAAGGCCTACGAACTGTCCGGCGACACCGCCTGGAACTTCACCGAGTTCGCCGCCACTGCCTCCGACATCCTCGGCAGCCCCGTGCGCTACGACGCCCTCAGCTCCGCCGACGAGCAAGAACAACTGCGCGCCGCCGGACTCGACGACGCCACCATCGGGTTCATGAGCCTCCTCAACGCCAACATCGCCGACGGCACCCTCGCCGACACCACCGGCGACCTCGCCACCCTCATCGGCCACCCCACCCAGCCACTCGCAGACACCATGCGCACCTGGCTCTGACCCGTACTGCCATCTCGCGAGACGTCGGAACTGCACGCCGACCCCAACCACCCCGCACAAACTGATAGGACTCTCACACATCATGTTCATCGCAACGCTGATCGTCTCGATCCTCCTGGCCCTGGCCTTGCTGTCCTCCGCCTCAGGAAAACTGACGAGGAAGCCCGCGGTCATCGAGCAGATCACCGCCGTGGGCGTACCCGCCGACAAGATTCCCCTCCTTGGCTACCTCGAGATCGCGGGAGCGCTCGGCCTGGTCGCCGGTCTGTTCTGGTGGCCCATCGGAGTCGCGGCAGCCATCGGCGTGATCTTGTACTTCCTGGGCGCGGTCATCTCCCACCTACGCGTCAAGGATGTCAAAGGCAGTGCACCGGCGGCCGCCCTTGCGCTCGTCGCCGTCGCAGCCCTTGTGCTCCTCCTCCTCACCATCTGAGCCGTGCAATCGAAAATCGGGTTCGCCAGTGTCCGAGAATGAACACCTCAGCGGCCAAGTAGACAGGTCGCGAGCGCCAGCCACTCGCCCGTTGTGGGCCTCGGTCGTCGCCTGCTGCGGCGACCGAGGCCCGCGAGTCGTTTTTTGAACAATCCAATGGCAGATAGGTGGCCTAGTGCTGGACTACAGCGTCCGCTATCTGATCGGCAATCTCGTTCGTACTGAACTCGCCAGTGCTTAACGCCCGTTTGTCGGCCAGCGAGGGACTGTACTGGCGCACCTCGTCTGCGGTCACGTCGTGCCAGATCAGTAACATGGTCTGCTCGCCAGCAACGGTGCGAGTGACAAGGCCGTCCAGCTCGTGATTTGTCCACCCCTTGGCAAAGAATGCCGGTGACAGGACAACGACGCCGAAGCGGCTCGATCGGATGCCTTCGTCGATCTTGCGGCGCAGGCTATCTCCGATCTTAATCTCAGTCTTGTCCAGCCATACCGCAACACCGCGTTGGGTCAGTGCGTCGCGCAACGGAACCGCCACATCGGCTTTGTCTTCGGTTGCGTGCGAAAGGAAGACGTCCCATGTTTGCCCGCCGAGGGCGTCTCCCTTTGGTTCCAGCGGTTCTCGGACCTGAACGTTGCTGACCGGACTGTCTGGTTGTCGTAGGGTGGGCAGATTTCCCCGTGGCGGAGGCTCGACGTGAACGCCCGCGCGGACTTTCCCAGGGTTACCGCCCAAGTCCACGACAACGACCCATCTCCCGCTGCGCGGGATGCTGATTCGCGCCGGAGACTTCTTTGCCAGGCCACCAATGTACCGGTAGCGACGGTTGGCCTTGTACGAGCGGTAGTCCGAGGACGTCATCAGTTGAACGTTCGCTTGCTTGTCCAACGTGACGACGGCAGTCGCGCCCTTGTCCTGTTGACCTAAGTCGTAGTACAGGTGCTGCACGCCTGAACCTACTTCTTGTCCCGCGGGGGAACGGGATCGTTGCCCGGCGCTACGGTATCTGAGTTGCGTATTCGACCGTCACGTCCATGGATTCGGACCTCGGCGCCACCTGCGTTGCCCACGATCTCCTTGGCCCGCGTGATGGCGGCCTTCTGCGTATCTGCGTGCACGCTGGAGCGTTCGCTGCCCGGCTTCTTTACGTCCCAGCCGCCTTTGTCGTTCGGAACGACGGGGCGACGGTTATCGTTGCCCATTCTGATGCCACCCCTATGGTCGAAGGTCTAGCCAGGAACTGAGGGTCCAACCAAAACTGTAGGCGAGGCACCCGACAAACGACGCAAGTCATCCGCTCCAGTTGCAGGTATCGGCGTCAACTCTGAGACGACTTGCGTCCCCGCATTGAGATCCACGCCCGCCATAGAACCATGGTGAGGACGACGCCCGCGATGGCCATCAGCGGCAACGGCACGACAGCCGTGGTCCTGGTCCACCAACTGATCTCGCTGGCCGGTCCGGCGCTGCGCGGAGGATGCGGCGGCCCGTACTTTCGCTCGAGTGCCGACCGTACATCAACCGCCGAGGGGGTGGACGGTCCGTGGCACAAGCTGCTTTTCCATGAGTGGCCGGCCCCACCGCCTTCGGATGCGAAAAGTAAATACTCAACGCCCGCGGCGTAGCTGATGCCGCAGGACGGCCCCTGCGAAGGTGTTTCGACGGTGGTGACGGTTCCGACGTTCCCTTTGAAGACCTCGAGCACTTCGAACTCGTAGATGTCATGCGAACCGGCCGACACCTTGTCGGTGACTCGCGCGACGAAGACACCGTCAGCCCGTGAAGCAGCTTCCTCGGTTGTGTAGCCAACACAACTGCACGCACACGCAGTGCCGGCGGCGCCCATCGACGCTGCTGCGGCGACCACAAGCCCGCACACTGCGAGACCAACGACTCGCGGAAAGAGCCGGCGGAGGAGGCCGTTCGAAGACGGGCGGCTTGGTCGCGCCGTTGATGTGTTGATCACGGTGTCCCGCCGAGCCGGCCCCGGCGACGCATCAGTCAGCATCGGAGTTCACGATCCGAGGCTCTCGTCCCGAGAGAACACCGATGTCGCGGTGTCGTCGAAGATCCGCATGGTGGCGGTGACAAACTCTCGGCGCGAGACCCCGCACACGCGTAGGGCCCGACCGTGGTCGAGCGCGACGACAACGATCACCACCGCCGCGATGGCCCGCCAGGTCTGCTTGATCGCGATCCGAGCCGCCGCGGGGGTGTCACGGAAGCCGAGCCGCAGACGCCGGATCTGGAACGGGACGTGATGATCTTCGTCGGCGAGGATGCGTTCGGACACCTCGACCAGAAGCCGATCGCTCCCGCCTTCGGCCAGCGCACGGTAGTAGCGCAACGCGACGACCTCGGCGATGGTCAGGATCATCAATTCCAGCCGCAGCCCCAGCAGTCGCCGAAGATGGACGAAGACGCTGTCGGACCAGTGCCAGCGTTTGGTCTGTGCCCCACCCGCGTGTAGCAACAGCGCCAGCATTCGCGCGTGGTTTTGTTCCTCGGCGACGAAGAGCCGCACGGCGGCCTCGTAGTCGCGGTCGCCCGTAGCGGCGGCATTGGCGATCAGATGAGCCCCGTCGCCGCTCTCACCCACCTGGAACTTCTGCAGACTCCGAACGATCGCCGGGTCGAGCCGACTCCGGACTTCCCAAGGCGGATCGGCACCCTCGGACCGTTGCACAGCCCGCACGCGGAACCCCTCGGACCAACTGCCTGATTCCACCTGTGAACTCATCTGCGCTGCTCCTTGTGTCACCTCGACTGACCCGGGTCCTGACTCACAGTGTCCACGTGAGTCAGCGTGTTCGGGGCGGGAGAGGAATGTCAGAGAGGACGAGCCGAATTCGCGGATGCTCTGCCCTGCACGATTGATCCGGGGACGTGCGTCACCACGATCACCGTGCTTCTGTGGGCACCTGATCACCGTTCACACGCTTATGCGCCAACCATGTAGACAGTGTCCGTCCCAACGTCCCTACCAACTCTGTACCGAAGACGCACAGAGTCTGCTCCCATGGGTGCCCGAACGTACCGGTGCTGAAGTCAGGGCGGGCGAAGATGTAGTAGTCGCCGTTCGGGTAGACCGTGACCGGCCATTCGGTGTCAAATGTTTCAGCGTGCACCGCTGCATTGAACCGATATCCGGGATGCTGCCAATCGAGCACGATCCAGTCGGGATCGTCGAACGAGCTCACGAAACACCGTTGGGCCTCAGCGTTGATTGCGTCAAACTGGGCGCTCCACATTCCGGGCGAGCCCTTAGGGACAGATAGATCGAAGGTCACCGATGGAGTCGGATCGACAACGGCGGGCCAGGCTGTGGGGTGGGTGCTCGGCCGGAATGACTCGAACCTCTCGATGAACAGCTCCCACGCCCTATCCTCCTCGTCTCGCGGCAGATAGCTCCATCCTGGCGGCAACGAGTTCCCGTGGTCGAGGGTCCAACGCATCATAGGACCATCCTCGCAAGGCAGGACGGGACGATCGACATGTGTAGGAGTGGTCGACTCTGACCGTGCAGCAATGTAATTCGTGAAGTCTGACGCGAATGTCCAGGGGCCATGGACACAATCGCTACTACCTGCTCCTCGTGAGACGCCACCCTGTCGAGGTCCTACTCAAACTTCAGCGCAGCGTTGCGCTCGCCGGATCAACCGGTACCGCGGCCCCCACGACGGCGGCGACCACGTGCTGCGGGTCCCCGCAGGCGTCGGACGACCGCCACGCGACGACATGATCGGGACGGACGAGAGCGATTCTGGTGTTCGGGTCGAGCCGGTCCACACGCACGGCGGTTGTCGGGATGCCCCGGTCGCGCGCGGCGGTCAGCAGGGTCGCCACGGCCCCGGCTGCGTCGTCGACGTAGACGCTGGTGAAACCCGGTCCGAGCACGTCGAACAGACACCGGCCGTCCGCGAGCCAGCTGTGCGGCAGGCGGCTCCGTCCGCCGGAACATCGCATTCCCCGCGCGAGTGTCGCGTCGGCGAAAGGCCGGCCTCGCCACCACCCTGGGTGTTAGTTCCTGGCCACCCGGCTCGGTGTACCCGTCTCGGCACCGCGGCCCTAGGTGCGCCGGACCATTCCCGCCGTCTCGACCGGTCAGACCCGGTCGCGGTAGTTGTACGCGTGCCCGCCCAGGGACGCGGTCACAACCGCCACCGGGACGCGCGAGGCCTGCAGGTTCCGGCGCTCCTCGGGGGTGAGGTCCCGGTCCCGGCGGGTCCGCATCCATCGCGGGGCGCGCAATCGTGAGCTCCAACTGGTTCCCTGCATGTCACCCGCACCTCTCACTGTGAGCACTGTCACGCGCCCGTACCCGGGTGACACGGATTCCAAACCTCGACCGGCGATTCCTTGTGCGCAGGTCAGCGGTTCGCGACCGGCATCGGGCCCACCGACCGGTCACCCCGCAGCTTCTTCCGGATGAGTTCGGCGCTGATCAGGCACATCGGCAAGCCGATACCCGGCCGTGTGCTCGATCCCGCGTAGTACAGGCCGTCGACCTTGCGCGACCTGTTCGTCGAGCGCAGAAACGCGCTCTGACGCAGGGTGTGCGCCGGGCCGAGGGCTCCGCCGCACCAGGAGTTGACCGAGTCGACGAAGTCGGCGGGGCCGATGGTGCGCCGGACGACCACGCGATCGGCGAGGTCGGGTACACCCGCCCACTGTCCGATCATTGCGATGGCGCGGTCGGTCACCTTCTCGATGTCGGGGTCACCGCTGCCGTCCACACCGCCGTGACCGAGACCCGGATCGGGCGGAACCGGCACCAGGATGAAGAGGTTCTCCGAATCCGACGGCGCCACCGAGGCGTCGGTGGCCGACGGTTTGCACACGTAGAGGGAGGCCGGGTCCGGCACCCGCGTGGGGCTTTCGAAGATGGCGTCGAAGTTTGTCTTCCAGTCCTCGGTGAAGAACAGCGAGTGGTGCGCCAGTTCGGGGACCTCACCGCGCACTCCGAGGAGGGCGAGCACCGCGCCGGGACCGGAAGTGGCGCGGTCCCAGTAGCGCTCAGGGAAAGTCTGGAGTTCCCGGGGCAGCAGACGCGTCTCGAGGTGATGAAGATCGGTGGCACCGATCACGATGTCCGCCAGCAGGTCTCGCGAGGTACCGTCGGGCCCTTCGACGCGTACCCCGGCCACCTCGGCACGACGGCGCCACGGTACCCGCCTCGTGCCCGCACGCTCCCGCGTGAGGACGGTCGTCGCTGCGGTCCCCGTGTGGATCCGCACACCCCGCTCGCGGGCCACCCGTTCCAGCGCATCGACGAACGTGGTGAAGCCGCCGTTGGGATATCGCACCCCGTCGGCGAGGTCGAGCCAGCTCATCAGGTGATACATCGCGGGGGTGCGCTCGGGCGAAGAACCCAGGAACACCGCCGGATACCCGAGGACCTGCCGGAGTCTGCGGTCGGTGAAACGGGCCGCCACATAGGACTGCAACGACGTCGTCAGCAGGGTGACAAGGGTCTTCGCGTGCCGCAACACCGGTAGACCCAGGAAAGCGCGCGGCGAGTCGAAACTGGTGTACAGAAAGCGTTCCACCGCAAGGTCATAGGCCTGTCGACCGGAGCGCAGATAGTCGTCGAGCGCAGCTCCGGCGCCCGGTTCGATCTGCTCGAAGAGGGCGCGATTGCGCTCGCGGTCGCCGAAGACGTCGATCGGTTTCTCATCGGCGTCCTCGCTGTCGCCGAAGAACACCCGATACCCGGGATCGAGTCGGACGAGATCGAGCTGTTCGGCGGTCGACGTCCCGAGCATCTCGAAGAAGTGGTCGAAGACCTCGGGCATCAACCACCACGACGGGCCGGTGTCGAAGCGGAAACCGTCGCGGTCCCAGGAACCGGCACGACCGCCGAGATCATCGTTCTTCTCGACGAGTTCGACGTCATGCCCGTCGTGGGCGAGGAGGGCGGCGGTGGCCAGTCCGGCGACACCGCCACCGATGACGACAACACGTCTGGGGTCGCTCATGCGTTGATCTTCCTTCTGCGGACGTCGACGGCCTCGGCGCGGGAAGCGGTTCGCGGCATGCCGCGCCGGGCGACGGCGGCCGCCGCGATCCGGGCCTTCCCGGGGTTCGGGATGCGGACGCGGCTGCGGCGGGCCTCCGCGGCCGACGACTCGCGCAGACGAGCGGTCAGTTCGGCGAACAGATCGTGCGCGGTGCACACCGCGACCCGGCTTCCGACCGGGAGGTGCGGGATGGCGGCCGCGGCGGCGCTGAGGTCGAGATCGATGTCGTCCAGCCAGAGCGCCCAGGCGGACTCCGCCGGATCGTCGGGATCGAGGCCGACCAGATAGCGTCGCCCCAGCCCGTCGCTGTCCTCGCCGAAGTCGCGCAGGAAGTTGATCTTCTGGAACGCTGCGCCCAGCCGCTGGGCACCCGGTGCGAGGTGGTCGTACCGGGCCGCCGATTTGGCTTCGTCGGCGACAAACGCGCGCAGGCACATCAGACCGATCACCTCGGCCGAGCCGTAGATGTAGGTGGCCAGTGAGTCGAAGTCGTGCTGGACCTGGGTCAGGTCGCTGCGCATCGAATCGAAGAACGGCCCCACCAGATCGAGGTCGATGCCGACCCGGCGGGCGGTCTGGGCAAAAGCGTGCACGACGAGGTTGCTGCTCGAGCCGGTGACCAGCGCGACGCTGGTCTGCTCTTCGAGCTGGTCGAGCTCGTTGCTGCGGTCGACGAGTCCCTGTTCGGGGCGCGGGGCGTCGACGATCTCGTCGGCGACCCGGACGAGTGCGTAGATGTTCTGGATGTCGCGACGGATCCGCGGGGGCAGCAGCCGCGAGGCGAGCCCGAACGAACTCGAATACGACTTGATGACGAGCGCCGCGCTGGCCTCGGCGACCTCGTCGTACCGCCGGTGAGGTGGGACCACCTCAGTGTGACCGGGAATGTGCATCATCCGACCGCTCCTCGACCTGGTGACTTCGCGGGTTGCCTGACGTCATGCATTCGATGCCCGGGACATCGCCGGATGGGTCTCGTGGACCGAACCGTCGTGACCATTCGGCAGCTGGCGCACCTGTTCGACGAACCACGGGCTGACCGACCACGGGGTGCGTTCGACGAGCGACCACACGTCGGCGACATCGGCCCAGACGTGTTCGGCGACCTCGTCGGGCGCGGGTCGGGGCGTTGCCAGCGGGCGCGCGACGAACACCGGGCAGATCTCGTTCTCCACGATCCCGCTCGCGTCGACCGCCCGGTACCGGAAGTCGGGCAGGACGCAGCGGACGTCGGCGACCTCGATACCGAGCTCGCGCACGGCGTACCGGTGCACGGCGTCGACAACGTCCTCACCCGGACGCGGGTGCCCGCAGAACGAGTTGGTCCACACACCGGGCCAGCTCCGCTTGGACAACGCCCGACGCGTCATGAGGATGCGGCCGTCGGCGACGAGGTGGCACGAGAAGGCGAAGTGCAGCGGGGTGTCGAACCCGTGCACCGCCTCGCGGTCGGCGGTGCCGCATGGGCGGCCGTCGGCGTCGGCGAGAACCACCGAGTCGTTGGTCATCGAAGATTTCCTCATCGCGTCGAGATCGTGGAAGCGGGCACCCGCCGTTCCCCATTGTTCGTCACGGGGCATTGTCGTTCAGGGGGCACTTCGTCGCCGACGCCCGATCCGGATGGGGAGCTGTCCGTCACCCGGGGTCATCCGAGCCGTCGGGTCTGCTTCCGCACCGCGACCCCGAGCTGGACCGTGCCCACCACCGCGAGTACGGCTCCGATCACGGCGATCGCGGCGGCCAGAACCGTGACGGTGCCGGAGGCCAGGCCGGTAGCCCACCACCAGGTCGAACACAGCGCCGCGATGATCGCCAGTATCACCCGCGACGGTCGTTCCCACACGGTGACCGCGCCCGGCCCGGTCATCCCGACCGCCTGCGCCGTGGCACGGGTCGTCTCGAGGATGAGGGTCAGCACCACGATCGAGACGCCCAGCCACGACGGCGCTCCCACGACCACGACGATGCCGATCAGCATGACGTCGGAGCACCGGTCGGCGACGGCGTCGTTGAGCCGGCCCCACCGCGACGCCGTTCGCGTCTGGGCCGCGATCGCGCCGTCGACGCCGTCGAGCAGCGCCGCCACCAGGATGACCAGTGCGGCGAGCAACGGCCACCAGCCCCCGAGGATCGTCAGACACAGTGCCGTCGCGGTGGCGACCACGCCGAGCACCGTGACGGTGTTGGCGGACACACCGAGCCGTGCGAGCGGGCGCGCGCACCAATGACTGATCAGCACCCAGCCGCGCACCCACGGGTTCTGCCGCGGATCGATACCGCCGTGGAGTTCCGACCAGGCGTCGAGTGCCTCGTCCCGGGCGGGCTTCATCCGGCCGGCCGCGACGTCTCGGCCCGCTCGCTTCGCTCCCGGCGCCGTGTTTTCTCGGCCCGCTCGCTTCGCTCCCGGCGCCGTGTTTTCTCGGCCCGCTCGCTTCGCTCCCGGCGCCAGGTGCTCAGGTTCCGCGGACACGGTCCCTCCTCTGCTTCGAGATCGCCTGCCCAACCGCCCATCCGACGATCACGATGACATGCGCGACGTAGAGCCACAGCCCGACCGCCACCACGCCGCCGATCACCCGGAGCCCCCCGTACGGGATACCGACGTCGATCGGCAGGGACAGGAACAGCAGGAAGCCCTGGAAGAACCCGGCGATGAACGACGCGGTCCCGAGAGCCGTGACCGCCGCGACTCCCAGCGTCGGCTCGCCGGGCGTCACCCGCCAGTACACCCACGTCAGCGCGATGGCCACCGTCAGCCAGACGACGATGAACTCGACCACGATCCGCACCACGAGATCCCCGAGACCGCCCGTCCCGCCGCCGTCGGGCGCGAGCGTGGTGAGTGTGCCCGCGACGCCGACGACGACGAAGGCCAGCGGCGGCACGACGACGACCAGCCCCAGCACCCAGATCCGCGACCGCCAGCCGGTGAACCGGTCGTCCCGCGGATACAGCGTCATGCACGCACGGCGAAGTCCCTCGCCGTAGAACGACGCCGGGAACAGCAGCACGACAGCGCTCATCAGCGACAGCCCGGTGCCGATCACGACTGCCTCGTCGAAGACACCGCGGCCGCCCATCGCCGGCGGGATGAGCACGCGAAGCTCCGACAGGGACTCGGCGGCCGACGGGCCGCGCAGCCACGTCGTCGACCAGATCCCGAGGAGCGCCCACGGGACGACGGCGATCGCGGCGAAGTAGGTCAGCGTGGCGGCGGCAGCCGCGAGGTCCCCGCGGCCGAGGGTGGTGCGGACATCCGCCACCAGCGCACGGACGTCGAGCGTCTTCGCGTGCTCGCGGAACGAGGTCTCGCGAGTCACCGTGGGGGCCGATCGGCGCGGTGTCACCCCTCCGGGATACCCGAAAACTCCACGCCTACGCCGCAGTGGCTTGCCGCTGGTCGTGTCGGGCGATCTCCGGACGACTCCGATCCGGCGTCAGATCGAGGCGAACAGAGCCACCGCCACACCCAGCATGATGAGGGCGACGACCGCGTCGAGCACCTTCCACGCACGCGGACTGGCGAAGAACCCGGACAGCCTGCGCGCCCCGCCACCGAGGGCGGTGAACCACAGAACGCTCGCGATGCACGCACCGAAAGCGAACGCCCACTTGCCGTTTCCGTGTCCGTTCGCGATGGCGCCCATGGTGATGACGGTGTCGAGGTAGACGTGGGGGTTCAGCCAGGTCAGGGCCAGCGCCGTGCCCACCGCGATCCAGCGTCCGGTGGACTCGGCTCCCCTGTCGTCGACCCCGGTGGCCTCGGCCTCGATCACCTCGTTGCTGCGCAGGCAGCGTCTGACGGCCAGCACCCCCAGCGCCCCCACGTAGAGTCCGCCGGCCACCTTGGCGAACGTCACCACCTCCGGATGCGCGCCGACGAGGGCGCCGAGTCCGGCGACACCCGCCACGATGAGGACGATGTCGGAGACCGCACAGACCGCCACGATCGACGCGGTGTGTCGGCGCGCGACACCCTGGCGCAGCACGAAGACGTTCTGGGGTCCGATGGCGATGATCAGGCCGGCTCCGGTCAGGAGTCCGGCGAGCGCGGGAACGAGATAGACGGTCACCGGGACGACGTTAGGAGCGCCCACCTGCCTCAGTACAGCGAAAGTTTCTCACGAATCATCAGCTGAGCTTCAGATTAGGCCGCGTCGTCGCCCAGTCCCGCGACGCGCAGGACCGCGCAGAACGCGTCGATGTAGTCGTCGATCTCCACGTCGCCGACCAGTCCCTGCTGCACGACCGCTCCCTGCATGACCGACACCATCACCTGGGCGAGGATCGTGGGTTCCGCGGGCAATTCGTGACCCGCCGCCCGCCAGTCCGTCAGGACGCGCTCGAAGACCCCGCGCAATCCACGGACGATGTCGCCCACGGTCTCCCGAAGGGCGGGATTGTTCGAGGCCTCACCCCACACCGTCAGAACCATCCGGAAACCGTCGGTCAACGGGGCGATCTCGAGCAGGATCCGTTCCGCGAGCGAACGCACCGCGGCCTCGGGTGAGGCGGGTCGGGCCCCCGGGTCGTCGAAGCCATTGATGCCCGTCTCGTATGCGACGAAGATCGACCGCGCGACCGCGGCGATCAGCTCCTCCTTCGAGGAGTAGTACGAGTAGACGGCTCCCGCACTGAGCCCGGATTCCCGGATCACGTCGGACATCGACGCGCGGTGGAACCCCTTGTCGATGAAGCAGCGGCGAGCGGCGTCGAGAATCTGCTGACTTCGTTCGAGCTTGCGTTCGTCGCTGATCTTCGGCATGCGGACAGTCTAAAACGAATATTCGTTCTTGATTCCAGCCTACGGTCGGCGCATACTCTCCAAAACGAAGGCTCGTTCTTTTTAGGAGATGCCATGACCACCGAGCTGCACCCGACGGATACCCGACCAGATGGCCCCGGCGCGACCGCGGGACCCGCGTCAGGCCATGTACCGAGCTGGCGGCAGGTGGCGGCGATGATCGTCGGAATCCCGACGCTCGTGGTCGCGATCGCCGCGATGTTCGTGTCGCTGGCCGTCGATCCCGAACCACACGAGGCCCCACTGGGTCTCGTCGCACCTCCGGCCGCTGCGCAGACGATCGAGTCGGCCCTCGCCGAGCGGGCGGGCCCCGACGCCTTCGTCGTCGAACGATTCACCGACGTCGACGACGCCCGCGCCGCGATCGAACGGCGCGATCTGGTGGGCGCGATCGCGGTCGGACCCGGCGGGGTCACGGTCCTGACCGCCGAGGCGGGATCCCCCGTGCTGGCGCAGGTCGTCTCCGGGGTGGGCAGTGGCATCGCCACCGCTCAACGCGTACCCGTCGCCATCGAAGCAGTCGTCCCCACCCCCGAAACCGACGCCCGCGGAACCGGTTTCGCCGCCGGATTGTTGCCGTTGCTGATCGCCGGCATGGCACTGGGCGGAGCAGCGGCGGTCGCGCTGCGCGGGCGCGTCGCGATGCAGGTGACGTTGGCGGTCCTGGGTCCGCTGATGGCCGGCTTCGGCTTCGCGGCGACATGGTCATGGCTGGGCGTCATCGACGGTGGAGTCGGCGCCGTCGGTCTCGCCTCGGCCCTGATGATCGGTGCGATCACCTGGTTCACGGTCGGCGCGGGAAGTCTGCTTGGTACCGCGGGTGTCGGGGTGTCCGCGCTGGTGATGGTGCTGATCTCCAACCCGTTGTCGGGTCTGGCGTCGTCCCCGTACCTGCTCCCCGCCCCGTGGGGAGCGATCGGACAGTGGCTGGCACCCGGCGCAGGCGGCACGCTGCTCCGCTCGGTCGCGTACTTCCCGGCCGCGAGCATCACCGGAGAAGCAGCCGTGCTCGTCGGCTGGGTGGCGATCGGCGCCGGACTGCTCGCACTCGGGGTGATGCGCGGGCGCCGGGCCGCCCAGCCGAGTTCCGTCCCGGCCTGATCCGGGTCGTCTAGCCTCGGCTCGTGGACATCAGCCAGGAAGGCCTGCGCACGCTGGCCGCGGTGCTGCGCGAGGGAACGTTCGACGCCGCGGCCACCGCCCTGCACATCACCCCGTCGGCGGTGAGCCAGCGGATCAAGGCGCTCGAGTCCGCTGCCGGCCGGGTCCTGTTGCGGCGGACCAAGCCCGCGACCGCCACCCCTGACGGCGAGGTGCTGGTCCGCCTGGCCAAACAATGGGAACTCTTGCTCGCCGAGACACGAGCCGAGTTCGTCGGCGCCCCCGACGACGACGGGCTGCCACTGGTCGAGCGTCCACGCATCCACCTCCCGATCGCCACCAACGCCGATTCCCTCGCGACCTGGTTGCTGCCGGTACTGGCACAGTTCCACCGGGAACACGCGGTGGCCGTCGAGATCTTCCGCGACGACGAGACACGCAGCAGCACCCTGCTCCGCACCGGCGACGTGCTCGCCGCGGTGACCTCGGAGCCTCTGGCGATTCGCGGGTGTACACTCCAGTCGCTCGGCACGATGCGCTATCTGCCCGTTGCCACAACGGAATTCATCGAGACCTGGCTGCCCGACGGACCCGACGCCGATTCCCTGACCCGCGCCCCGATGGTGCAGTTCGACCGCAACGATCACATCCAGCGGAACATCTCGGCGGCCCTCGCGGGCCGGCCCGTCGACCCGCCGGCGGTCTACATCCCGGCGTCGACCGAATACCACCGCGCCGTCACGCTCGGGATCGGCTGGGGCGCGGTTCCCGTCGTCCAGATCGCCGAGGCTCTCGACGCGGGTCGCGTCCGCCTCATCGCCGACCACCACATCGACGTCCCGCTGTACTGGCAGTACTGGAAGCTGAGTTCACCTCTGCTACAAGCACTCACGGCAAGTGTCGTCGAAGGCGCCGCCCGTGTTCTCTAGAGCCGATTCCATAGCCCGAAGCCGCGGTTCGCGCGATTTCGGACTATAGGACGGCGGGATCGACCAGCTTCGGGTGCGCGTCGTCGACGAGGGGGTTCTCGATCTCGTCGCGCCACATGCGCGCGGCGACGTAGAAGGCCCACGCGATCGGCACCGGTAACAACCCGCCCAGCACGAACGTGGCGGTCAGTCCGATGGCCGAGGAGACGGGGGCGGCGATCGCCATCGACACCGGCATCAGCGCGACCGACACGAAGAAGTCGAGGCTGGCGATGCGACCCAGCAGCGCGGGCGGGACCCGACGCTGTAACAGCGTCCCCCACAGGACCATCGGGCCGTCGAACAAGATGCCCATGGTCACCCCGGCGGCGATGAACATCCAGGTCGAATCGGCGAGACCCATCAACACCAGCGGCAGGCTCGAGAACGCCCACAGCGAGAACATGACGGTCAGGTACCGGCGCGGCATCGGGATCGAGGCGAAGACCAGCGACGCCGCGGCCGCACCGAGCCCGAATCCGGCCAGAACCCAGGCGTGCTGGGTCGCACCTCCGTCGATGCGCTCGCGCAGCGCGAACGGGACGAGGACCTCGATCGGACCGAGCGTCGCCAGCACCAGCACGCACGCGAAGAGCAGCGTCCCCCACAGCCACGGAGTCCACGCCATGTAGACGAATCCCTCGGCCAGGTCGGTCACGATCCGGCGGACGCCGGCGCCCTCGACCGCCACTTCCGGCTGGTCCTGCGCCGCCTCTCCGAAGCGCCGTGCGGTGACCGGCGACATCGCGAGATAACAAGCACCGGAGGCGATCGCCGCGATCGCCGCCATCAGCACCGCGGGTCCCGGCGCCCAGGCACCGATGACGGCACCGGCGACCATCGGGCCGACCGCCTGGAAGACGACGGGACGGAAGAATCCCTCGATCCCGTTGGCCGCCTGCAGTTCCGAAGGCGCGACGATGCCGGGCAGGAGCGCCGAGTAGGCGGGGTAGTACATCCCGGTGGTGATACCGCCCAGCAGCGACGCCAGCACCACATGCCAGAGTTGCAGCACACCCGTGATCGACGCCAGACCGATCGCACCGAACGCGACCATCTTCGCGGCCTCGAGCCCGATCATGATGTGGCGCTGCGAGATACGGTCGGCAAGCACACCGCCGGCCAGTGTGGAGAACAGCATCCCCACCGCGGCCACGCCGGTGGCCAGCGACACCTGGCCCGGGCCGCCACCGAGCGCGATGACCTGCCAGATCACCGCGATCGTCCACACACCGTCGGCGAACATCGCGAGGATCAGTCCGGACGCGAGCAGCCGGTACTGCCGGCGCGCGAACGGCAACAGCGCGCGGGGCAGACGGGAGTCGACGGCGGATTTCACCCTTCGAGCTTGCCCGAACCGCCGGGCGGAGTGCCAGCCGATTTTCGCAAACGCCGGTTCTCCGGTGGAGCGGTCAGCTCGCCTTCCGCGAGGACTTCTTGGCCGGGGACTTCTTGGCCGTCGTCTTGCCTGCCGAACCGCCCGAGGACGTCTTCTTCGCGGTCGACTTGGCGGCCGCCTTCTTGGCCGGGGCCTTCTTCGCGGCGGTCTTCGCCGCAGCCTTCTTGGCCGGCGCCTTCTCGGCCCCGGTGCCCTCCGTGCCGGTGTCCTTCGAGTCGGTGTCCTTCGAGTCGGCGTCCGAACCCCCGCGGTCCTTCACCGAGGCACGCAGTGCGGCGAGGAGATCGGCGACGTCGGAGTCGTCGGTGTCCTTGTCCTCGTCGTCGGATTCGGGGAACGCCTCGCCCCCCTCGGACTTCGCCTCGATGAGCTTGGTCAACTCGTTCTGATAGGTGTCCTCGAACTCCGAGGGGTCGTAGTCCGACGCCATCGACTCGATCAGGGACGCCGCCATCTGTAGTTCCTGATCGCGGATCTCGGTGTCGTCGTCGAGGAAGCCGAAGTCGGGTTTACGGACCTCGTCGGGCCACAACAGGGTTTGGAGCGTCATCACGCCGTCGACGACACGCAGCGCGGCCACGCGGGTGCGGTTGCGCAGGGTGAACGAGGCGATCGCCAGCCGGTCCGTCTCCTCCAGCGCTTTCGCCAGCAGGACGTAGGCCTTCGGCGACTTCGACGACGGCTCGAGATAGTAGGGCTTGTCGAAGTAGATCGGGTCCACCTGCTCGGCGGGCACGAACTCCAGGATCGAGATCTCGGGGCTCTTCTGCACCGGCAGCGACGCGAGGTCTTCCTTGGTGAGGATCACCGTCTCGCCGGACTCGGCTTCGTAGGCGTTGGCGATGTCGCCGTAGTCGACCTCGGTGTCGGTGCCCTCGCGCACGCGGCGATAGCGGATGCGGGTGCCGTCCGACGAGTCGACCTGGTAGGACTTGCGGTCGTGGCTCTCGGTCGCCGAATAGACCTTGACCGGCACATTGACCAGACCAAAGCTGAGGTCGCCCTTCCAGATCGAGCGCATGGATGCCATTCTGCCAGGACTTGGGCTCCGATGGCGGTAGGGAACGGCAATCCGGTGGGTGAGCACCGCTTCGGAGTGGATTTCCGGGTGTAGGCTTGGCGATACACCGGATCTCATATCTGGCGGCATTCTGCCAGCGCCCCGGTGCCGTACGGCCGCTCGACGTTGGCGGTCAGGCAGGGCGGTCGCCCAATGATCACCACCTCGCGAATTCTCGACACCGCCCCACGCAGCCGTCTGTACGGACACACAGGGGACTATCACCGGGCGCGTCCCGGGCATTCTCACCATCCGGACATCGTCGTCTCCGGTATCCAGGAGGAGGATTCTCGGCGCGTACCCGGTGACACGCTGGCCGAATGGGACGTCTGGTTCGCCCCCGCCACCGCCGCGACCCCGGGACGACCCGTCGGTGATGTGCTCGCCCGGCGCAACGTGAGACGCTCCCGCCATTCACGCACAGCGACTGTCGACGACGACTCCCACCCGGTCATCCTCTTGGCGACCGACGTCCACCGGTCGTTCGCCGAAGAGATCTGGCAGCACGTGATCCTGGCGGCAGAACGCGGCGGGACTCTCTCGGATGTGCTGATCGAAGCGGACTCGGCACGCCGATGACGACACGAACCGATCTCCCGCCCATCACCCGCAAGCTCAACTCCCAGCTCCTCGGCCTCGCCGCCGGCAGCTCGCTCGACCCCGAGACTGCGGCTGTGATCAAGGACCTCGGCGCCCACATACTCAGCGCCGTGGCGGAATTGGAGAACGACCTCATCATCGCCAAGGCCGCAACTTCCTCCCCCTCCCCCGCCGCCCCCTCCGCCTCCGCGATCCCGGCGAATGGCCGGAACGGACATCAACCCCAGGAAAGCACCTCATGACTCCAGATGCCTCACCCTCGTCACGGATACAGTTCAAACCCGCCGGATCAGACCGCGGCTCGGTCGACGGAGCGTGGTGGCCCCACACCCGAGACCTCGCCGACGAGACGCGCGCAATCGCACCCGCGATCGAAGAACACCTGAAGCGACTCGAACGCGTCGGCTACGCCGTCCGCGATTGGGAATCCTCCGACACCACCAAGATCGCGATCGACGGAAAACGGATCAGTCTGGAAGGGTTCACGGTCTGGACACCGGCAACCGTCAGATTCACGGGCGCCGCGAATACGCTCACACTCGCGGTGATCCCCCCGGACACCGATGCACGGACCGCGCGCGAGATCATGACGCGAGCCACCGACAAGCACAGCACCGGAAGCGCTTCGACGCTCCTCAACCCGCCGACATAATCGGCGGGTCCGCCGGCGCCGCTTGTGGCGAGACAGCTGAATCCGCCGGCCGGTGACCCATCCAGCCGACATTGTGGACAATGGGGGACATGGCAGGCGGCGAGATTCTGGAGGTCGACGGCCGCCGGATCTCGATCACCAACCTCTCGAAGGTGCTCTATCCGGCGACCGGGACCCGCAAGTTCGAGGTCATCGACTACTACTCGCGCATCGCCGACGTCCTCCTCCCCCATGTACGCAATCGCCTGATCACCCGCAAGCGGTGGCCCAACGGCGTCGAATCGACCCCGTTCTTCGAGAAGAACGTCCCCGAGAGCGCGCCCGAATGGATTCGACGCCACGGCATCCAGCACAGTGAACGGGTCATCTCCTATGCGATGGCCGACGACCGTGCCACGCTGGTCTGGCTCGCCCAGATGGCCGTGCTCGAGATCCACACACCGCAGTGGCGGCTCCCCATGGGGCCCGACGGAGCGCCCATGGCCAACCGCATCGTCTTCGACCTCGATCCCGGTCCACGGGTGCCGCTGCACCGGACCGCGGAGGTCGCGTGCGAGATACGCAACTGGCTCGGCGGGGCGACCACCTACCCGGTGACCAGCGGCGGCAAGGGCATCCACCTATACGCACGGCTTCCCAAACCCGTGACGTCCGACGCGGCGCGCAAGGTGGCACAAGAGGTCGCCAACGAGTTCGCGCGCCAGCACAGCGATTTCATCACCGCCAAGATGTCCAAGTCGCTGCGCGACGACAAGGTCTTCATCGACTGGAGCCAGAACAACGCCGCCAAGACCACCCTCGCCCCCTACTCGCTGCGTGGTCGCGAGCAACCGTGGGTGGCGGCGCCTCGCACCTGGGAGGAGATGGAGGACCCGAAGCTCTCCCAGCTGCTCTACACCGAGGTGCTCGACCGGGTCGACGAGTTCGGCGATCTCCTCGACGGTCTCGACGACCCCTACCGCGACGCCGATGACGGCGGGCCGGAACCCGTTGTCGAGCCCGCGGCGGGCCAGGTCATCAATCTGAAAGAGTACCGGCGCAAGCGCGACCAGTCGAAGACGCCCGAGCCTTTCGGCGACGAGGCGTACCGGCAGCGCGTGGAGTCCGAGAGTCCCTCCGATGAGCCCGATTCCACGGACTCCCCGACGGACCGGGCACCGATCTTCGTGATCCAGGAACACCACGCCCGACGCCTGCACTACGACTTCCGCCTCGAGCACGACGGCGTCCTGGTGTCGTGGGCGGTGCCGAAGAACCTGCCCACCGATCCCGATCAGAACCGGCTCGCGGTGCAGACCGAGGACCACCCCATGGACTACGCCGACTTCGAAGGCGACATCCCGGCGGGCGAATACGGCGGCGGGCACGTGTCCATCTGGGACAAGGGCACATTCGAGCTCGAGAAGTGGCGGGACAAGGAGGTCATCGTCCGCCTGCACGGCGAACGCGTCCAGGGGCGGTACGCGCTGATCCGAACCGGGGAGAAGAACTGGCTCGCCCACCTCATGAGCGACGAGCCGCGGCCGATCGTCCCCGACAGCCTCACCGATCCACGCCCGATGCTCGCGACCGATGAGTCGATCGACGGTCTCAACGGCCGCGACTGGGCGTTCGAGGGGAAGTGGGACGGGTACCGGTTGCTCATCCGCTCGGTCGGCGGCGACTTCCGGCTCACCTCCCGATCAGGCATCGACATGACCGCCGACTTCCCCGAACTCGCCGGTCTCGCAGACGATCTCGGGCTCATGGACGTGGTACTCGACGGCGAGGTCGTCGCCATCGACTCCTCCGGACGCACCAACTTCACCCTCCTGACCTCGCGCCGGCACACCGACGAGCCGTACTCGCTGCGGTTACACCTGTTCGACATCCTGTTCCTCAACGGCTCGTCGCTGCTGCGCAAGCCGTGGTCGGTCCGGCGCGAGCTCCTCGAGGAACTCGCACCTGCGTTCCGCAACTCCGCCTTCGTCGAAGTTCCGCCGCTGCTCCCCGGCCCGGGATCGGCCGCTGTCGAGTACAGCCGCGAACACAATCTCGAAGGCGTTGTCGCCAAACGCCGCAACTCGGTGTACCAGCAGGGGCGCCGGTCGACGACCTGGCTGAAGCACAAGAACTGGAGCGACATCGAGGTCGTCGTCGGCGGATATCGACCGGGGCGCGGCAACCGCGCGCACACCATCGGCTCCCTGCTGATCGGTCTGCCCGAGGAGACGGGACTGCGCTACGTCGGTCGGGTCGGCACCGGTTTCACCGACGCCCAGCTGCGTTCGCTCGCCGAGGAACTCGGCCCGTTGGAGATCTCGCGGTCGCCGTTCCTGGACAAACTCGACCGCCCGGTCGAGTCGAGTGCGGTGTGGGTGCTCCCCAAGATCGTCGGCGAGGTCCGTTTCATGGACTGGACGACGGCCGGACACCTGCGTCACCCCAGCTGGCGGGGAATCCGCCGGGACAAACTGCCCGGCGACCTCTGAGCTGCGACGGCACTGCGACCGGACGAGAACAGGAGCGTGGACATGACCGGCGAGACGATCACCATCGCCGCGGCCGACGATGACACCGATGCCTATGTGGCCCGGCCTGACTCGTCGTCACCCGGCGCCCTTCTACCCGGCGTGCTGTTCCTCACCGACGTGATCGGACTACGACCTCGGATCGAGGCCATGGCCGACCGCATCGCGTCGTGGGGTTATGTCGTGCTGGTACCGCACCTGTTCCACCGGTTCGGGTCCCCCGCCGACTGGGCACCCACCGAGGATCTCCTGCTGCCCGAGGCTCGGGCCGCGTTCTTCGGATCCGCGATGCCTCGGGCGCGGACCCTCACCCCCGACGCGGTGCGCCCCGACCTCGTCGCCTACCTCGACGCGCTGCGCTCCCTGCCGGGCGTCGCGCCCGGCCCGATCGGTGTCACCGGCTACTGCATGGGCGGTCGGCTCGCGCTGAACATCGCAGCCGCCCGGCCCGACGATGTGGCCGCGGTCGGCATGTTCCACACCGGCGAACTCGTCACCGACGACCACGACAGTCCGCACCTGCATCTGGTCGGCATCAACGCATTCGTCCTCGCGATCCACGCCGACAGGGACCGGTCGCTACCCGCCATGGCAGTGGCCCAGTTCGAACACGCCCTGATCGGCGGGGGCGTGGCGCATTCGGCGACCGTCTACCCCGGTGCACCGCATGGCTATACGATGTCCGACCTGGAGGCCTACCACCACGAGGCCTGCGAACATCACTTCACCGAACTCGAGGCCCTGTTCGGCAGGACCTTGTCCGAGTGAGTCGGTCGCGGCACGTGGCCGGACAACCGACAATGAGATGCGCTGTCGCTGCGACGTTCACAGCCAATCCACAGAGGATTCCGAACCCGACCCCACACTACGAGTCCACTCTCGACACATGAGAAGAAGCAAGAACACCGTCTCCGTCCCGCTCGTGGTCCTCGAAGATCCCGCCGCCATCGATTACGCCCACGCCCTGTTCCGCCTCGACATCCCGGTGGCCGTCGTCAGCAGCGAGTACTCCGCCGTCTTGCCGTTCATGGTGGGAAACAACGGGTACACGGCGGCACTCGTCGCCGATGTCGACGATCCCGAGCAGCTCGCCGAGGCGATCGTGATCATCGAACGGCGCTTCGGCCGAGTCGATTCCGTGATCCGCTACGCCACCGATCTCCCCACCGCCCGCGCCTCCTGAGGATCACGGACCCACCTCTGGGAGCAGGCCTCCTCACGAGGCGGGCGTCGACTCCGGTGCACCGATCGGGCGCCCTTGGCGCAGCGGGAGTTCCTTCCACGTGATCGTGCCGATGATGGCCAGCAGCGAGATGATCGACACCGCCAGGAACACGCGGTCCATCGAGTCGGCGAAGCCCTCCTTGATCGGCTGTGCCACCTCGGTGGGCAGCTTCTCGATGACGGAGGTGTCACTCATGACGCTGTCCGACGATCCGGCCGCGGCGCCGGGGTTCTGCGCGGCCGCGATGAGCGACTGTCCGAACGCGCTGACTTGCGGGTCGCTGCTCTGGGAGGCCTCCACGACCGCGGCCCGGTACTCGGGCTCGGCTGCCGCGGCGACCATCTCGTCCTGGATGCTCGGCCCCATGAACGAGAACAGCATCGAGAAGAAGACCGCGACGCCGAGTGTCCCGCCGATCTGGCGGAAGAAGGTGGCGGTACCGGTGGACAGGCCCATGTCCGTGGGCGGCAGGATGTTCTGCATGGCAAGGGTGATCGGCTGCATCAGGTTGCCGAGACCGAAACCGAGCAGCGCCGCCATCAGCATGACCAGGTAGACCGGGGTGTCGGTGCCGACCAGGTGCAGCAGAAAGGTGGCGGCGGTGATCAGCACCGCACCGACGATCGTGAAGATCTTGTAGCGGCCGGTACGGGAGATCAGCTGGCCCGACAGGATCGAGCCGGTCATGAGACCGAGCACCATCGGTAGCATCTGCAGCCCGGCGACCATCGGGCTCGATCCGCGGAGGACCTGAAAGTACTGCGGCAGCATCGAGATTCCGCCGAACATGACGGCACCGATGACGACCGAGATGATGATGCCCTGGCTGAACACCCGGTTCTGGAAGACGCGCAACGGAATAAGCGCGTCGTCGCCCATCTTGTGCTCGATCCAGATGAACGCGGCGATACCGAGCACGCCGATCACGTAGCAGAGAATCGAGAGCCCGGAGCTCCAACCCCATTGGCGCCCTTGTTCGGCGACGATGAGCAGCGGCGCCACCGCGACGGCGAGCGCTGTCGCGCCCCAGTAGTCGGTTCGCCCGCCGACACCCTTCTGCTGGTCGTAGTTGAGCACCTTGTAGACCACGAAGAGTGCGACGAGGCCGATCGGCACGTTCACGAGGAACACCCAGCGCCAGCCGGCCACCCACAGAATCGTCGTCTGGCCGGCGAACAGGCCACCGAGGACCGGGCCGAGAACACTGGAGGTACCGAACACGGCGAGGAAGTAGCCCTGGTACTTGGCACGTTCGCGCGGCGGCACGATGTCGCCGATGGTGGTCAAGGCGAGGGTCATCAGCCCGCCCGCGCCGAGTCCCTGGAAAGCGCGGAACGCGGCCAGCTCGTACATCGACGTGGCGATCGTGCACAGCAACGAACCGACGATGAAGATCGAGATCGCCAGCAGGAAGAACGGTTTGCGGCCGTAGAGGTCGGACAGTTTGCCGTACAGGGGTGTCACGATCGTCGCGGTGACGAGGTAGGCCGTGGTCACCCAGGCCTGCATGTCGTAGCCCTGCAGGTCGTCGGCGATGGTCCGGATCGCAGTCGACACGATGGTCTGGTCGAGCGCGGCGAGGAACATGCCCATCATGAGTCCGGCCAGGATGGTCAGGATCTGGCGATGGGTCAGTCCGGCACCGGCGACCTCATCGTCGTGGGCCACTGTGTCGGCGCCCGACGGGGAGTCTGTCATTGTCGTCCTTTCACGGGTTTCGTGCATCCGCGTCCGGCGTGCGGGCTGGGCACGCCGGGTTGAGGGCCGCATCGGCAGCGTCGACGAATCGTCCGAGAAGCCTGACCAGGGTGTGCAGTTCGTCGTCCGACCAATCCGCCATCACGCCGGCCATCGCTGATCGCCGGATCTCGCGCATACCCAGGACGCGGTCCCGGCCCGCGTCGGTGATGACGAGCAGGGTGGCGCGGCCGTCGTCGGGGTCCGCCTCACGGCGGATCAGTCCGTGGTCCACGAGCTGTGCCACGTGACGACTCACCGTCGACGGATCGGCACTCATCGCCTCGGCGAGCTCACGGGATCGCATCGATCGTCGGGACAGCGGGAACAGTGCCTTGAACGCTGCCGCCTCGAACTCACCCTCGCGCGTCCGGAACGTGGTGTGGACCGCCCGCTCGCGGATCCGCACGAACCGCTGCAGCGTCTCGAACAGGTCGTCGAACGCCTGGTGATCGAGAGCCGGCACAGCACTCACCTCCGGGCGACGTCTTTACTTTCACTTTGCAATTAGTTGCGGTGTGCAACTAGTTGCCGAACGCAAGTGTGCACGCACACGGGAGAGAATGCAAACAGTTCGATGCCGGGGGTCGGGTGGTCGCCCGGGGACGCACCCGAAGACAGCCGCCGACCTGCCAGGTCGGGGGTTGGCAGGTCGGCGACTCACCCACATGTCGCTCGCGGGCCGTCCGACGTTACCGGCGTCGATCGGAGAAGCGGGCTGAGCCACATCGGCGGCGCGGAAGTGCGTTGCGCCTCGTGGCGCAGTGGGCGATGCATCGCCGGACCCTGCCTGCGGTTAGCCTCGTGGGAGTCAGGAACCGTGACAGGAGCTCTTCGTGTTCGTTGTCGCCCACATCAGCGACCTGCATTTCAACGGGACGCGGTTCAATCGGGCCCGCATCCAGGCCGCACTGAGCTACATCAATGCTCGTGCCGCGGGCATCGACGTCCTGCTGGTGACCGGCGACATCGCCGACGAGGGTGCGGCCAGCGAGTACCGCGAGGCCCACGGGGTGCTCGACAGTCCGCTGCCGATGCTGATCACGGCCGGCAACCACGACGTCCGCGAACCGTTCAGCGCCGCCCTCATCGGCACCGAGACCTCCGGTCCGATCAATCACGCCCGGACGGTGCGCGGACGCGACGGTTCCGATGTTCTCTTCTTGATGTGTGACAGCTCCATACCCGGCCGCAACGACGGCCGCCTCGATGATGCGACGATCGCCTGGCTGTCGGACCGGCTCAGCGCGACACCCTCGGACACCCCGGTGTTCATCGCTTTTCACCATCCGCCGGTCGAGTTGCACATGCCGTTCATGGACTCGATCCGCCAGTACGACGAGGACCGCCTCGCCGCCCTGGTCGGACAACATCCGAACATCGTCGCGTTCCTCTGCGGACACGCGCACACCCCGGCGGTGACCACCTTCGCCGAACGCCCGCTGTGCGTCGCGCCGGGTGTGTCGTCGACGCTCAACCTCCCATTCGAGGGCCGGGAGGTCGTCAATCGCGGTCAGCCGCCGGGGATCGCGTTCCACCTCTACGAGGACGAGCGGTTCGTCACCCACTTCCGATCGGTGATGTTCTGACGCGTGTCCGCAGCAGCATCGTCAACGCGCAGATGTCGTTTCGGGATCGCGGCGCCGGGAGCGGAGCGAATCGTCACCGGTGACCGGCGCGATGCTCTGCGGGGTGACCTCGTAGACACGTGCGGTCGCGATGTCGAAGTACAGTCCGACGATGCGCAGTCGCGCGTCTGCCGCGGCGCGTCCGACGAGCGGGTGCCGCGCGAGCGTCTCGATCTGCTTCGCGACGTTCACCACGGCCAACTGGTCGACCTCGGCCATTCCCAACTCGGCCGCGGCGCGTCCGGCCGGGTGCCCGTGGCGGAAGGCCACTAGGCTCGGGACCGCGTGCTTGAGCCACCGCTGGATCGGCGTCTGCTCCGACGGCGTCGCCGATCCGGCGTGATTGTCTGACCGTTCGCTGTCGAGCAGCGCGTGCATCGCCCGCCACGACGAGTGACCGCAGACGACGATGGACGACACCCCCAGCTCCCCGATCGCGAACTCCAGTGCGGCCTCGACTGATACGTCGTCACTGTCGGTCGGTATCAGATTACCCACGTTGCGCACCGTGAACAGGTCGCCCGGACCGCTGGCGGTGATGATGTTGGGCAGCAGCCGCGAGTCGGCACAGGTCACGAAGAACGAATCGGGGTCCTGCGCCTCGGTGACATCGGCCAGCATCGCGCGCAGGGCGTCGGCATGCTCGTTCTCGTACTCGTCGACGCCGCCGAGGACCGACCGGAGCGCGGCCGGACGGTCCGGGTCCACCGACGTCTCCGACTCGGTTCGATTGCGCCACGGTGTCAGTCCGGCGAAACCGGAGGTGTGGCGCCGCGGTGGACGTCGAGGGGCGTCGACGAGCCGGGCACGCCCCTTCTCGACGACCAGCACCGTGCCGCCGCCGGCCTCGTGCGCCCAGCGGAAGTCCTCGAGCATCTCCGACGCCGCGTTGTCGAGGAAGTCGGTGTCGAGTTCGAGCGTCAGGTGCGCCCCGTCCGGCACCTGCGACAACGCCTTGTTCAGCTTCGGCAATGACAGGAAGCTCAGCGAGCCGCGCACGCGTACTGTCCATTGCTGCGCACCATCGTCGGTACCGCTTGCCTCCGAGGTGATCTCGGCGCGGACCACCCGCCACACGACGAGTCCGATCGCCACTGCCAGGCCGATGCCCACGCCCTCGAGCAGATTGAGGAAGACCACCGCGACCACCGTGATGACATAGACCCACAGATCTCCGGTGCGCAGCGCGATCCGCATGTGTGCCAGCTTCACCAGCTGGATGCCGATGACCACCAGCAGGCCAGCCAGAGCGGCCATCGGGATCTGCTCGACCAGCCCGGTGAGCAGCGCGGCGAAGACCAGCACCCACACGCCGTGCATGACCGCCGACGCCGAGGTCCGCGCGCCGGAGTTGACGTTGGTGGTGCTGCGCACGATCACGCCGGTGACCGGCAGTCCGCCGAGCATCCCCGAGGTGATGTTCGCACTGCCCTGTCCGAGCAGTTCGCGATTGAGGTCGCTGCGCGGACCGGTGTGCATCTTGTCCACCGCGACCGCGGACAGCAGCGACTCGACGCTGGCGATCAGCGCGACCGTCAGCACCCCGAGAAGTACTGCAGCCCAACTGCTGTCGGGGAGTTCGGGAAGAGTGATGGCTTCGAAGAAGTTGCCGTCGATGCTGATCCGTTCGACGTCGAGGCCGAAGACGATCGTCAACGCCGTCGCACCGACGATCGCCACGAGCGGGCCGGGCACCTTGCGCACCGCGGCCGGCATCAGCGGCCAGATGAGCAGGACGGCGATCACCGTGCCACCCACGAGCGCGTCCGAAGTCTCGATGTCCGCCAGCCCCGCGGGCAGCGAGGTCACGTTCTCCCACGCACTGCTCGCCGAACTCCCGCCGAGCAGCACATGGATCTGCTGCAACGCGATGGTGATGCCGATACCGGCGAGCATCGCGTGGACGACCACCGGCGCGATGGCCAGCGCGGCGCCCGCGATCCGGCTCAGACCGAAGAGGATCTGCAAGACGCCCGCACCGACCGTGATGAAACATGTGACGCGCCAACCGAAGTTGGCGACCATGTCGGCGACGACCACGGTCAGACCAGCGGCCGGTCCCGAAACCTGTAGTGCGCTCCCACCTATCAGCCCGGCAACGATCCCACCGACGACCGCGGCGATGAGCCCGGCCAGTACAGGGGCATCCGACGCGATCGCGATACCCAATGACAACGGAAGGGCCACAAGGAAAACAACGAGAGATGCGGGTAGGTCGTACCGCACCACCTCGCGAACTCCGGGGCCCCGACTCCCCATTTTTCGCATATGTCCGACGCTACCGACGGTTTGTTGACATCAGATGAACTCCCGCGGCGTATTGCTGTGAAACCGGAGCGCAGCAGGGCGGCACTGTGATTCACTTCACGCCGATCGGCCACGGGGCCGGTCGGATCCGGGTGTCAGGCCGACGATCCCGCCTTCAGGAGTTCCTGGAGGATCTTCCCGCCGATCTCCGGGATGAGACCGGGGCCGGTCTCAGGGAGATTCTGCGGAAGCAGACCGGGTTCATGGGTGGCCGGGATGCGTGCTGTCCGGGTGGCTTCCAGCCTGATACCGGTCTGCTGGGCCTTGGTGAGCGGGGTTCGGTACTTCTCGAGGTCCGTTGCGGTGGTGAGGGACCCGACGACCCGCAGACCCATGGCTCCGAAGTCCGCGGCACCGCGTCGGATGTGATTGGGCGACGTGACGAGCACGATGTCCCGGATACCCTGCGCCCGCAGGATCTCGGCGGTGTTCTGCGCGTTGCCCACCGTCGACCCGGACTTGTCCTCGACGAGGATGCGGCTCGCGCTGACACCGTTGTCCAGGAGCCACGTCCGCATCGCGGCCGCCTCGGTGATGCCCTTCTTCGGCACGCCTCCGGTCACCACGAGGGGAGCCCCGGGCGTCACCTCCGACTGCGCCTTGCCGGCCGACACCCGGTTGACGAGTTCCGGCGCCATCTTCCCGTTCGCATTCAGTCCGTACCCGAGCACGACGATGGCCACTCGCCCGGACACCGGTTGAGGTGTGGTCGCCGGCACGATCTGCGCGGCGGTCGCGACACCCGAGATGATGTTGCGCGCCGTCGTCGCCAACGCCGGGTTGATCATCGACAGTCGGTTGAGTGCGGACCGGCCGACCACGACGTCATCGAGCTGGTCCGACCAGATCGCCTGGAGTGCAAGTGCATCAGAATCGGCAGGCGCCACCGCGAGGACCTGCTGCAGGAATTCGAGGCCGCCCGCGACGTCGCCCCCGGCGAACTTCGACTGCGCGTTGTTGTAGAGACCGGCCGGGTCGATCGCGGACGCAGTCGTCACCACCGAGGCGTCCTGCGCCGGCAATGTCCCGACCGCCACGCCGCCGAGCGCGGCAACCGCGATCGTCGCTGCGGCCGCGATCTTCCTACGCTTCACTCTGGTCACACCAGTCACTCGCGTTACAGTACGAGAGTTGCACAACGGCCCCGCACCCGTCCGATCCCAGATCGGTAACGGGTGCGGGGTGGATGCGGCGGGCGAAGCTCAGCGCTTCAGGCCGGCCACCTTCAGCAGCTCCGGACGGCGCAGGACGAGCCCGATCCACATCAGTACACCGAGGTAGACCGCGAACAGGACCGTGTCGAACAGCGGGGCCTCGATCCGCATGTTCGCCGTGACCGCGCCGCCGAGGTAGGCCGTGATCCCCACCGCGCCGAGCACGGCGGTGCGCGGGATGGCATAGACGACCAGGCACACGAGCAACACGACCCCCATCACGACGGCCTGGTCGGCCGGGAAGCCCAGCTCCTGCATGCCGTCGACCACCGCTTGCGGACGCGCCAGCTTGCCCGCGACGTCGAACGCGAGGAAGGCGCCGACGAGCACGCTGATGACGACTCCCGTTGTACGACGCCAGTTCCGACGCACCGGGCGCGCCTCATCGGAGGCGGTTGTGGTGGTCGTGACCGCCGGGCTGGCGGTGTCTCCGGCGGTGCTGTTGCGAGTCATGATGGCCTCCTGGCGAATGGTGCGAGTGGGTTGTGCAGGGATAGACACGCCTGCTCGCCAGAACTCATCGCCGGATCGGCCTGCACCCTCGGGGACGGACTGGCGTCGTTGTCCGGGCACCGCGGTGATCACTGGCCTTCGACGATCGACGACTACGCTGCCGACCTTGCGAAATTTGCGCGAGACGAGTTGCGTTCCTTCCATTCCCACACGGCGTAGAGCACCTCGGTGGTGTACCCCAGGTCCATCCGACCCCCACCGATCGGGACCGTCGCCTCCACACCCACCCGCGGATCAGGCCGCCACCCAGCAGGTCTCACCGTCGGCGGAGCCACCTCGATCTCGGCACCGTCAGGCCGGTGAAACGTAAACCGCTGCTGACCGTGCGCGGCAATCGAGAACTCACCCCGATGC